>JAPOGE010000076.1 GCA_028283345.1 Candidatus Poseidoniales archaeon
TGACCGGATGCAGTGGAAGGACAGCGATTTTGATGGCTATGGCGATAATGCAATCGGTGCCAAGCGCGATGACTGTCCGAAGATTGCCGGAACTTCCACCGTCGACCTGCAGGGCTGTCCCGACAAGAACAAGGATGGTTTTTCCGATGAATACGGTGAATTCGCCGCCGCGGTGACGATAATGGGCAGCAGCCCGACCGGTTCCTGGCTCTCCTTTGCCAGTTTGGGAGGGGCGATGTTTCTGGCCCTGATAATCACCAGATTCGCTGGTGCGGCGAGAAGTCTGTTCGGCGGACGGGAACCGGACGATGGCAAGATATTGGCCGACCTCGAAGGGCATGAGACCACTGCGACGGTTCCCGTCATCGATATGAATACCGGCCAGATACAGGATTTATCGCCAGCGATGGCCGAAGATCTCTCTCATTATACCGGCGCTCAACATCTAGACCCGAGTGCTGCCTATGGTGCCACTGCAAGCGAAACCCCTTACGATGTCGGAGGTGATTATGGTGGGTAAGCGAATTTCGATGTACTTCCTGTTCATCATGCTGATGTTGTCGAGTGCAACTCCAACGGTAGCCGCTGAAGAGGGTGATGGCCTGAGTTTGGCAGACGTCGGTCTACGCTTGGTATCGATGCGCAACGACACCGCTCTAGATACCAACGATGATGGTCAGGCCGATGCCTTCCGAGTCGTGGTCGTTCTCAATGCGACCGTCGAGATGGCCGATGTCAACATGGTTCTGCTCGCCAGCACCGGCCCGAGAACCATCGAGCAATGGGTCAATACCAGCATCGAGGGACAGGAGAACTTCTCCATCACCATCGAGTCTTGGGAAGTCGGTCAATACAGCATGACCTTGCAGATGTACGACCCGCAGAGCATGTCGATGTTGGTAAACCTCGACTTGGGCTCTTATTGGTTCGAACCAGCTCTCTCCCTGCCGACCTTGCGCCTCAGCCTGGCTGCTCCAGCCTATCTGCAGACCGGCGATTCATGTCAAGTGACCAGAGTTTTCACCGATGAGGTCGGCTCCAGATATGGCATGATGGGCAGTCGAACATTCACCGGAGCCCCATTCCAAGTTTATGCAAGCGACGAAGTCCTCGATTGTGGTGATTGGCCAGCTGGTGCTTATTCCCTGAGTGAATCTTATCAGAACGGCTTGGGGCAGACCAGCGAGGTCGAACTCACTTTCTCGATCCATAATCGCCCCGCACCGGCCTTTGTTCTCAGCACCATCGGTGATGGTGATGAGACTGGCACCACCTGCAGTGTGACACTTCAACCACAATCGACCACCGAATCCTTATCCTCGCACCAGCGGGTTTGGGAGGTCATCCCCAATCAGGTCATAGGCAATGTTTCGAGCATCGATTGTTTGCAGTGGGCACCGGGAATTCACAAGGTCGTGGTAACCGTCACCAATGGTGAGGAGATTTCCACCACCCGTGGCCTCAACATCGTCCGTCTACCACCTCTGGTCAGTGAAGAGAATCATACCGAGAACACGACGGTTTGGCCGACCCGCTCACTCGGGAGTGAAGTGGCGCAGAATCAGAATGGCTGGTACGCCATCGGCGGTGCTTCACTGGTGGTATTCCTGCTGACCCTGTTGATGACCAGGAAGAGCAAGAATGGTCTTGAAGATGAGGCTGGAGGTGAGACCTACCCCTCTCACGAGGAGATATTACTGAGCGATGGATTGGGATATGTTCCCCCTGTCCTGACCGAGCCCGACACTGAAGGTTTACCCACCTTTACCGATGAAGAGGGAATAATGTGGCGTCGTCACGTCGATGGCCAGGTCGATTGGTGGGATTACCAGAAGTTACTGTGGGTGCGCTTTGAATGAGATGGGACCATGGAACTGATACAATTCATCGATAACAATCCACTAATGGTGGGACTACTCACTGCGCTGGTATTCCTCATCATATTTTCCTATGTCATCTGGCGCCAGAATGTCGGCTGGAAAAAGGCCCGATTCGACCGAGAATGGGTCGATGATTGTGCCCAGATACCGTACTTTGAGATGGGCGAGGATGGCCGTAGTTTCACCCTCCACAATTGCCGTGATTTCACCTGGCGAACGACCAAGGACAAAGACCAGCATTGGGAATCGTTTTCCGCCAGTATCGATGACCTGGTCGACATCTGGTTCGTTCTCGACCATTTCCACAGTATTCGCGGCATGGCACACACGATGCTGACCTATGAGTTCACCGATAATCGCTACATCACGGCCTCGTTCGAAGCGCGACGTGAAGTCGGTGAAAGATTCCACCCGTGGACCGGATTGTGGCGGGCTTTCGAGTTGTATCTGGTGTGGGGCAGCGAGAGAGACTTAATCGGCCTGCGCACCAATGGTCGCGGCAATGATGTCTACCTCTATCCGACCGTGGTCGAGCCTCACAAGCGCGAAGGAATGTTGCTGCGGATGATTGCGCGAACCAATGAATTGGCCGAGAAACCCGAGTTTTACAATACCCTTACCAAGACCTGCACCACCGCCATCATCAGGGAGATAAATACCGTGACCCCGGGCCGATTACCGCTCTCTTGGCGGGCTTTAGTGCCCGGATATATCGACCATCTCGCCCTGCGTCGCGGCATGCTGGTCGATAAGGGTGGATTGGAGAAGACCAAGTCTGCGGCGGCGATTTCCGAAAAGGCACAAGCGGCTGGCTTGGGAAACCGGGGTACGGATGAATATTCACAGGCGATTCGTCAGTAGAAAATCATCACCAGCAGCCTCCCGGTGGAATTGTCGGAGATTGAGATTTCCGGATAGTCCATGGTTGCAGTATTGTGCAGACCTCGGGTCGAGAATGACAACCTCTCGGATTCGACCTCGTATTCAAACCCACACATGGCCAGGTCATCGATATCTCCGCCGAGGGCGAAAATCGAGACCTGTTGGCCCTTCCGAGCATCGATAACCGGGTCTGAGCCGAGCACGGTCGCGGTACAGTCGGCAAAGTATAGTTTCACCGCCAGTTTTGTCGGCGCCTCCAGCAGTGCGGCAAAAGTACCGAGCACGTGGTCAGTGCGCCCGCCACCGACACCGATGACATCCACCGCAGCCACACCGTTTTCCCCACACCACTTCAGTGCCTTGACCAAGTCGGAATCTTCTTGCCCGGAATCCTCGATTATGCGTGCCTCAGGGTGGCTGGAGATAGCGGCCTGGTCAGCCGAATCGAGGTCACCGATTACCACCGTCGCCCTGACCCCGTTCAGCGCTGATTCACCGGCACCGCCATCGACCGCGATGATGCCCTCAGCGGCTTCTGCAAGCGGTCGCCAGATCGCCGAATTCGGCCACTCTCCAGCCGCCGCGACAAGCCACCTCGTCCCGCTCATTTTCGCTGCTAGGAAGCAACTGATTATCTGTCCATCGCCAACCCTTTCTCGGCTTTCACGCCGGGCGCCTACGGCGTCCGGCGGGCGCGAAGCGTTTTGAAGGGAGGCTGATGTGAGCACGCCATGTCGGGCTTGAGGATGGCGCTGAAGCAATTTCATTCGCTTAGCCTGGCGCTGTTGCTGATACTCTCTCTCGCGGCCCCATTTGCCGACTTCACCACCATCTCATCTCTCGGCGATGAGGTCGATGATATCGGCTCTCGCATGTCGGCGGTCGGTTTTACCAGCGGTGCTGGAAGTCAGTATCTTATCGGCACCCAGGTCATCAACGGAATCACTTGGCAGGTCAACCCACAAACCGCGCTTGAGCGCCACGCATGGGTGCAGTTGCACGGCAGTTCGCCCGACGACCTCGCCGACAAGGAGGAATTGGCGATGACCATCGATGCATTTGGCCAGATTCATGCCTGCTGGCGGCAACACGACAATGCGTCGTCGACCAATTACTCGCTATGGTCGGCGACCTATGACGACGATGGCCTGGTCGAGAAGATACGGGTTTCGGATTCGCGTAATCCGGGAATCTCCTGTGACCTTGCCATCGATTTGCGCGGTGACCAAAGGATGGCGTGGATCAACGGCGATGATGATTCGATTTCGGTCGGCCGACAGGTCTCGCCCAGTTTCATCAATAGTGAGCGCACTTTTCACAACCGCACGGTGATGAATAATCAAGCAGCTGATTCTCTGCAGATCGTAATCGATGATGATGCCAAGGAATACATCCTGTGGCGAAACTCCACCACCAACAACTTGTGGATGACCAATTACACCAGTTCATATTGGACCACCTGGAAGGTGCTCGACCGGCCGGTCGGCAAAGAATTCAGTGCTGAAATGGACGATTCAGGACTGATCAGTGTGGTTTACCTAGACCTGTTGAGCGAAGAGATTCGCCTGATTGAGTTCACCTCAGCCGATGATATTTCCCTGCGGGTCCTGGAACAGGACGAATCAGCCGGCTCCTCGATTGCTGTCGCCCAAGATCCGAATGGCAATGAACAGGTTCTCTACACCCTGAAAAACAATAGCGGAACTGTGCGCTTGCTGAGAAATCTTGCAGGGAAGGATACCGGGAGAATCGACACCACGCCGCGTTGGACAACCCCAACCATCGCTCAAGGTGACATGGCAATGCGAGTAATCTCCGACGCCGATATCAACGGCGATGGCTATAGTGACCTTATCTGGTCCGAGCCGATGGCTGATGTAGGTGGGAATGAAACTGGTCTGGTATCGATTCATCTCGGTGCTGAGAATGGCTTGAATGATATCGCAGATATAGTGCTGAACGGAACTTTTGATGGCGAGCATTTCGGTCATGGTCTGGCGGTTTGCGATGTCGATGGTGACGGCTATGATGACTTGGCTATAGGGCGGCCCGGGGCTGGAACCTCCAATACCGGAGCAGTTGTGTTGTATTCTGGAACCAGCGCTGGATTAGCCGCTAACCCATCGTGGAATTACTATGGCCGGGGCCATGATGACCAGACCGGTTGGGCACTGGAGTGTGCTGGAAAAACCAATGCTGATGGATACGAAGACCTTCTTGTCTCATCGCGCGGAGCCAATACCTCTTCGAGTGGTGGCGGTGGTGTTGGCGCCGAGTATTTTGGTATCGTTGATCTATTCTTCGGTTCCCCTAGTGGTCTGGCATCAAGTCCTGACTGGTCTAGGAATGGAACCACATTTGGTTCACACTTCGGTACGACTATGGCTGGGCAAGCTGATTTCAACGGTGATGGTTATGATGATTTCGCAATCTCAGCTACCGGTACGATGGATGATTATTTCGGCTATTCTGAAGTTTTTCTTTGGGCCGGATCGGAATATGGCCCAAACGCTGAACCGGTTCGCAGAATCACCATACTTGCTCAGCATACTCTGTTCGGTTTCAGTTTGGCTTGGAGCGATGTGAACGGTGACGGTAATGATGATTTGGCGATTGGGGAGCCCTTTAACTCTAGTATGAATGTCCAATCAGGAAAGGTGTGGTTATTCCACGGGGTTTCCGATTCCAATGTGACCACCAGTCCGGCTTGGAGTCTTTCTCCAACCCAGAGCACCGCCTTGACCGGGGTCGCGCTCAGCGCCGCTGGAGATGTAAACGAAGACGGCTATGAAGACCTCATCATCACCATGGGGGGCATCGGCAGTAAGGGTGGCAACGTCGAGTTATGGTTGGGTTCGGCGACCGGTTTGCAAGACGGCGGTCAGTTGATTGCATCGGGTGGCCCGGGAGAGAGAAATGGCTGGACACTGGCAACCGGTGGCGACGTGAACGGTGATGGGTTGTCGGAAATAGTATTCAGTCATCGTCAAGTCGTGAATCCAAGCGTCTGGAATGCCAGCCTTTCGCTGGTTTCTGAACAGGATTGGGAATCCATCGATATACAGGTCGGGGGTACAATTCAAGACGCTGACCTCGGGGTTGGTCCCGACGGCGAATCATATATTCTCATCACAAATCAATACGCAGGCCTTACCTCGACAATTCTGATGCGCCAAGATAGTGACGGAAGTGCGATACCACGCTGGGTTCAGACCGAGTTGATCTCTATTTCCGGCTCGGTTGAGGCTGAACTGGTGGTCGATGGCGGTGGCCGGGCCTGGGCGATGATGGTCAGCGACCTACCCCATGGAGGTGTGGCGCTGGAGATGTTCCAGCCGGTGATGTCGTGGGTCTCGATGTCTGACAGGTTAGCAGAAACCGGGGATATAGGACAATTCCCAGCGTTGGCTGTCGATGAAAATGACATGATGCACGTCGCTTTTTTTGACAATGGTACCAATCGGCTGTGGTATTCGCAGGAGGGTACCTCGGGTTGGGTGACCGAGACGATGCGAAGCCAAATCGACATTGCATCACCGATTCACATTGCCGTAGATTCCTCCTCGACCGAGTTGATCTATCGAAATGAGAACGATGGAACCCTATATGTCGCCACCAAATCAAATGGTTCCTGGAGCGAGAATACGATAGGAGAAACCACCATGGCCAGCCATATACAGGTGGAATTAGCCAATGGCACACACCATCTCTCGAGTTGGAACATCTCTGGAAACTCAACCTTTGGTTTCATGCCACGTGATGGTAATAGCGATAATTTCGCCGCGGTGCCGTTGCTGATTCAAACCTCCTCCTCTTATCGAGCCACCACCCTCGCCAACGGCTCGATATTCTTGGCCTGGTCGAACGCCAGCGGCGAGGGTGGCGTCATCACCAATCTCGGTGAAGAAGAAGGGAATTGGACAATTCTCCATACTTGGGGCACAAAGAATTCAACCGCATCTGGATTAGCGATATCTCAGCGCGATAATATCACCTATTTGGTGAATTACAACGATAACTCACGAGGTGATTTTCACGCCTATGAATATAATAACTCAACTTTGATTCATGCGGTGCACGAATCCGGGGTGATAGAGGTCACGGGCGCGGATTCGGTGGCTGAATTCCTTGCCGGTGGCAGTCAGGCCATCACCCAGCGAAATTACGATGACACTACCAATATTTCTGCGATGCAGGCATATTCCCACACCGGTGCTTACCTGATGCGCACCACCGATGACGGCATTTCGCTGGTCAATCATGGCGCTTTCACTTCGACTCCTGCCAGTTTGGCCACCGGGCCAACTGCAGGGCCGATTGCTTTTGCCCAGACCTCCGATGGTGGCTTGAGAATCGCCGTGTATGACGCCATCTATCGCGACCTGGTGATATATCGCTTGGAAGCGGATTCCGATGGCGATAATATCCCTGATTTCGATGACATTTTACCCTCGGTGAGTGGACAGTGGGCCGACCAGGATGGTGATGGATGGGGTGATAATCCCGATGGCCCTGCCGCCGATGCCTGCAAGACCACCTCCGGTACGAGTTACCGGATAGAGTTCGGTTGTGCTGATGTCGATGGTGATGGTTGGCCGAACCACATCGAAACCTCGGGCTGCACCATAGTCGCCGGAGATTCCCACCTCGACCGAATCGGCTGTAAAGACCTCGACAAGGACGGTTGGTCGGATAACGGAGACGGCTGGTTGAACGGCGATGCCTTCATGTCGAATTGGAAACAGACCAAGGAGAGTGATGGTGATACACGGGGTGATAATCACGGCCCAGATTGCTGCGACACCTTCCACCCCTCAACCGGATTCAGCGATACCAGCGACCCTGATCCATTCCCCCATAATTTCCATCAGTGGTTCGATACCGATGGCGATGGCTATGGTGACAACTTTTCGCATGAAAGCGGCGACCAGTGCAAATACGTCTACGGCCTTTCGCATTATGACCGTCCCGGTTGCCCGGATAGCGATGGCGATGGTTACTCCGACCCCTCGGGCTCTTGGAATGAGGCCGCCGGCGCTGATAATTGGCCCGATGATGGCACTCAATGGTGGGATTCGGATGGGGATGGTTATGGTGACAATTCAAGCGATGATGCGACAAATCCCGACAAGTTCCCCACCATCCCGATAGCGGCGATCGATGATGACAATGACGGCTATCCCGATGCTTGGACTTCATTATTCACCAATAGTAGTAACACCAGTGGCCTGATTCTCGACGCTTGCCCCGGGGCGGATGGCTATGGTGAGTCATTCCGTGACCGATTTGGATGTCCCGATTCAGACGGCGATGGAACTTCAGACCTCGGTGACCCATTTCCCCTTGAAGCGAGTCAATGGCAGGATACCGATGGCGATGGTTTTGGTGATAATCCGTCCGGCGTTCTCGGTGACCTGTGCCCGAACATCGTCGGTTTCTACAACGGAACTCTGGGGCTCGGCTGCCCCATCATCAATACCGACGATGATGATTTGGACGGCGTTGGTAACGACGAAGACCAGTGTGCGGAGACTCCCGAAGGTGAAACGGTCAATTTCGCCGGCTGCTCACAAAGTCAACTCGACGATGACTTGGATGGAATTGCCAATTCGCTCGATAATTGTCCCGGCACGGTTCCCGGCGAGACCGTCTATGCCAACGGTTGTAGTCAAAGCCAGAGCGAGACCGATAGCGATGATGACGGGGTTCTCGACCCCATCGATGGTTGTCCGTATACGGCCTCAGGTGCAGAGGTTGATGCGGATGGTTGCTCTGCCGACCAGCGTGATGGTGACGAAGACGGTGTAAGTGATTTGTCCGACCTATGCCCCGGCACTCCAATCGGCGCCGCGGTCGATGGCGATGGCTGCATCGTCGCCGGAGTAGATTCAGATGCGGACGGCATCGACGATATCGATGACCCATTCCCCGGCGATTCAACCCAGTGGGCTGACCAAGATGGTGATGGCTATGGTGACAATAGCACCGGGTTGAACCCAGATCGCTGCCCAGCGGTGAACGGCTCGAGTAGTGAGGACCGGCTCGGATGTCCGGATAGCGAGGGTTGGTCCGACCCCGACCTGGCGGCGATGGGAACCTGGGGGGTTTCAAGTGGTGCCGACGCGTTCGTCGACGAACCGACGCAATGGAGAGATGCTGACTTGGATGGATTTGGCGATAATCTTAGTGGCGTTGATGCAGACCTATGCCCCGATACGGATTTCGGCTGGATCGACCAAGTTGACGAAAATGGCTGTGCCGCCAATCAGATAGATACCGATGGCGATGGAATCTCAGATATTTCCGACACCTGTCCCAATCTTGCAGGCCCATTCGCAAATAGCGGCTGCCCGCTGGAGGATAGTGGAGAAGATGGTGGCGGCAGTAATGATGGATTTCTCGGAATCAGTACTACCACTTTGATAATCTCAGGCGGAATTGCCGGGGGCGTGATAATCCTGTTAATCGTGGTCTTGCTAATGATTCGTGGGGGTGATTTCGACGATGATGATGACTGGGATGATGATGACGATGATGATGACTGGGATGATGATGAAGATGATGAAGATGATGATGACGACTTCTTCTCCAGTTTCGGGGCAAAACCAAAGTCAAAGCCCGAAGCAAGGAAATC
>JAPOGE010000077.1 GCA_028283345.1 Candidatus Poseidoniales archaeon
GTCAAGGCTGACGAACTGACTCATTAGACCACTTTAGGTGCTCTAGTAATACGCTCATCAAATCGCGATTTTGGTGAATTGTGATGCTTTTACAAAATCTATTCTCTTCACTATGCCCTCGCGGCTCCTACGGCGCGGGTTCCTCGCGGTGCGTCCCCTGAATCTTATCGTTGGATTCGGACGCACTATGCCTCACGATAATTGGCCAATTCTGCACCCATCGCCAACATCGATAATTCTGCCACGAGGGCATGCCAACCCTCGGCATTACGGGTGATGCAATCATCCCCCCCGGCCAACAATTCCTCTTTGGTGATGAATTTCGCCGAGGGTGAATTGAGATTACTGATACGGTCACGTTTGCTGTTGGTGCGATAAAACCACGATGCGGCTTCGCCATCGACCAGATATACCACCGGCTCAATCGGCGCCCCTTGCCATTCAAGGGCGGTCGGTATACCCTCCTGGATGAGGAAATTCTCGGCCAGTGCTCCACCTTTACCATAAGTCAACTTATGCAATTTACGCTTTGAGAGATTCAGTAGTTGTTCTCCTGCGGTAATCGTCAACATCCCCAGGCCATAGGTACCGCGGTCATTCTTAACGAAAATGGTGGGCTTCTCGTCAATTCCCAAGGCATCATATTTACTTTGTATTTTTCCGATGAAATCATTTATCTCCGCCGCCAATTCGATAAGACAGCTATCCCGTTCCAGACATTTGTCCTCGCTGACAAACCACAATGGCTGAAGATGCCAGACGTCGATGTCGAGAATGGCCGCAACCTCCTGACAATAACCTTCCAGGGCAATGAAGTGTTCTGATTTGCGCCGACGGTGCCAACCCATCTGCGCCGGTGGCGAAACCGATGCGTTGAGTAATCCGGGAAGTATCCCCCCGGTCAAATCATTGTTGAGAATCACCAGGTCGGGTATCCCGTGCAATTCGACCACGAGGTTATCCTCAACATCTACCGCACAGCGTTGTAGTGAGAGCGGTTTGGTAAGCCCATCGAGACTGCCGTATTCCGAGAGGCTAGGTGAGCCGACCGTCACCACATAACCTCCTTGGGATAATATCGTCTTCAGGGCGATGAGATTCTCGACATATCCGGGATTTCTGGTATGCGATTCTGGGTATAGGTGAATGTGCTGTGTGCCCGGGTGAGAGCGCTCGATATGCTCCTGCATCAACTGACTCAATCGGGGAAAGTCCTCCTCAGCAACATTGTTGAAACCGGCCGGAAAGTGATTGGCATCGACCACCGCGACCTTGAAACCGGAATCGCGGATGTCGACAGAACCATAGATGGGAATCGGCACTTCGGCACGCTTTTCTGTGAACCACTGACGTAATTCCGCGCGTTTTTCCTCTAGCCTGGCACCGAATTCTTCAAGCAGTGTACCCGACGACATCACAGCACCTCATCCAACAACTCGACTAAACCCTTGCCTTGAACTCTTCGACCGCCATCCAATATATGGGTGGCGTAGAATAATCCCAGACCGATGGTGATATCGGGCTGGGCTGCCAAGACTTTCTCAAATCCGGGGAAACGTTGGGCAATCTCTGCGGCCCTTGGGGTCAGTTCATCGAGTAATTCGCCAATCAGCGTCGGGGTGGTGGCGGTACCGGCCGGTAATTTTGGCCGATGGACGATTTCCTTTGGCAGGCCGGTCAGGTCGGCGGCGCGGCGCAGTGCAGCCTTTTCCTGACCGGGAAAACAATCTTGCGGAAGGCGCCAATCCATCGGCAACATACCTGCCTCGCGCCGGTGCGCCCGGCCGAGGAATGGTACCCGGACTTCAAGACCGTACGCCATGCTGTGGCGGTCGACCAGGCGCAATTGGAAATTGGCTAACTGGCCGTGGGTTAACTCGAACTGCAGAAACTCATCGAGGCTGGCGGTGTGCACTTCGGGGCGATGGTCACTAGACCACCAAGCATCCCCCACAGGTAATTCACCGGCCAATAGTGCCTTTGCACTGGGATGTTCAATCTGTGCCAATCTCCCTTTCACCATCCGGCAATGCTCATCAAGGTCTCGATAGCGTGGATAACCGGCATGTAATTCATCTGCCCCTTGGCCACACAGTCCGACCGTTACCGATTCCGCCATCTTCTCGAATAACGGCTGAAAGAACAGCACCGTCACATCGAGGTCCTCGCCGTGCCAGGCCAAGTCGGGCAGGCGACCATGAAATGAAGACTCATCCAATATATGTTGGTGATGCACCAGATCCATGCTCTGAGCGACCGCCTCGGCCGCGAGCCAATCTGGATTATCCTCCGATTCGGCCACAGTCCAACAGGCCGGTACCGGCTGGCCGGCACGCTCTGCCGCCTGATGGGCGACCGCGGCGACCAGACTACTGTCGAGCCCACCCGAGAGGGCGATGCCGACCGGAACATCGGACATCAAACGGTCGCTGACACTGGAAACGAATGACTCGAGCAGTTTCTCGGCTCCACCTTTCGGATTCCATGAATCCGCAGAACCAACATCCCCCACAGCCCCTATCGTCGATGAGCCCCCAGCCCCCGACGCCGCTGAACCACCAAACCCTGGCGACTTGGCCCTCAGCGATTCATTGTAAGATTCCGCCCATGCATTGTAAGCACGGACACGGATGTCCGCCGAATCCATGGAAGCCGTTGGCAATTCAAAGAAGCAAAGTCCTGTGCGAACTGCACGGCCCTCGGCAGAGAGTGACCAAGTCTCAATCGTGCCGGGGCGAACCTGACTGACACCGGCAAATAAGGTAGTGCCGTCGAGTGGATATTCCCATGCAAGTCGAGCAGACAATGCCGATTCATCCAGTCGGGGAATATGACCCTCGTGGGCGCGTAGAGCCTTGGCTTCAGAGGCGAATTGCAGTGAGTCATCAACCATCGTCCGAATTAATGGTTTGATGCCCATGGCATCACGCGCCAAAATCAATTCCCGCTTCCGGCCATCCCAGAGTGCAAAGGCGAACATGCCATCCAAACGGACCACCCAATCTCGGTGAGCCTCGGCCGGATTATCTGGCATTACCCCTCCAGCCCGACCAAATCCCCGATGAGAAGAAACTGAGTACGCATGAAGTGCCAAGATAACCTCACTATCCCCGGCAGTGCGCCAAGGATATGCGGAAAGGCCGGAACGCAGTTCACGAAAATTATAGATTTCACCATTCGCCACCAAAACGCTCGATGCATCCGATAGCATCGGCTGGTCGGACCTCGCGAGGTCAACTATCGACAAGCGAACATGGGCCAGGCCACAGTCATCATCCGACCAGATGCCATTTCCATCAGGCCCACGGTGCGCCTGCAGGTGATTCATCCGTGCCAGCACCGCCAAATCGGGATTGCCGAGCATGCCACCGATGCCGCACATCAACCCTACCGAGCAGTCGCCTGCAATTAAACCGAAGGACACCGAAGGCCACTACCTAATGTTGCAACACTCGCTCTTCGGGGGGAGGGTTGAATGGCCATTCCCAAAGAAAGGAAGCGTCGAGCGACTCTGCGAATAAAACGAAACGAATATAATCGCCGCCAATAGCGGCAGAGTCGAGTGATGCGCTCGGCGCTTCCTTCACCACACTGGAAAGACAAACATAGTGACCATCAACGCCGCAAACGCGAAAAGAAACGATGCGAGGTAGAAACCTTGGCTAGGGTCGTTGCTGGACTCACTATCTGACATGACCCTCATCCCCATTGGGGGAGAATGCATCACTTCAACATGATGGTGTAAAATTGAGCAATCTCGGCATAGTTAATCTCAACTTTGACCACCCAAGACCAATGAGAAAGGGGTTTCCCAACTCACCAAACTAGAGCCCGGTGAATGGGTGTAAGAGGATGATTGCCGCCAGAGGAATCAACAACATGGTTGCATTATCGTCGATATACTTGAGCCGTGGCCACTCAGAGGCGGTGCACAGTGGCGCCATCAGCGGTGCCAACCACAGCGGTGTCGCAAGCAGATACCAACTGCCCAGCCAGACCGCCAAACAGGCCCCGGTACCGACCATGAAAGCGGTTTTTGGATTTGCTCCCATCCGTCTCGCCTCACCGATTGCCGGGTCACCGAGTACCAGGCAGAGAATCAGTGGCAACCCATATGCAGCACCGGATTCCCCCACTTCCGGAGCGATGAGTACGCACAAGGCGATACCGATGGCCCCCCAGGCCAAGGCGCTGACCTGGTGAGCCTCATATTCCCGCTGGCCGAATATTGTGACCCCGAGTTTCAACCGTATTGCTTCACCGATGATGACGATGAAAATCATTACTGATACTAATTGTTCACGGGAAATATCCAGCCCGAATTCACTGAACCAATCGGTTATATCGTGGCCGTAGAGATAGTAACCAAACGGCAGAACCACCATTGAGAGATGGATGAAACGTCGGAAAAGATGCCCCTTCAGCCCACCGATGCTCAATTTGACCGGATCGGTCATTTCGACCTGCCCGGACTCGCCTTCGCTCGGCCTCACCGGTGGAGTAACACCCTCGACCTCCACCGACAAATCGACCTGAGGGTTATTCATCGCATTATCACCCATAATCATCCCTCATCAATTTCAGTCAATTTCTCCAACGCCGCCTCGACGCTGAGGTTTCCTGCCACCACCTCTACCAGCAGGTCATCAAAGTCGGGATGGTCGAGCAATTTCTGCTCCCACATCGCACGCAGGCACTCTCGGGTGCGCGCGCTGGCGGTGTGAGGATTGAATTCAAGTGATTCTATAGAGTCCAGCATTTCATCTATGCCTTCGCCGGTTATCGCACTGGTGAGGATAATCGTGGGAGTGGGAATAGTCGCCACTTCCAAAGCCTGTCGAATCTCGTCTGCGGTTTTCTCAGCTCCATCCAAATCGGCCTTGTTGACGACAATAAGGTCGGCCAACTCGACCAAACCTGCTTTCTCGGCCTGAACTCCATCACCACGTCCCGGTGCTTCGAGCAGGACGATGCGCTCAGCGACTGCGGCGACGCGGATATCTCCCTGGCCGGCGCCGACGGTCTCGACGATACAGCGATTCCAGCCTGCTGCTCTGAGGATTGCCAGCATCCCTTTGACAACAGTGGGTACACTGCCGCCGTGACGGCGGGTTGCTATCGAGCGGAAGTAGACATTGTCGGCACTATCGGCGGTCGACATTCGCAGGCGGTCACCGAGCAGGGCGCCGCCGGTTATCGGCGAGGTCGGGTCGACCGCAATCACCGCGACGTGATGACCGGCTGATGACCAGGCCTGTACTATGTGGTCGATGAGGCAGGATTTTCCCACTCCGGGGGCGCCGGTGATGCCGATGACCGGAAATTCAGATGCTGGTTGTGCCAGCGCGGAGATTTCTTCGCCTCCCAGTTCGCCATTCTCATAAAGTGTCAGACTGCGAGCCAGGGCGAGGCGCTCACCGCGTACCGCCGCGGCCAAGGTCTCAGCCGGGGAGATATTCATTCCCCCGTCCAATGCCAGTCGCTGTCACCGCCGCAACCGACCAACTCATCTTGGCCTAGCCGATGGTTGGCCTGTTCGAGAAATCCACTGATTTCAGATGAGGTCGTGCCCGGGCCAAAGATTGCCCGAACCCCGGCGGAATACAATTCGTGGTGGTCGGGCGCAGGGATTATGCCGCCGCCGAATACTACGACATTACCGAGGCCAGCCTCGACCAATAACTCACAGGTGCGAGGGAAAAGGTGAGCATGGGCACCGGATAGTGATGAGAGGCCGAGAAATCCCGCATCTTCATCCAATACGATGCGCACAATCTGCTCCGGTGTTCGTCTCAGGCCGGTGTAAATCACCTCATGGCCAGCATCGCGCAGAGCCCGGGCGACCACCTTGGCGCCACGGTCGTGACCATCCAACCCTGGCTTGGCGATGACGATGCGCAATGGTGTGCTCATATCCGCGCCGAGCCCGAACCTGCATTTCAAGCCGTTGCCACCACCATAGGGGGAGCAGCATATGATTGGGAGGTTGTGATTATTTCTGTGGAAAGTGGTCACACCATGCAGACACAACCCATAAGGGCGAGGTGCCATACCCCGAACTGAGTCTTATGAGTTCAACCGAGGAGCGCCTTGACGACTTGCGCCGCCGCAAGTTGCAAACCGAGGCCGGTGGCGGCCAGGCGAGGGTCGATGCTCAGCACAAGCGCGGCAAAATGACCGCCCGCGAGCGACTCGATGTTCTTCTCGACGATGGCTCATTTCAGGAAATCGACTCACTGGTCGAGCACCGCTGTACCGATTTCGGCATGGACGGCAATATAATCCCCGGCGATGGGGTGGTCACCGGGCATGGAACCATCGATGGCCGACCAGTATATGTCTACGCTCAGGATTTCACCGTCTATGGCGGTAGTCTGGGGGAGATGCACGGCCTGAAGATCTGCAAGGTACTCGACATGGCGATGAAGACCGGGTGTCCGGTCATCGGCCTCAACGACAGCGGCGGGGCGAGAATCCAGGAGGGGGTGGCAAGTCTGGGCTCCTATGCCGAGATTTTCTTCCGCAACACCAGGGCCAGCGGGGTGATTCCGCAGATCAGCGTCATCATGGGACCCTGTGCCGGAGGCGCAGTCTATTCACCCGCAATCACCGATTTCATCATCATGGTCAATTCCACCGCCCATATGTTCATCACCGGTCCCGAGGTCATCAAGACCGTCACCAATGAGGATGTCTCGTTCGAGGAATTAGGCGGGGCAATGACGCACGGTAGCAAGTCAGGAGTATCTCACTTCACTGCTGAGAGCGACGAGGAAGCACTTCTCCTGGCGCGCAGACTGCACCGCTTATTGCCACTGAACTATCTCGAACGCCCCCCCAAAGCGAGTAGTTCCGACAGTCCGGATCGGTCGTGTGAAAAACTCGACGATATCATCCCCGATGAGTCGAATAAGCCGTACGATGTGCTAGACGTCATCTGTGAAGTTCTCGACGATGGTGGTTTTCTCGAGGTGCAGGAGCACTATGCCAAGAATCTGGTCGCCGGTTTCGGCCATCTCGCCGGAAATACCGTCGGTATCATCGCCAACCAACCGAACCACCTCGCCGGTTGTCTCGATATCGATGCCTGTGGCAAGGGCGCCCGCTTCGTTCGCTTCTGTGATTCCTTCAACATCCCGGTATTGACCTTTGAGGACGTACCCGGTTTCCTGCCCGGCACCGAGCAGGAACACGGTGGTATCATTCGCCACGGCGCCAAACTTCTCTATGCCTATGCCGAGGCGACGGTGCCGAAGTTGACGGTCATCCTGCGTAAGGCCTACGGCGGCGCCTACGATGTGATGGGCTCAAAGCATATTCGCGGCGATTACAACATCGCCTGGCCGACCGCGGAGTTGGCGGTGATGGGCGCCGCTGGAGCGGTCGAGATCATTCACCGGCGCCGCATCCAATCGGCGCGCAACACCGAACAGGAGCGGGAGCGGCTAATCGAGGATTTCAACGATACCTTCGCCAATCCGTACAAGGCCGCGGCATTGGGTTATCTCGACGACGTAATCCCACCCAGAGAGACCCGGACGCGCCTTGCCAAGGCACTCGGCATGCTGTTGGACAAGGAAGAGCCACGACCTGACCGTAAACACGGCAATATCCCTCTCTGAACCAGAATCGACTCCAATGAACAGGTGAAGAAATGTCGCGATTCCGCCCCAAACTCCCGGCCCGTCTGCGCGGCAGGAAGTTTGACGCCACCGGCGATGAAGTTGGAGTCGACAACACTGGTCGTGGGCAATTCACCGGCGACGGCATCGACCTGTTGGTATCACCACAGATGCAGGTCGGCGATGAAATCCGCCGCATGGCGGCCATCGCCGCAGTTCTCAGCCTGCTTCAGTCAGGTGGAGCCGACCCCAGTCAAGCCGGCCGCCAAGCCGGCCCGGCCTGGTCGCTCGACCATCGCAGTATTGCCAGTGGCAGGAAAAGTGTCATGGCTGTGCGCCAGGGTCGCAGCGCGTGGAGGTGAAAGGATGGGTGAGAAGCGCAAGATCATCGTCGACGGTACCGAATTCGAGGTCGATATCGAGCAAGAGGGCAATACCTTCACCGCCACCATCGAAGGGCGAGAATTCAAAATCGAGGTTCCCGAAGCACCGCAAGCGGCGCCGAAGCGCGCCGCCCGTGGCGGCAAGAAGAAGAAGTCAGGAAAGATCTCCGCCAACATTCCCGGAAAAATCGTCACCCTTGAGGTTGCACTCGGAGACCCGGTCAGCGAGGGGCAGGTAGTCCTGATCCTCGAGGCGATGAAGATGCAGAACGAGATCACCGCGCCGATTGCCGGAACCGTGGTCGAAATCCACTGTGAGGAGGGCCAGTCAATCGAGGCTAATGTCGCGTTGGTGATAATCGAGCCGAAGAAGTCCGACAAGGATGGGGAAAGTGATTAAGTGAGTGACTTTTCCCGGGCAGAAGTGAAAATGTGAACTAAGTTTCAATAGTAACCGAGGAGAGCATGAGTCATGGGCGGGAAATCGAAATGCGATTACACCGGTTGTGAAAGCTCCGGAGAAGTCACCTCCCGCCTATCCCCAGAGGGTTATCTGGTCGCCACCGGGAAGAAGGCCTACTCGTTCCGTGAGGCCTACCGTCGTTTCCACTATTGCATTGATCACCACGATGAGCTGATGTCAGGGATTTGGTCAAGGGTCAGGAAACCCGATGACAAAGAGGATGGGCATGTTGCCCCCACTGCGATTTAATGCGAATCACGCTACCGAAGGCCACTACGTATTGCTACGACTTTCGGCCTTCGCTCTTTTCCGGTTGTTCTTCCTCAATCGATGAATATTATTGCTGATACCCATTCAACACCCTTCCAACTGACGGGTGTTGCATGGCTACCCATGCAACCACTGGTGGTTGGAAGGGGGCCCCATTCAATTTCATTGAAATTTTATTAGATTGATATTGGTAGGGATGTTGTGCAACAAGGCCTAGTATTACAGAGGCTTGTCGAAAAGCCACCCAATTGGAACCTATGGATGGCCATCCAAATGGTTTGGGTTGGATTCTTGCTAATCCTGTGGCTTACAAACTTAGGCGGTTGGGATCCTGAGGATGTATTGTGGTTTTGGGGATGGTCATTGTTTCTATATTT
>JAPOGE010000078.1 GCA_028283345.1 Candidatus Poseidoniales archaeon
CATAGCCTTTCTCTCCAGCAACCTTACGAATGGTCGAGTTGCAGATGATGCGGCTGGCCTCGAGCGCGGTGTGGCGAATCTGGCATGACTCTTCGGCACGCAGTTCGAGAACGAGATCGAATCCACCGGTCTCAGCAGCCTGGCTATTGCCGGTCAAAAAACGGACAATCTGGTTGTTTGGTACCCCACCCATGTACTTTCGACGGGTGAACGCCTGTCCCTTCAGTCGGCGATACATCTTAGCTGGTTTACGTGCCATTACAACCACTACGCGGCAAGGCGACCGGACGGCCATATTTAACGGTGCTCGCTGAACTGAGATACGCCCGCAGGGCGGAAGTGCATGTTTGCACGGGATAAAGACTTCAACCCCCAACCTATGAGACAACCCTGAGAGCATGAGTTTGCCCACCCCATCAGAGTCGTCGGAAGAGGCCTTGTCAGAGGCCGTTGAAGGAGTCGAAAAAGAGGCTGACCTCGGCTCTGAGCATGGCGATGACCTGATGTCGAGGATACGCTATTGGTTGCGCCAGGAGAGCGACCATCAATGGCTCTCGATGGGAGTTTTCATCATCGTTGTAATCGTCGTCGCGATGCTGATTCAACAATCGGCGATAATGCCGGGGCTCTCCAGTTCGACATTGGTCGACTCGGACACCAGGATTCTCGATATCGCATGGGATGAGGAAGGGGCGACGGCGGTGATGGTCGTCGATACACCGGATGGCACCGCAGTGCAGAAATGGCAGGCCGGGCAAGTCACCACCCTGACCTTCGACTCACCCCGTTCGGTCGAGAGGTTCTCCGATGGCTGGATGGTCACCGGCGATGACGGAACCATTGCTCGCTGCCAGGGTCATTGTGACATTCTCGGGGTCATGAGCCTCGATTGGCAGAACGCCCCTACCACCGGCTTGCGCGTGGTCGACATTTCGAGCGTCGACGGAGTCAGTGGCTATATCCTGATTCAGTCATTCCAAACTTCTTCCAGCGATGCCAATGGAAGCGTCGGCGACCGCGGCGGTGAATGGTTATCGAGTGTGCGCTATTTTTCTAACGACATCGTCTCTCCAGCAACATTCTTTGCCGAGGGTCAGCAGATGGGGACAATCTCGGCAACCTCAAGTGGCGCCCTTTCCGCCGGTTTCGGTTGGTTCGGCCTGAATTCGGTCTCGAACGATGCCCGCGGCGTGATCTGCTCGATATCCGGCACCTCGACCTCGTTCGCCCCAGGAATCACTTTGCGCCATATCGGCGAGAGAGATTATCATACCATCGTGGCGCGGCAGAATGATACCGGCTTCACCGTCGTCGGCCTGGCCGACGTCATCAATATTGATGCAGAAGACAATCTCAATATCGTCTCCGGCACCTCTGGTGCTGCTACCGCGGCTCTCGACGGCGATGACAATGTCTGGCTCGCGGGTGATTTCAGTTCCGGTCAGATGGAGATGATTTCCAGTGGCAGTAATCAGGCCGAGGCTGTCAGGGTGACTACCATGGATGGTTTCACCGCCGATGTCGGCACCACCCGTGGCGATGAGGTCGAATTCCACGGCTTGGACCATTCGGGTTCAGCAGGTGCTCGATATGACCCGGCCGAGTCGAGTAGCCTCTACAGCCTTGATTACCTGATTCGACTGGTCTTCATCTTCGCCTCGTGTACGATTTTCGTCGTGATGTTGTGGTCGATTCGAGAAAAGATGCAATTCTCCTAAAACGAAGGCCTCCAGATATTGTTACGATACCCGGCTTCGTTTAAGCGCGACCGTACGTTACAGAACAATACGTATTCGCCCCGCGCCGTCGGCGCCACGAGGGCAAAGTGAAGAGGAGACTGCGCTGGAAGCAATACTGAATCAAACCCGGGGTAGTAGTCCAACTTTGGAGAACAAATCCCACACCGGGGTGAGGAAGAACGGCAGGAATCGATAGCGCACGTAAACCGCCGCCGCCAACCAGATTTTCTGCACCTTGTTCAACCTGATACGGCTACTGAAAACATCTCCCTGGCGCTTGATAATCTGCTTCAGTATGGCATCGTAGAAGGCGGTCATCGCGGCGGGAGAATAGCGACTGCGGCGCGGCAGCAGCGGGATTAATTTCTGCGCCTCGGCCAAATATGTTCGAGCGCGCTTGGCGTAGTGGTAGGTATAGGCCTCCCACTGCTTGTTGCGCAGCACCGTACCATCCAATTCGGAGACGGTGATCTTATTCTCTTCTAGTTCCTGCAACGGTAGGTATACTCGGTTGCGACCGATATCCTCACCGACATCGCGCAGTACATTGGTCAATTGCATGAAGATGCCCCAGGATTCGGCGAATCGGCGCGCCTCTTCGTCATCATAACCATAGATTTCGATGCACATCAGGCCGACGACGCTGGCCACCCGGTAACAGTAGAGGTACAACTCGTCGAAGGTGCGGTATCGGTTGTTGAACAGGCCATCCTCCATGCCCGAGATGAGGTCGCCGAAGTATTCCTGCGGAATCTGATAAGTCTGCACAGTGTCCTTCAACGCCAGGAACACCGGGTCGGTCGAGGTCAGACCATTATAGCAGGTCGAGAGTTTCTTGCGGAAGAAGAATAACTGCGCTAATTTGGTCTTGTAGGCATCCTCATCAATGACCGCGGGTCGGTCGGATAATTGCTCAAACTCGGACCGGTAAGCGATTGCTTCGGGGTCGTCAGGGCCGAGACCACCTTGGAACACATCCTTCCAATCTCCGTCGGCGATGTCGTCAGCACGACGGCAGAAGGCATAGACAGCACACATCGCCCGGCGCTGCTCATCGGGGAGATACTTGAACGAGTGGTAGAAATTACCCGCCTCTCGCCGAGTCAGCGACTCACAGTAATCGAAGGCGATATTGATAATCTCCTGCGGCGGGTGTTGTTCCCAGATCGGTGCATCGAGATTGGAGAACGGATTCTGTAATTCTTCGGCCGGACTGGATAAGCCGATGAAAGCCGCACCATCACGCACCACATCGATGGCCGTGACTCCGACCGCATGCACCGCATCCTTGGTCAACGTGACCGCGGCGCGTAGTGCATCCAGAGCTGGTGACTGCCGCTTGGTGTGTTTCTTTTGCGACTTGCGTGACCTAGCATAGCCCTTCAGGGGCATCAGTAAATCTGGCTTGCGACGTTCCAACATTCCTATCTCCCCTCACGTGCCGAAACAGACCAGTCTTTAGGCACTTGCCTCCCTTTGGGCTTTTTTCCACAACCTGCGAACGCGCAAATACATCATGAACTGCTTCACCCGACCTACGGTCGGACGTTTTCTCCATGTGTCATAACCCTGTCGCTCGATAGAGTTCAAAATTGCCTCGCCTCCCATCGTGAACATCGCCAAATCAACCGCCAACCTCGGGTCGATATGGTTCCATAATTCCTTACCTTTTGTAAACCATTCCCGGGTGCGTTCAACTTGGAACCTCATTAATTTGCGCCACGCCTCATTGTCGCTACGCACAAGATATTCCTTCAGCGAATAGCCATGTGCCTCAATCTCATCCACAGGCATGTAGATGCGCTCTTGGTCGAGGTCCCGTGAAATATCTTGCCAGTGATTTGCAAGTTGCAGGGCGGTGCAGGTATAGTCGGCCAAGTCGCGCATCTTCTGGTCATTGTGGCCATAGACATAGAGGAAGAGGTGTCCTACCGGGTCGGCAGAATAGTAACAGTATCGGCGCAACTCATCCCAGTTCTTGAAGCGCTTTTTGGTCTGGTCCATCTTGAATGCCTGAATCAATTTCCAATACGGCTCATGCGGTATTCCCACGACCGATGAGGAATGGGCGATGGCACGCAGAATCGGATGTCGGCCAGTTCCACTCCACGGCGTGATTTCCACCCCTTCAGGCAGGTCACTGATATTGCGAACCCCATCTGGGAATCCATAGATGCGGGCGAGGTCGGCCTCCCACTCATCGAGTAGTCTCCAGCGCACCTCGTCGGGGTGTGGCGCTTCATCGCCGAGGTCATCACCATAGCGGCAATAGGCGTAGATATTCTCGATATGTTGACGTTTGTCTGACGGCGTGAATTTGTTGGCGATGAGGAAATTCTCGTAATGGCTGTTGGCGATCTGCGTACAGTAGGCTTGTGCTTCAGCCAAAGTGGAGCGGGTATCATAACCGGCCAGAAAAATTTCATCGTCGGAAACGAGATGTTCACCCCATCCGATTTTCTCGCCCATTTCAATCCGCCTCGGTACATATTCACATTGCTTGGATTATAATGCAACGGTCTTCTGCTTCATATCATTTCACCCTGAAGTTCAGCAACCATCTCCTCACTCGCAATCCCAAGCAGTCCAACCCTCACTATCTCGGCGCGGTGGTTCGGGCCAGTCAGGCCACGGCGAATCCGGATTCCACGACCGGCCGAGCACATGTGCGGCGGCGACCAGTCCCGAGCGCGCCGCCCCCTCCATGGTCGAAGGCCAGCCTTGGTCGGTATAGTCACCAGCCAAAGCGAGCCCGGCACCGGCATCGCCAGCGGCGGGACGAAGTTTGTGGCTGCCGACCGGGAAGGCACAGGTCGCCCTCTTGGTGCGGACGACAAAGAATCGCTGTAGTCGTGCTTTGCTATCGGGCCACATCGAATCGGCGACCCGCTCGAATTCTCGTTGTAATTCGGCATCGCTCATCTCCAGATATGGGTCAGCGAAACTAATCGGGGTCGATAGCCACTGCAGTCCATCAGGTGGTTGGTTTGCCGCACTCAATTCGGCATTGCGGTTGAATATCATCTGGATTATCGGCTCATCAATCAGGGCGGTGAAGGTGGTATCTGCGTCGGTCTTGCTAGAGTCATAAAGTGCGTGTAAGCCGATAAGTGCGGTATATCCCAAGGCTGAGGTGCGCGCCGCCACCGCGGTGGCGGAATCACTGGCACCCTCGCCGCGCAACATTCTCGTGACGATGTGATGGGGGGTGGCCAGGACCACTGAGTCAGCCTTGATCGTCGCATCACCGGCGACAACACCTCTACACTTTCCATCTTCCCACAGCAATCTGGATATTTGAGTACTACAACGTAGATCCACGCCTGCTGAATCGAGTGCGGCGCGAAATGGCGCATCGAGAGCACCACTCAGGTGGTCTTGAAAGGCACCGACATCGAAGGCGTGTGGATCACCGAATAAACCGCGTTTGAACAACAGAACACAAACTGTAGTACTAGCCTCTTCCAAAGACATATTCACCGCCGCGAGGACGAAAAATCGCCAGAATCTATCGATTGCGGCCTCGGTTTGGCGGTGCCGCCGCAACCAATCGATGAACGGCTCATCATCCAGAGCCAGGCGCTCTTCTTCGCTCATCTTGGCAAATGCGCTCACCACCCGGCGCATTCTGGTTTTGTCGCGCAGCGAGAGGAACGGAAATTTGAGCATCGAGCCGAGCATGTGGTTAGGTGGTGCCAATCTTCCATCTTTCAGTGCCGAGGATTTCCCTGATTTCGCATCGGTGAAAGTCAACACCGTGCGCGCTTGCAATTTGATGGAATCATTAGCCTTGGCCCGAGCGATGAGTTGCAGGAATCTCTCATAAACTCGAAAACAAGCGTGTTGGCAATTATCGAGTTCGAGCCCGGTCTGTGGGTCGGTGACCGAACTGACCCGGCCACCGATATTCTTGCGCGCCTCTAACAGGATGACCTCGTCAACATCATCATCGTCGGCCAGAGCGAGGGCTGATGAAATCCCCGCAACCCCGGCTCCGACGACTACAACCCGCATTTTAACCGGTTGCGCCTTGGAGGTTCTGAACATGAACTCTCCGCCATCGAACCGACACAGATTCTATGCAAGCATAGAGGTTTGAAGTGATTTTACGGGCAAACGGTTTTTACCATCGGTCTTACCCCCACGACTGGGGATAGGATGGACTGCCCGAGTTGTTCAGAGCCAATTCCTGACGACAGTATATTCTGCCCAGAGTGTGGGGCGCGACAGAATCTGTCGAGGGCATCAGAAGATTTCACTCAGGCATTAGGCGGTGGAATGGTAGCCGCACCCGCATCTGGAGTAGACGGCGGAGGCACCGTCACCAGACGTCACAGCAAGGAAGACCCGGACGGTGCGACCTCGGATTTACTTTCACAGATCGCTCAAGGAATGGACAATTCCCCGGCGCAGCAACCGCAACAATTCCACCAACCCGAATCCCAACAACCACAACAGGACCCCAGCGGGGCTGTTGATTATGGTGCTGTTGCCGGGGGAGATGTTGCCGGGGGAGATGTTGCCGGGGGAGATGTTGCCGGGGGAGGGTTTTCCGATACTTCACACGTGATAGCGAGCGACCCAATCACCGGATATACCCCCCTTAAAGTATCAAATAACCCTGCAAACAGCCCTACCGATGTAATGGTGAACCGAATCGCCGAGGCCGAAAAGGAGGTCAAGAACGAACGCCGAAGTCAATGGTTGCAGATGAATCATGATACCGCCGCCAACGTGCTCGGCTCGATTGCGGGAGAATTACCCTCCCATTTGCAACAGCAATCCGATCCGGCGCAGGCTCTGCTCAAGCAGACCATGGGTGGTGGTGAAGAAGAAGGCCCGGCGCCGAGTCTGCTACGGCGAATGTCAGAGGTCGCGGTGCGTCGGGTCGCTCGGAAGCGCGGAGTAGCGGTCGAGACACCGCAGATCAAGCCTGATGGTGATGTCTTGAACGTCAATGTCACCTATGTGGATGATGGCCGGGTTCTCGATAGCCCGGCCGACCTGTGCAATGCATTCCAACACGCCATCTCGACCGAGTTGGCGCTCAAGGGAGTCGATATGAGTACCGAAGTGACGCTGTTCTGTTCAAGGGATGGCGAGGTCGAGAAGGTGCATGGACGTGGCTCCACCGACGACGGAGATGAAGAGGATATGTTCGCTTGCGAGATGTGCTCTGGTCTGGTTAAGGAATCGGACAACAAGTGTCCGCATTGTGGCGCTGAATTCGACGAGGAGGAAGATGAATCCCCCTCAGGTCCACCGGGACGAGGCCCCCCTGGACGTGGAGGTGGCCCTCCCGGCAGTGGCCCTGGTGGCCCTGGTGGCCCTGGCGGTGGCGGCCAACCCGGTCGCGGCCCTCCCGGCAGAGATGGCGGTGGCACTGGGCCATCCGGCCCTAGTCGCGGTCCACCCGGCAGTGGTGGTGCCCCATCAGGCCCCAAGCGCGGTCCACCCGGTAGTGGCGGTCCTCCTGGCCGTGGCCCTGGTGGCCCTGGTGGCCCTAGCGGCCCTAGCGGCCCTAGCGGCTCTGGCGGTGGCCCCGGTGGCCCTAAGCGTGGTCCCCCCGGTAGTGGCGGTAGTGGCCCTGGTGGCCCTGGTGGCCCTGGTGGCCCCAGCGGCTCTGGCGGTGGCCCCGGCCCTAAGCGTGGCCCCCCCGGTAGTGGCGGCGGTGGCCCTGGTGGCTCTAAGCGTGGCCCCCCCGGAAGTGGCGGCGGTGGCCCTGGTGGACCTAAGAGAGGTCCTCCCGGTGGCGCGAAGAAGCGTGGACCGCCTCGTTGAGACTATATTGGACGAAACCGCGTCGGTCCAAGTTGAATCACATCATTATTCATGTGATCTGGATCACTACATCAGAAGGCTGGCCAGTAGTACGATTGCGGTTAGCATCAGCACCACTCCGATGACCGCATCGATGTGATGTCGGCGTTGCTGTAATTTTTCGATTAGCGGTGTACCTGCCAGCATTGTGGCGACGAAGATATACCAACCACCATCGATGAAGCCTGCTAGCAAGGCCATCCCGACCTGCTCGGTGATACTCAGGTCGGTCGAGATGAATTGGCTGAAAACCGCAGTCAGGAAAACCAGAATCTTGGGGTTGAGAAAGGCGATGAGAAAACCCTCTCCGAATCCGCGTCGGCCTCCACCTTCGTGGGCGGTGACCGGGCCAGGGATGCGGCTCGCCATCAGCATCTGGGTGGCGACGAAGCCGAGAAAGAACAACCCGGCAAATTGTAGAAGCGAGAAAGCGGTATGGTCAGCCTGGATGAGAATACCGAGCCCGGTGATGGCGATGCCGGCATAAATCGTGAAGCCGATGCCATGCCCCAACCCACACATCACCCCGCGTCGTTTTCCCCCGACCACGGTGTTGCGCAGGACCACGGCAAAAGATGGGCCGGGAGAGATTGCCCCGAGCGAGCATACCACCGCCAATTCCAGCCACGCGTCAAAAGCCATGCTCACTCCTCGGCAGACCTAGACCTTTCGTCCACTTCAATGCGCCTCAACCACCCTGATTCTTCACCCGGTTTTTCGGCCCGTGCTTTCGCGCTTCCCAGAACTATTTCTCAGAGACACCCTCAGAAAACTCGGTGGAGTTTGTACATCGTCTACCGTTTATTGCGGTTTTTTCAGCGCAGTCCCGCGTCTTGTAAAGCCTTCAACAGCACCGCGCCGATTTCACTGGGGTCGTTGGCGACATGGATTCCCGCCGCCTCGAAGGCTGCGACCTTCTCTGCCGCGGTTCCCTTGCCGCCGGCGATTATCGCCCCGGCATGCCCCATTCGCTTGCCTGGGGGTGCGGTTGCGCCGGCGACGAAGCCGACGATGGGCTTGGTGACGTTGTCCTTCGCCCACGCCGCGGCATCCTCTTCGGCGGTACCACCAATCTCACCTATCATGACGATAGCTTCGGTCTGCTCGTCGGCCTCGAATGCGGCCAGACAATCGATGAATCCGGTGCCGTTGACCGGGTCTCCACCTATTCCGATACAAGTCGACTGCCCCTCGCCGATACTCATCGTCTGGTCGACCGCCTCATAGGTCAGAGTACCCGACTTGGAGACCACGCCGATTCTTCCCTTGGTGTGGATATGGCCGGGCATGATGCCTATTTTTGCCCCACCGGTCTCGCCCGGGGTGATGATTCCGGGGCAGTTTGGCCCAATCAGACGGATTCCCGGGCGCGCCGCGACATAGGCTG
>JAPOGE010000079.1 GCA_028283345.1 Candidatus Poseidoniales archaeon
CTGTTTATCATTTCAGTAATCCCTGCTGCTTCTGTATCAGCGGAAAGTACTGACAACAATGCAATTTACTACGGAGTAGAATATGATTGGAAGGACCTCGACGACGATTTGGAAGGACTGACCGGACTGGATTTCAACGAAATGTTACAGGACGTGATGGATGCGGCTTCCGAAGCCGGTTTCACCCTGATAATCGCCGAGATAACCACCGGTTCATCGAACATGTACGTCTCGTCGATTGAAGACCACACCACGCAGACTATCCAAAATGCCAGTGGAGACGACATCGAGGTATGGTCGCGAACCACCGTCTTGTCGATTCGCCACGCGGTACTCGTCGATACCGCATTGCTCACCGATTGGGACGAGACCAAATTCGGTGGCACCGAGACCAGTTTCGATATCCAGGTCAGCGTCGATGCTGAAAATACATTTACCGCCGATTCGACATATGTCGAGTATTTCGACGCCGATTACAATCTCACCGGTGCCGACCTCGACTTCTCTTTCAGTCTTGACTCGGGAATGGAAATAACCATCGATGTCGAGTTCAAGGGAGATGGTGAGACCCTCAACATTGATTTCTCGGCTGACGCTGACATCGGCTTCGCGCTCGACTCCTCCCACCTTGAGTGGCGTCTGGGAAAGGGTACGCCACTGTACCCAGCCCTGGCAGATTATGACTACGTCGATTTCATGTGTCATCCGACCGATGTTGGTAGAGAGATGGGCATCGAAGAGAGCTGGGAAGGAGGAGAAGCTGATGTTCTCGCCGATTGTGGCGAGATGACTGGAAACTATGCAAGTTCAGCGGAATACAGTTTGAATGTCGATGGAATACCTACTGAGGAATTAGGTTTGGATGCCGGTGAGTTCGATGTCGAAATCTCCGATTCAATAAGTGATACCGGAGTTATCGAACTCGACGGAGATGATCTGCTCTACGACAGCATCAACTTCAGATTCGGTGATTCATATGCTATCCAGACCGATGTGGGTGAGACTACCAATGTCCGCAGTTGTGAAGAATGCGGCCCGGTCAACCCGATGATGTTCTTCATGATGGAATACATCTTGGAACCAGCCTTTGAGGGTCTGGTCGAAGAGTTTGAGCAACAGATGGAAGATGAGGAAATCGAACTTCCGTGGGACTTAGCAGAGAATAGTGCCAATACAGATGTAATGGAAACGGATTTCGTCTGCGACAACGGAAATGAAATCTATTCTTTCCAAATCTACGATGGCTGGGATGACTGTGGCGATGGTTCCGATGAAGGAATTCTCTCAGGGTCGGGGTATATTTCCGAAAATGACGGAGATATTAGCGGCGGTGTCAGCATCCAGAATGCGATAGATGAAGGTGATGATGATTACTACTACAAATTAGAAATGATTCTCGCCAACGAAGATGGTTCCCCTCTAACTAGTTCTGTGACAGAATATTGCCAAGATGATTCCGTGTGTGATGAGGAAATTTGGGATTCTAACCTGTATGGAAGTATCGCTTATGATGGCGACCATGATAAAACCATATGTCTGGATTGGGAATTGAGTGATGATGTCGGAGTTGTGGCTGAAGGTAACGATTGCAGGAAAATCGGCATTCAAGTTAGCTATGTCAATCCCTACGACGAAGATGGGTTGTCGATTGGTTACGATGTGAGTATTTGGGAAACCTCAGGTAAGGATGGGCACACCGTCACTCTCACATTGAAGGACTCAACTGGTGGCACGGTTTGGAGTGATTCTACTCCTGTCGATGGTGATGATTCCGAGATGGAACTAAGTTCGTCTGAATATAATGAACAAACTGGTGAACCAACCAAGAACAATATCGAGGTCACCGCAGAAGGCGAGTACTGCCTGGTGGTCACCGTAACCGATGATTATGGAGTTGAGGTCGATTCTGAGTCAGAGTGTACATATGTTGAGCAGGAACCGGAACCAAGTGCGAAGTTGGAGAAACTCGCCGAAGCATTCGAGTCCTCTGGACTTGAGGATGTGATGGAGGTATTCGGCCAGAACCTTGAAGAAAAATTCAAGGATATCGAAGAGGGGGAATTCCCCTACATGGATGGCCAAGGTCACTTCTACTGGTCTGATTCCCACGCCACCATCGTTGGCTTCGGGGTCTACGTCGAAGATAATGATGAGAATTGGCACACTTGGGTCGGACCGTCAACCGCTGGATTCAGTGATTCACCACCGGCATCGATCAGTGTGGTATACCTCACCGGTCAAGCGGCTCATGATGCTATGACCGATGCTGAAGATGACGACACACTGGAGGAAATCATCGATGTCACCCTTCACGATGTCAGCGAACTTGAGGACATCCTCGAGCAGGCAGGAGTAGACCCTACTGACCTCGGAATCGGCGATGACGTCAACGAATCAGAAGAAGTCACTGAGACCGCTGAAGACTTAATCGAAGAGGGTGGCCTACTGCCGTTCCTATCACCTGTAACTGTGGTCGGAGTCACCCTGCTGGCCGGCATCATCGCCAGTCGACGCAGCCGGCTCGAAGACGAGTGAATACTGCGAAGTGTTGAAACAAAGCGAACGCCGGCCATAGACTCATGGTTGCCCTGCGCCCGCCGCCGACGCGTAGCGGTCAATGGATTCGCTTGGTAATGACTGGCCTTATCGCCATCCATGTCGGAATGTCGGCGTGGATGGTGATTCAATTCGACGGCGTCTACACCGAAGGACGACCCGCGCCTACCGAGATACATGCCTTGGTCGCGGTAGACAAGAATCACTCACTCTATGATGTCAAATTTGAGCGGGCAACCGCATATTTCTTTTACATACTCGACCGCGACAGCAATGCGGCGATAGGAAATTCCGCCAATAACTCCAGCGGCGATTCAGAAACCGATAGTAACGGCTCAGGTGTAGGCTCAGACAGTAAGGGTGATGAGGGGAATGATGGCCAGTCATTTTTCACCCTCGATGGCACTAGAGCGACCATCTTGACACTACTATTTGTGCTGATTTATTGTGAGGCACTGCTATTGGTCAGAATGAAAAATATCGCATGGCTCAGAGGTTTTGTCTGGTTTGCTCTCATCGCTTGCTTTATACTCGTTCTTCCATTGACATATCTAGGAGATTTGGATGGTGAAACGTCTACTGTCTCCGGTGATGGCGGGGGTAAAGCGATGGTTCACAAGAGTAGTGACACCGATATCGACATCGTACCACTGGGCTTGGTGATCAACTATGATTACAGTGGTTACGACCTCGGATTGGTCGCCCCTGAGAACCGCAGTGCGGTCATCGACAACCCTCCTGTCAACGGCAGTGAAGATGCGAAATCCTGGATTGCCTTTGAATCTACCTTCTCAATCGCAGTCGGTAAGAATGTCCAGAGCCTGTTCTTCCTGCCATTCGTGTGGTTCTTCATCCCCGCCAAACCTGCAAAAACCATAGATGACCAGAGCGGAGATGAGGCCGGTGAAGAGACCGCGAAGGTATACTCCATCGAAACTGATGAGAGCGAGTAATCACTCGATATCGACTAAATCCTTGCCCTCTGAGTCGATGCCACCCTCGCCCAAGTCGAGCATGCTCGGAACATCGGCGACCTCGTCGCTCGGTGCTTCTTGTTGCGGCAAACCCTCTGTGGGGAGCAAGCCTTCCTCAATGGTGTCTGACCGCTCTATCTCGGCCTCGACCACACTGGCTTGGTCAACCCCGGTAGTCACATCACTGAACGATGTCCACGATTCTATGATGTCTAGTGAAGCCAAGCGACGGCGGCGCCAGCCGATGAAAAGATTGATTGCCACTATCAACAGAAATATGCCGCCAATGGCACCGCCGATCTCAGTCGCGCCAAATCCATCGTCAATCGACTCGACGATGAAATCGGCGGTAATCTGGTCGACCTTCGGCTCGCTCTGGCCGACCGATAATTCATCGATAGCCAAGATTCGCATGAACGGCCGGCCAACCCCTTCGGGTCGCACTTCGACCTGAGCCGTCCATATGCCATCGCCGGCGATTTCATCGCGCCCTTCCCCAGCATCATTCATGATGAATTCCCATGATTGGATACCATGGGTTATCTTACCCTCGACATTCTGCAGGGTGCCATCACCATCGAAGATCTCGACCCTGATGGTCACTTTCTGCAATTCCCCTTCGGCAAGGTGGGTATCGCTGATCCACAGGCTCGATTCATTGAACTTCGGGGCCGAGTCGAGCAGGGAGATATTGGCGTGCGCCCAGTCACTATCACCGCGGGTATCCTTGACCAGCAGGGCGATGTGGTAGTCTCCGGGAGGGAGGTTGACCTCACACCAACGGCCGCAGTCGATTTCCTCGAGCAGGGTATTGTTGACGATATACCAATCATAGGTGGAGATGTCATTATCCCAGTCGACCGAGGCGTTAGCCGATAATGTAAGCGTGGTTGCAGGGGGATAATCACGACCGTTCTCCGGGCTGGTCATCGCCGCATAAGGACGACTCTCGTAGACCTCGAATGTGAACGCGGTGGTGCTGTTCAGGCCCGTGGCATCGGCCAGAATCACCGAAAGTGTGTGCAGGCCGGAAGAGAGGCGGAAATTGTAGATGTAAATCGAGTCGACCGCCGAAAGCAATTCATTCCCTTCTTCATCCAAGACGGTCATGGTGAAGTTGTCGCCATCGTAATCGATACTGCCACTGGCATCCCAACTCACCTCTTCATCAGAGGTGAAAAGATCACCATCGCTGGGAGTGAATAATACGAGCACTGGAGCGCTTTGCGCCACGTCGATGGTCATCGAAGCCACCGCCGCCTGGCTCAGACCATCATCGACGGTCAAGGTGATGGTGTGGTTTCCCGCCGCCAATCGTCCGCTCCAGTTGAGATAATCCTCAGCTATCAGCCCGGATATATTGCTCTCCCACCTGACTTGGAAAAAGTCCGAGCCACCGGTCGGTGCTACCGGAGAGCAGTACCATTGCGCGCCATCGACATCTGGGAAGGTCCCACACCAGGAATCCCAATCGCCGGTGCCAGAGGCGGTGAAGGTGAGAAGGGTTGATGAGTCGGTAACAGTGCCGTTGCCGGGGGAGGAGATCATCGCATGAGGAGGGGAGTTATCGATGCCGAATTGCTCGGTGGCGAGATCCCACAAGCCGGCATTCTCGACCGCGTTGTCACCGACGTACAACGATATCGTGTGCTGACCCTTGCTGAGATAGCCAGTCCATATCAGTGACTCGTTGCCACTGCCGTTGTAGAGCAGACCATCGAGGCTTGAAATCCACTGTACCTGAATGAAATCTCCCTCGGGGTCAAAGGTGGCTGAGCCGTCCAAGGTCACAATATCCTCTGAGGCATTGCCGGCGCGCACGACCACAAAGGTGGCATTCGGTAATTCGTTATCCAACTCGACCTGAATTATCCAGTCAGCGGCAGGATTGACGCCGTCGCTGAACGAAAGTGTGAGCGTGCAGGAGTAGGAAATCGCCTCGGCAAAGGTGATGTTCCATTCCATCTCGGTACCTGAAAAACCACCGTTTCCATTCCACCAACCATCACCTGAAAAACATCCGCTGGCGCTTATCGTCGTCTGTAATTGGTCTCCTTCGGGGTCGTAGGAGGCGTTGGCATCTATTCCCAGAAGCTGTGTCCACGGGATGCGCAGAACCCCATCGGCGTCGACCGGAGGGGAGGTATCGACCGAGATGATCGGCGGCTGGTTTGTCAGTTCAATCGCCCTCTGTTCACTGGAACATAGCCCCTGATAATCGCACACTTCGAGAGTGATGACATGCTCACCATCTGAAAGCGGACAAAACCAGCCCCCCGCCCATTGAACATTGGTTTCAAGATACATCCAAGAATCATGGCCATTACTACCTTGGCCCCAGCCTTGACCGCCATAACATCCGGCGAATAAATCTCCATCAATACTGCTGGTCCAAGTTGAATTCAACACTCCAGGCTCCAAATCCCAAGAATCTGTGGAGTTGAAAATAACCGTTCCACCACTGGAGAATTGCTCACCATACTGAGGGGTTGACCAAATGATGAAAGGTGCCTGATTGGCCAGATCGAGGCGACAATACATGACCCGGTCCTGGTTGAGGGTGGTGCTGGTCGAATTGGTGGTGTTATCGTATTCACAATCAACGTCAACAGTGGTATGCGGGCCAGCGCCTGCCGAGGTCCATACCTGACCTAGGTAATTGGGAAAGAAATCGTAGCCGATGTAGGCGCTGTCGTAGGTGTGGTCCTGATTGAGTTGGTCGAAGGTGACGCTCATCTCGGCATCGGGAATCCCCTTGCTGACTTGGTTGACCACCCAGATTCCGTAATCCCATGCCACCCCTATCGCCGCATTTCCCGCAAGGGTTGCTAGGCTGAGGTCGACATTGTCGGGTTGGTGCAGTCGCATGTCGCTTGAAGCATCGAGCACCAGGGCGTGCGCTCCGGTGGCATCGGCCAAGCCCGACCAGTTGGCCTGAGTATTGGCCAAGGTGATGGAGCCGGTGCAGTCGGCGGTCAGATTGATGTTTGAGCCGAGCAGGTAAGAGTGGTCAGACAGGTCGAGACATGTACCGCTGCCCGATAGTTCGGCATTTGATAGATTGCTGAAAATGGCCAGATTATGGTCGCCATTCCAATGCAGTCCGGCGTGTGTGCCACTCATCTCCAAGCCGTTTATCTGCGCCGCGGCATTATCGAGTTTGAGCGCATTGGCAGTACCATTGGTCCACGTATGGATATCTATCATGTCGACCCAGCCGCCCTGTTGGGTGCCCGACAGACCGCCATTATCGACCACGATGGCTGGCACATCGTTGTCGGGGTCATGAATCTCGAAATCCTCGAGTATCAGGTCGACGCTGTCCTTGGCCCAGACCCCACCCCAATTATCGCTGATGCTGGAACATCGCATGCAGCGGACGTCGCCGGACTGAGATTCGATATCATTGGACTCGATGAAAACGAATCCAGCACCGCCGTCTGGGCCAGTGGCAGAATCGCCGTTATCACTGCTGTTGACGTTGGATAATTCCACATTACGACCCTGTTCCACCCGCACTGCTGAACGGCCATTACCGTGTAATTCGAGCGAATCTGCAGCGACCGTGGCAGCGTCGATATACAGACCCTCATCGGTATTGTTGAAAAGATTCCAGCCACTTCCCTGCAAGGCTCCGCCACCCCACGACCAGATTCCGGCACCGGCTGAATCGTTTATCGACAGGTCGTTGAATTTCGGGGCGAAATAGGATGAACGTACGGTCAGCCCGGCGGCGTGGGCGTTGGCGCCACCCTTGCCCGAGCGCTCGATGGTGACATTGTAAGCCTCGGTATTCCAGTCGACGAAATAGAGTCTGATTCCCGGCGCCTCGTTATCGGTGATGCTCGCCCCCTCAAGCCACATTCCACTGGCGTTTACCTCCAATGCCGCCTGGCCCAGGCCCTGGGTCTTGGCGCCGGGACCGCCGGTGCCTCGAATCGTCAGATCGGTGATGATCGCGGCCTGATAATTGGTGTAATTGGTACCATCGTATTTGTCAATCTTCAGGCCGCGATACATGCTGTCTTCAATGGTCACTCGGCGCATTACCGCCCTGGTGGTGATGTCATCGTCATAGTGGCGCACATAGATTCCACTATCGCACCGCTCGACCAACAGGTCTTGAATCAACGGTCGGGAATCCATTATCCAGACTCCTACCGAAATAGCATTGATGCCGCCGGTGACATTGCGAATCGTGATATTGTTGAACAATCCACCGGCATTACCCCAGAAGTTCAGTCCACTGGTGACCAAGGTATTCATCGTCGCACGGTTCACTATCGGGGTCGAGTAATTGCCAACCGACATGCCGATGCCATAGCGCCAATAGCCAGGGGTGGCGATGAAATCCTGGCCCGCTTCCTCAATGACCAGATCGTTGATTCTTGGTGATGCACCGTCGTATAGGTCGATGCCGACATCGTCGGCATTGTTTATGGTGATATTATTCAATATCGGGTTACTTGAGAAAACGGAGATTCCGTAAATCGCATTATTGATGGTGAGGTTGTCGACGACGCTCCCCCTGCCATAGGAGGTCGAGTTGAATCTGATACCCCAGTGGTCGCCGACTCCCTGTGAATGTAATTTAGCCGGGCAAGCCGTGGTTCCCTCGACAGTAAGACGGCCATCGACGTAGATTCGGGTGAGAACGTCCATCCAGATCTGGGTGCAGGAGGTGATTACCAATTCATCGGTGATTGCGACCGTGTACGAGTCGTTGAGCCATACGTTACCACTCCAGGAGGTCACGGCACGGGCTGAGATTGCCAATTTCTCGGGAATTTCTTCCCCCCCACCACCCAAATCGGTTTCCGATGGTGAGAACATGGTCGTCGACCATGAAGAGAGCAACATGAGGACAATTATTGGGATGACCGTGAATCTCTTGCCGGTCATACTTCCCACATCAGCGCCACCAATCTTTGGCATATCATACCTTTCGCCACAAGATTCAATCATTCTTCAGCGCTTTTTTGAGTGGATTCCACAGTATCTCACCACCCGTTGTAAGGGCAACGGTCAAAAGCCAATGGTCAGTCGCCGGCTCGTGGAGAATCATGCCACCTGAAGCATTCGTCCTTTTCAAGACCCAAACCGCACATGAGCAACAGGTCTATATCGAGTTGCGCGACCATCCTCTCGTCGCTGAAACACACGCTCTGTACGGCGAATTCGACCTCATTGCCAGAGTTACATCAGCCAGCCAAAAAGAACTCTCTAAACTTCTGTTGACGGGATTTCGTCAAATCGAAGGGGTCAAGGAAACCCAGACTCTCATCGTAGTCGATTATTGAGGTGAAAAAATGCCGATTGGATTTGTATTGATAAC
>JAPOGE010000007.1 GCA_028283345.1 Candidatus Poseidoniales archaeon
CAAACCCAAACCTAAACCCAAACCCAAATTCAAACCCAAACCCAAACCCAAACCGACAACCCCTGTAACATCGTCCCCCAATAAATCCCTAACTTATCCTTGAGCAGAGGGTAGCGCGTGTTGCGCCCCGTAGTGCCGCATCTAGGCGGCAAAATAACCTCTGTTTCAAGGCCAAATCAGGCAAGATTGAAAATTGATGAAATTGAAAAATTAGGTGGTGCTATGGCTGCGATAGAAGTTGGTTGGCAACAGCGTGAAATTCACGAAGCCGCATGGGCACATCTCAATGAGGTTGAAAGTGGAAAACGAAAAATCGTTGGCATCAATCATGGATTGCTGAAAGAATTGATTTTGTGCGCTCATCTCGTTTGCTATCTGACTTAACTTTCGGCATGAGCAATTCACTAAGTTTCTAAGTACTTGAAAGAAATGACTTGTTTAAGTTCTCAACAAAGACTAATTCTTCCGTCCTAGGCCTTCAAGAGATATTCCTGTCAACACACCCCAAACCGCAGGGTAATCGATTTCTAGTGCTAGACATAGTATCATTGCTAATACTCCAATAATCAATGATGTACCCAAACTTTACCAAATCTAAGATGGAATTTGAAACGTTCGGTAACAAATCTAGCAAATGCAAAGGATGCAATAAGAGAAACAGAGTACACGGCCCACATAATAAACTGCCACCATTCTAGTTGGTATCGACATTACGAAGTAATATTGTGTACTTATACTTCCGAAATTTCATAAATTGTGCCAGCCCAACTAAAGACAAGTAATTCATCTGAAAGTCCGCGGCCAAATCCTACAATCATTATCCCAGTTGTATCAATTTCCTCTGGTAGCCAGCCATCATCGGTTTGCTTAATCAACCAAATTGTACCTGTGCAAAAATCACCATACATGTATCCACCTTGTAAGGACGAAGGGCCCCAATCCATCCAGTATCCACCAGATATCGAACAAAAACCTCTTCCTGAATTATGTGAATAAACCGCAACTGGATCGGTGAATTCATCATCTGCAGGACTCATTTCTTGTTCACAATCCGAATCTGCAATGAATTCGTGAAATCCTTCCCTTTCTGACCATCCCAGATTAGTGGGTTCAGAAGTTGTAACGTAATTGATCTCCTCCCAACAATTCTGGCCAACATCCGCTATCCAAAGCCCACCATTAGGATCAACATCAAACCTCCATGGATTTCGCAAGCCAGAATGGAGAATATATGGATCCCCTTCTGAATTGTTCAAAACTGGACTCATAGTTCCATTCACATATTGGAAAAGATGTATTGCTCCTTGAGGAGAAGAAGCGTTTTGTCCGTTTGAATATTGATCATTACTACCACCACCATCACCCAAGCCCCATAGATATTGATTATTACCAATGCTAAGCAAGTGCCCACCATTGTGATTTCGTTTAGGCTCTTCGACTTCCCTCAATACTACAATAGTTGATTGATTTAGTACACCATTTTCTATTTTAGCCTCTGCTAAGATTATCCCTGACTGATTCGGTCCCGTGCAGGTACCATTTTCCACATATGATAGCAATATAGCGCTGGTATTTTCATAATCTTCATCAAATGCCATTCCCAGTAATCCCTGTTCATAATGACATCTATTCACAACATCACCTAAACTCGCTACTACCCGAGTGGAATTACCATCCCAGGAAGTAATATTTCCAGATAAATCTACCAACCACAATTCATCTAAAACTGGATGCTTCAAAGATAAGACTGGTGTTTCAAAGCCGGTCAGAAACTCAGTACAAACCAAATTTTCTCGATTTGGAGTCTTGCAGTCGATTTCTATCCTCTCTTGCCATTGATACCCCTTATCCTCTTCTACAACTTCCTCACTGCCAAAACATCCAGTAAATGTTGCAGACAATACCAACAGAGAGATTAATATTGTCTTGGAGTACATAATATTCCCCAGATAATTTACTGCATACTATTCACCTATTTCAACAAATTTGTAAAATTGAGTTTGCAATAGGTTTTTCACCATATGATTATTTTTATTAAGAACTCTGGCCCATCAACATGGAGATTGATAAATCTTTACGGGAGGAAAATGTACAATCATTATCATTATCCATTTCAATCGTATTTCTTGTCTTCATATTGATGAGTTCAACATTCAACTCATTTATTATCAAACCTTTACTTCGAGATGGAAGTTTAATTGTTCATGGGCGTTACATGATCACATTTGATGCACTAGATACTGTAGAGGCTGATGAAGGAGCAAGCGTAGTTGCAATTGGCTCCTCAATTACTCGTGCCTCGATTGATGGTAGCTGCATTGAGAATTTCAGTTCAATTCGGGATTTGGAGGTTTACAATTTAGGATTGTCAGCAGCCAATCCGTATACTGAACTGATGCAATTAACCGCACTAATCAATTCAAATCCGGATATAGTATTGCTTGAGGCAGGTGTGAATAGTTTTTGGGATATAGATAGCCAAAATAGAACTGGTGGAATAAACGAAGAATCTTATATTGAATTCCGAATGAGATTAAACTCCATACTTATGGACGACTCTGATTTTGGTAATTGGACAGAAATTATTAGAGAAAAAGATAGAGAATTCCTTTTTGATGACTATTTCTCAAGAAATAATGAGACTGCTAAGTATTCCAATGAGGCTATTGAAGAACTGTTTAGCCGTTTCGTATTAGATCAATCCAATGCAGCAAAAACCACAAGTTGGCTACGAGCACCAGAAACTTCTGATGAATCATGGGAGGACTATCTCAGTACACCAAATTACAGAATAGGAGTTTGGAATAACGGTTCTATGATAGAAGATTGGGAAGCATGGTTCGAAAATAATATGCAAGAGCGCTCTAAATTTGGTGAATTTAATCCCCAGCATAGTGGAACATTATTTCACACTGTAATGGAACATATTGTTGAAGAATTGACAAGAAATGAGATTACGGTCATTCTAATTGCAACCCCTAGAAATCCAATGGTTTTTGACTACCTTGAACCGGGCCAAACAGATGGACTGAATTCTTCACTTTCTAATTTGACCATTTCAGATGATGTCATTGTTGAAAATATGTTTTGGGAGACATGGGATAAGGATGAGTTCTTGGATAGAAATCATCTTAACGATAACGGAAGACAAAAAATGTGTGAAATATTAGCACCTAAAATTGATACTATTTTAACAGGTGAATAATTTGGATTTTGTAACATCAGACTACTATTTCTGGTTTCTTCCAGCAGTTTTTCTCTGCACCTTTGTCATTGGAAATAAACAGAGAAGGAAGCAAATAGCAATCCTACTTGTAAGTTCATATATTTTCTTCTGGTTTGCATCCGGTTGGCATATTTTATTATTGTTAATTTCAACACTTGTAGATTGGAATGCTGCAAAAAATATCTACTTATCTAATGATTCGAAAGTTAAGAAAAGATGGTTGAAAGGTGCTTTGATAATTAATCTTGGACTGTTAGGTATCTTCAAGTATCTAGATTTCATTATTGAGACTTGGAATTGGTCAACATTACGTATTACTGGCGCACCAGAAATAGATACATTAGGGCTATTATTACCGGTGGGAATTTCATTTTACACTTTCCAAACAATGTCCTATACTATTGATGTATATCGTGGGAAAAGTGAACCATATGACGATTTTATTTCATTCGCTTGCTATGCGGCCTTTTTCCCACAACTTGTAGCAGGACCAATTGTTAGATCAGACCATTTCAGAAAAGAAATCGAATCGACCTTGACCCCTTCAGCTATGAGGTTCAGACTTGGATTAACACTAATCGTTTATGGTCTTGCGAAAAAACTGATTATTGCAGACAATGTTGCACTTCATGTTAATGCAATCTTTGAGGACTCATCTGGACTAAACAATATTGGCCTTGTCTGGTGGGGAGCACTTGCTTTTGGAATCCAGATTTACTGCGACTTTTCAGCATACACAGATATTGCTATCGGTTCAGCACATTTACTTGGAATAAGATTGCCTGAAAATTTTGATTCCCCATATGGTGCAACATCTCCTCAGGACTTTTGGAGGCGTTGGCATATTTCTCTTTCAACTTGGTTGAGAGATTATTTGTATATTCCATTAGGGGGGAGCAAAAATGGACCCCGTGTACTACTTTTCGCTCTAATGGGAACGATGTTACTAGGAGGATTATGGCACGGAGCGTCTTGGAATTTCGTGCTGTGGGGATTCATGCACGGATTGCTTTTGATTCTCCATCGCACCCTCAAAGATACTAAACCAGTAGCTAATCTATTTGAAAAACTTCCACGAATCTCATGCCTATTAGGTTGGGTAGTAACACAATATTTTGTTTTCATGACCTGGCTAGTGTTCCGTTTAGAAGATACTTCGCTCCTTATACCTTCATTGAAAACATACATTGGAATAGGTGGACATTGGAATATTTCTGAAATGGCAGACATATTGCCAGAAGTACGTTATCTTACCTTTGCTATTGCCATCATATTCCTCATAGGACACTTTGTAAGTTGGAAAATTGGTGGAGTAAAAAATTGGATTTCCCGCCAGAATTCTGTTGTTTGGGGTGTTTGTATTGGAGTGATGTTGATGCTTACTTTGTCGCTGAGACCGGTTGAAACAGTAGATTTCATCTACTTCAGATTTTGAAGTTCTTCACTAATCTTCAGAATTATTCTTTCGCCTAACGCGAAAAGTCGATTTAGCCGGTTCAACATCATCCATTGGCTCAGGTCCACCTTTACGCTCTTCTAATGCAATTTCAAATCCGGGACGTATTTTCCAATCGGGACCTTTCTTTGGCCTATGGTGTTTGCAAACGAGAAAAACTTCGCTTGATGAGTTGCGACTGGCCAAGTGATTCCAAAGTTAAAGATAAGTGGTAACATCAATGCTACCATTGTCCAACCAACAATCAGCGCAAGGACATCTCGTCGCATTTAGCATCACACCTTGAATTTCTTTTCAAGGTCTTCAACCCTGTCTGGTGGAAGGAAAATTATTAGTTTGTCATCTTCCATAAGAGGCTTAGAAGGAGATGGCCGAAGTGTTTCCCAATCATCGTTAGCATTTCTTCTTTGGATAAATGCGACTTTACACCAACTTGGTAGACTAATCGATGATAATGTCTTACCGGCAAAATTTGCATTGGGAGTAATAGTAAGCATATGCCAACCACATCTGGAATACTCGAAAGGAGGGCATAAGACCCAGGTAGTTCAGAATGTATTTTTGAAAGAATACTATCAACAGCAACACGTTTTCTATCGACTGCAAAAGTAATTCCCATTCGCCTTACAACATTTACTAAATCAGCATAGATTTCACCTGTGAATCTCTTGTTCTTGTCCTTGATGTGTTTGATGGCATCCTTGGTTCGCTCTGAAATCTGCCCACTTTCCAATTCGGCGATTCCACCGATCATTGTCAAGAAGAATCGACCCATTGCTGAAGTCGTATCGAGGGCCTGTCCACCGAATTCAACCACATGCATCCCCACGTCCTTCTTCGTCAATTCATCGACTGTTGTGAGCATGTCTTGCACAGTTCTGAACAACCTGTCCACCTTGACGATGATAATGTGCTTTATTCCGTGGTTCTGAATATAGTCCTTCATCGCTTTACCTGCGGGTCTTGTCCACAGATGTTTAGTTGCTGAGACTCCATCATCAACGAATACCTTGACAACATTGTATCTCTTCATCCGGCCATAGTTTGTGCAATTTGTTTCCTGTGCTTCAAGACTGATTCCTTCTTCGGATTGCCTCTTAGATGATACTCTGATGTAAATCACAGCTTTAGGCTGGTCTTCGGTATTGTTATCGGACACACCTACATTTATCTGTTCTTCTTTATACGTGGTGGCGGATTCCGTAACTGAATTTGTTGACGCACTGTTGCTATTGGATTTGAGATGAAACGACCCAGTGTTTCCATCCATTTGACTCACTGTTTCAGTGGCCTGATTTGGCCTTAAAATAGCGGGTTTTTCGCCACCTGACTACGACACTGCGGGGCGCAACACGCGCTAGTCCGTGTGCCGGACAACAGTGCCCCATTCAGACCCCGAAAAAGACCCTGTTTCAGAGGAGATTTCACCACCCTCCCAAGTGGGTGAAAGTGATGAAAACAGTAGTTCATCAATAAGTGAACTTGGTGGGAACAGTGCGTCCAACTATAATGGCGGCGCAGTGTGCCTTTCACGGCCAATTCCTGATGCGAAACCTTTTATGTAAAAAGAGAGGTATTAAGCAGAATGTACGTTTATGGTGGAGGTATGTCTATAGACAAACCCAATAATAAGAAAATATCCCAACCTAAAGCAACATCATCATCATAAGATTAATTCGGGAGGTATGTACCACGCAGGGAGACCAATAGCATGTCATTTGGAGAAGTACGAGTTCCCGAACGCGCTCCGCTGCTCGCTTGGTTTCTATCATGCACCACCCTCGCCATCTGGAATTACAGCCGTGGCCTGTATCTTTGGGCGGGATACAACCTCGGGGGGGCGGTGATGGCCTTGATGGTGATCTCGTTCATGTGGAGCGGCCGTATACGCATGCCTGTATTGCCGCTGTGGATCGCCTACACCACGACGTTGCTGCACTTCTTCGGTGGCTCGCTCGGCGCACCGGATAGCGGACCTGGCCCCTTCTGCTTCGATGGCATGCAGCCGGGGGAATGGTTGTGCGCCGACGGCGTCAACGGGATGTACCACGTCCACGCCTGGTGGGACGAATTGGTGCACGGAACGAACAGCGCCGCCGCCGCCATCGGTTGGTCATTCGCATGGCGCAGGGTGTCCAATCACAACGGATGGGGGATTTCGCCACGCATGGTCGCGGGTATCTGCTTCTCGCTCACCGTCGCCATCGGGGTGGGTTACGAGGTGTACGAGTTCTTCGGCAAGACCGTTTTCCTGACGATTGACCAAGGAGGCTACCTGAACACGGCGAGCGACCTCATCAGCAATCTCGTGGGCGCAGGGGTGGGAATGATGTTCGCACTGTTTTACGACCCACTGAACGGAAAGGCGCCGAGCGTGAGCGCTACCCCGCTGCCATGGCAGGCGTCACTCACGCTCATCACCACGCTCCCACTCTCGGTCATCGGGGGCCTGCTCTCGCTCGACCTGCTATTGCTGGATGGTGCGTTGGTCGGTGCAGACTATGACCGCGTGGGAGAGATCCTGCTCGGCTCGGTGCTGCTCTCCCTGTTGCTGTCAGCTGCGCGATTGGTTCAGCAATCACAGATGAAGAAACGAGAGGCCTGAACGAAAAGCCTGCGATTCGCGGTCGATTAAGCGAGAGGACTGTTCTCAGACGGGTGTGTTGGCGCGGTGAGAGATTCCTCATGTCTTAGGTTGAAATCAGTGGTTTGGAAAAATCAGGCATAGTGGTATTTCCAAATGGCCTCTCCTCTGAAACGACGGGTGTTGCATGGCTACCCACTGATTAACCTCGCAGGATTGATAATTGTTGAGATTCACCTCAAAGAAATGTTGTGCTTTGTGCTGGATGTTTCACGGCGGTTTAGGGATTTGTATTGACAGTAATGTTCCGAATCATCGGTAGCCTTCAACCCCTTTCGGAAGCGCCGAGCGATTATTTGAATAGAACGAGACGCTTAGGTTCGCCGCCAATGGGCGGCAGGGTAGAGTGCTGCCTACGGTGAGGTTACGAAGTTTCCCAGGCTAAATGGGTGATGTAAGAACCGTATATCACTACAGAGATCCCCAGGCTCTCCTCATTGAATCTACTCATGTCATCGGCATAGGTGTGGTATTCCCAAGACCCAGAGCCATAGCACACCAGCACCTTCCCCGGATTATCCAGGTCATAGGCGAAGGGCCCGTGGTCAGAGTTGTAGGGCAGACCATTCTCCTCCCCTTTTCCTCCCTCCAACAGTCTGAATTTGATTTCGTATTGGCTGGCAACCGCCGACCGCTTCTCCTGATATTGTTTGGCAATCTCCTTGATGGCATCGACATCTCCCTTATCATTTCCGAACAGTGTCACCGACTTCCCCCGCTCACTGCTCTTATCGATATCGACATGGTTCATATCCAAGTTCACATACAGCCTGAGATTCTGCGACAACTCCCCATTGTGCGCCTCGACATAGGCCTTCGAGCCCCACAGCCCTTCCTCCTCACCACCCCAGGTGCAGAACCGCACCGACAGTCGTGGGTCACCGCGCTTGGCCACCTCGGCCGCGAACTGGTGCGCCATCTCCAGCACCGAAGCAGTCCCCGAGGTATCGTCGACCGCGCCAGGGCCGTTGTAGACGGTATCGTGATGGGCGCCGATGATGATCATCTCCTCGCTGTCGCCGTACCAGGTGCCGCACGGGGTGCGGATGGTGCGGGTTCCGGCATTGTCGACCTCGGTCGAGACCGCCAATCGGCCCTCGCCGTTGAGGACCTGGTCATAAATCGCCTTCCCGGTCTTGTTCGAGACCATCATGAAAGGGATGTCTGTGGGCATGCCGCCGCCGGCCGCGCTCTTCACGTCATCGACCCCGATCGACTTGAAGATAGGCACGCAGTCATCGGCAACGATCTTGCCGCAATTGTGCACCCCGTTCCACAGGATCAGCGCCGCGACATTATTGGCGGCGGCGCGTGAATACAGGTCGGTATTACTCGAAACCCCAACCGCTTCCAGTAACACCAGGGCGATTTTTTCGGTGGCGTTCGCCCATCCAGAATTTTCAGAGCCGTTGTAGAGATAGACTACCTCGACGTTGTCGGCATAGGAGAGGTCACCGCTTCCCGAGTATCCCTGTAAGACGAAATCGGTGCGATGCTCGAAGGTCGTCTCCTGTTGGCCGACATCACCGATTCCGCAGGGTGCGATATTGCTCCAGATGGGAATCGTTCCACCGGGAATGCATATCGACAATTCCGGCTCACTCATTATCTCAAACATCGGCACATCGTAGGACTCATCCTGAACGCTGAATCCCAGCGCCGTGAGATTATCGATTACCAAATCGGCCGCCGCCCCTTCCTGGGGACTGCCAGAGAGCCGTCCGGGGTTTCCCATGTCGACCAATGCCTGGGCGAATCCTCTAGCCCTTGTGCCATTGAAGTCTATCAGATCATACTCGATATCCTCTTCAAAGAATTGTGAAACCAAAGTGTAGGCACCATAGCCCAGGGTGCTGGTGACGATTAATCCGGCAATCACTAGAATCGGAATCGGTAGTCCGACAACGGTTGCCACCCCACGGCGGAAAATTGCGTTCAGTTCCCCCGACTCCTCGGAAATCTCCCCGGCGACCACCTCACCACTGGAATCTCCGTCGCCGAGCAGGATGGAGGGGTGCTCCTCGGGAGTGCTGTCGGCCAGTCTGGTGATCAGGTCGGACTTCTTCCCACCCAACGGCAGGTTGCGGGCGCGCAACTCATCTCGCAGTTCTTTGACGGTCATGGTTTGCCAGGACATTTCCCCACCCAGTGTTCCCTGTCATCCGTCATTGATGAATGGTTGGCTTCTCTGGTCGCGTCGAAAATGACCTATTCAAACTGGGAAATCAGCCAATTGGTTGTAAATCAGTAACTATTCACTTCAATTCATCGCCGGTCCATCGTCGACCCAGTGAATGCTTGATTCCCAAGTGGTCGAGAATCCGGGCGACGACGAAATCGACCAGGTCATCGATGCTGGTTGGATGGTTGTAGAATCCCGGGCTGGCCGGTAGGATGACGGTATCCCATGACGACAATTTCGCCATGTTCTCCAGATGCACGGTCGCATAGGGGGTCTCGCGCGGCACCAGAATCAGTTTCCGCCGCTCCTTCATCGCCACTATCGCCGAGCGGGTGGTGAGATTATCGCCGATTCCCGCCGCCAACTTCCCCAGGGTCGTGCCTGAGCATGGACAGATGACGACCGCATCGATCTCGGCCGAGCCGCTGGCCGAGCGTGCCGCGATGTCGTCATTATCCTCGAGAATCACCTCGGCCGCACCAGACTCACTGGGCCCACCGCCCGCAGCTCCGGCCTCGCCCCCGGTCGCGGCGGCGGCAAGTTCCTCGGGGGTTATGTTGCATTCGTGTGCCAAGGTCAGCCGGCCGGCATCGGTGACCACAAGGCGAACCGTGCGGCCATCCTGCGCCAGTACCTCGACCAGCCTCTGGCCGTAGGCGGCGCCCGAAGCGCCGGTTATCGCCACGACGATTTCGCCCATGCTTTCCCCTTCCCATCAATCCTTATTGAATCGCGCCAACCTTCTTCACTCACCTCAGGTCTGACAGCAAGGCGTCGAGGGCGACCATCGCCGCGGTGAATTTGTCGGCTGGAATCGACCACGCCACCCGTAACCAGCGGTCGAGAGATTCATCGAACATACATCCGGGCACGGCCAGCAGGTCGTGCTTCTTGCCGAGGGTCTCGACCACCTCAAAGGCCGACATCTCTCCGGGCAATTCGAAGGCGCCGAACAATCCCGCCGGTGGCGGTGCCCAATCGATTTCGTGTTTTTCCAACACCGTTTGCAATAGTGGAAGATTCACTTGCCGCAACATGGTGATTCTCTCCAGCGCCCTATCGAGATGCGGCCATGCCGCCGCCACCATGGTGATGACCGGACTCGAGAGCAGCGCCGAAGTGGTGCGAAAGGCGCGCTGTGCCGCCTGTGCCACAGCCTTGCTGGCGACCAGCCAGCCAAAGCGGAGATTCCCCATCGCGTGGCACTTGGTCAGCGATGAGACCGAGATGCAGTGCTCACCCTCGGCGAAGAACGGTTTGTACAATCCCTCTGGTCTCAGCGCATGGTCATAGACCTCATCGGCGATGAGCATCACCCCGTGTTCTGCGGTAGCCGCAACCAACCAGGCGTGGTCCTCATCGGTGAGCGACCAGCCGCATGGATTCAACACCGGGGTGATGATGAGGGCGCCGACCGTCGGTAGAATATCCGACAGGGGATCTCGGTCGAGGTGCCACGGCGACGCGCTCGGGCGTTCTTCATCTGGATGACGATGAAACGGCACTGTCTCCAGCCCGAGCAATCGGGCACTCTGGGTGACCGGTGAATAGGACGGCATCTCCACCGCCACTCTGGTCATCCGCCCATCTGATCCATTGTCCCCATCTCGCTCATCCGAACCACCGCGGGAACCTTTGCCGCGGCTCTCCAGTGCCGCCATCAGCGCCAGTTGCACCGCTTGGGTAGCCCCGGCACAACAGACCACTCGGTCAGGGGAGACTCCCTCAAGTTCGGCGACCAACTCACTCGGGTCACCCTTGCCCAGCGACCACCACTTATCCAGTTGGCCTACCTGACCCTCCAGAAGTTTCTCCCAATCCCAATCCATCATCAGTCCCGATTGCGACAGGTCATGAGAATAGCCCTGGCCCAGTTTGGGGATATACCAATCCAAGTGAGCCACCGGTGGAATATCACCGCCGGCAACCGGCGCGCCGACCTGTGGCCACCACTCGCCGTCCATGACCGGCGATGTTGGCCTTCGGATTAATCAGTAGGGAAAAACCCCGGTCTCCTCGACATCGTTGATTTCGTCTATTTCGCGCCCGATGCTCGACACGGTTGCAATCAGCGCATCGTGAATCTCCTGTTTGGCGACCCGATGCCCGAGTTTGTCCAGCGAGGTCGTGACCTGACTCTCCAGACCACATCCGGAAATCTCCTCCAGCCGGCCTGTGGGGGTGGCGTAATTGATGGTGAAACCATGCCTTGAAGTCCAATGGAAGAACGATAACCCGATGCTGGCAATCTTATTGTCGCCGACCCAGACCCCCCGCATCCGCGTATCGCGCCGACCGGTGATCCCCAGATTTTCCAGAGCCGAGATTATCCAACCCTCGATCAGGCTGATGATTTTGCCGACGTGCGCCTCCCCCTCCCGCTGCCATTCGATTATCGGGTAGCAGATGACCTGGCCCGGGCCGTGCCAGGTAAGTCCTCCGCCGCGGTCGACTGGCCGGCTGGTGTATCCATCGGGGATGACAATCCCTTCCTTGCGCGCCCGCGGCCCGATGGTCACCACCTCGGGGTGCTCGACCAGAATCATCGTGTCGGGAATCTCCCCGGCGATGCGCAACTTCTGCAGTCGGCGCATCTCCGCAACGACCACCCCATGCTCGACGATCCCCAGCTTGAGAACCCGCACCGCGCTCACCTCATTCCGACCTACCCAACCGGTCGTCTGTCACAGCGAGGATGGCCGATGGTTTAACGCTGGCTCAGAATTCTCCGGTCGAGCCGAATCCACCTTCACCACGCTCGGTCTTACCGAGTTCCTCGACGCTGGCGACCTCTTCCCAAACTACCTCCGGAACTCTAGCGAAGATAACCTGCGCCACCCGTTGCCCGGCGCTGACCTGAAATGAATCTCCTTCGCCGATCCAGGTGGACAAGACCAGAAGTTCTCCCCGGTAGTCTGAATCTATGGTGCCGACACCGTTGGGCAACATCATTCCCTTCACCGCCAGACTCGAGCGACAACGTACCTGACCTTCCCAGCCCGGCGGGATGGCGATGGCGATTCCGGTGCGTATCTTGGTGGTCGCCCCTTTGGGTATCATGGTGTCCTCAAGCGCGTACAGGTCCCATCCGGCCGCCGCTGATGAGCCGCGGGTCGGGGCGGTGGCGGCGGTCGCAAGTCTGGTGAATCCAAGTGAAATTTTTTCTCGCCCCGTGCCCGCTCCGCCCATGAACTACGGTGAAAGAAACCAGCCCTTAGCACTCTCGCCCCGGCCACTTTGCAAACGTGCGCGGAAAACGTCCTTCCATCGGAACTCAGCGGATACATGATAAGCCGCGTTGAGGGAGTGCAGGTCCGTGTCTGCGAGAGTAGTGCTTATGACCCCCTCACAAGGGTAAAAAAAACACCAGCCTTGACAAAGAAAAGCTGAGATAAGACCAATAACTGTGGCAAAAGGTAGAAAGATTCCGGACAAAAAAAAACGCGATAACGGGTGGGATGAATAATGCAGACAGGGGCGACTAGAGATGGCGTGGACATCGACCTGTCCTCGGAGTTCATCGAACCGATGCTACGTAAGAATCTCGACCGTTTCGTCCTGTTCCCAATCGAGCATTCCGACATCTGGGAGATGTACAAACAAGAGCAGGCATGTTTCTGGACCGCCGAGGAAATCGACTTGGCTGAAGACCTGGCCGATTGGGAAAACAAACTCAATGACGACGAGCGTCATTTCTTAAAACACATCCTCGCTTTCTTCGCCGCCAGCGACGGCATCATCAATGAGAATCTGGTGATGAATTTCTCCAATGAGGTACAATGGCCCGAGGCTCGGGCCTTCTACGGTTTCCAGATAATGATGGAGAATGTTCACGCCGAAACTTACTCATTATTAATCGACACCTACATCAAGGACGCCAAGGAAAAGACCCACCTGTTCAATGCTCTGGAGACCGTCCCTTCGGTTGCCACCAAGGGTAATTGGGCACTGCGCTGGCTGTCGCGTAAGCGCGGTAATTTCGCCGAACGTCTGGTCGCCTTCGCCGCCATCGAAGGAATCTTCTTCTCGGGCTCATTCTGCGCTCTGTTCTGGCTCAAGAAGAGGGGGATCATGCCCGGCATGACCTTCTCCAATGAACTGATATCAAGAGACGAGGGATTGCATTGTGATTTTGCCTGCCTGTTGCACAATAAACTGGTGCGCGGCGCCGGCGAGAACAAGATCAGACAGATCATCTCCGAAGCGGTCACCATCGAAAAGGAATTCATCATCGAGGCGCTTCCGGTTTCTCTCATCGGGATGAATTGTGACCTGATGTCGACCTATATCGAATTCGTCGCCGACCGACTTTTGGTCGCCTTCGACTGCGCCAAGATGTACAATGTCGAAAACCCGTTCCCATGGATGGAGATGATTTCGATGCAGGGCAAGACCAATTTCTTCGAAAAGCGGGTCGGCGAATATCAGAAGGCTGGCGTGATGAAGTCTGGCTCCAGCCTCGGTTCGGTACAGACAACCTTCTCTCTGGAGGAAGACTTCTAAACCGTGCGCGCACGGGAAGAAATTGCGCTGTCTTAATTAGTGACTTATGAAGGGGGGAAAATCGGATGGGTCTGAAGGTCGTTAATCGCCGCGGCGAGAAGGAGGATGTTCGCTTCGACGCCATCCTTGAGAAGATCACCACTCTCTCACAGGGTCTCGATACGGATTGGGTCGATCCCGGCCACGTCGCTAAATTGGTCATCGAGGGATTGTACGACGGTGTCACCACCCGCGAGTTAGACCGTTTGGCGGCAGAGACCGCCGCCAGTCTGGTAAGTCATCACTCCGATTACAGTTACCTCGCGGCACGTATCTCGGTCGACGACCTGCACCGCTCGACCTCCGCCAGTTTTGCCGCTACCATCGAAGCATTGTACAATTATGTCGACCCTGAGTCGGGCAAGCATGCCCCCCTGATCTCCGATGAGGTCTTGGCGGTGGTGCGCAAGAACTCCGAGGAACTGGATGATTACATTGATTATTCGCGCGATAATTACTACGATTATTTCGGCTTCAAGACGCTTGAGCGCTCCTACCTGCTGAAATTGGATGGCGAGATCGCCGAGCGGCCGCAGCACATGTTGATGCGAGTCGCTTTGGGCATCCATCTCGATGATCTGGATAAGGCCAAGGAGACCTACGATCTGATGTCGCAGGGTTGGTTCACTCACGCCACCCCCACTCTTTTCAACTCGGGAACACCGAAACCCCAGATGTCATCCTGCTTCCTGCTGGCGATGAAAGACGATTCCCTGGAAGGAATCTACGATACCCTCAAGCAGTGTGCGCTGATTTCCAAGTCGGCCGGTGGAATCGGCATCTCGATTCATCAGATTCGTGCCAAGGGTTCCTACATCAGGGGAACAAATGGTAACTCTAACGGGTTGGTGCCGATGTTGCGGGTCTTCAACGACACCGCCCGCTACGTCGACCAGGGCGGCGGCAAGCGCAAGGGCTCGATCGCCGTCTACCTTGAACCGTGGCACCCCGACATCTTTGATTTCCTCGACCTGCGCAAGAACCACGGTAAGGAGGAGATGCGCGCCCGTGACCTGTTCTACGCGCTGTGGACGCCCGACCTGTTCATGGAACGGGTCGAGGCCAATGCCGAGTGGACTCTGATGTGCCCGAACGAATGCCCGGGACTGCACGAGATCTATGGCGATGAATTCCGTGACCTGTACCTGAAGTACGAGCAGGAAGGGCGCGGCCGCAAGACCGTCAAGGCGCGTGAGGTCTGGGAAGCCATCATCGCCTCACAGATCGAGACCGGTACCCCTTACATGTTGTACAAGGATGCCTGCAATGAGAAATCCAACCAGAAGAATCTCGGGACGATTCGCAGTTCCAACCTATGTACCGAGATTCTTGAATATACCAGCGATGACGAGGTCGCGGTGTGTAACCTGGCGAGCATCGCCCTGCCGAAGTTCGTCGATATCGAAGCCGGTGAGTTCGACCACCAGACACTGTTCGATGTGACCTATCACGTCACCGGAAATCTCAATCGCGTCATCGACCGCAATTACTACCCGGTGCCCGAAGCCAAGAACTCGAACATGCGCCATCGCCCGATCGGGCTGGGAGTGCAGGGCTTGGCCGATACCTTTGCGATGCTGAAACTGCCGTTTGAATCCGAGGCGGCGCGCAAACTGAACCGAGAGATATTCGAGACCATCTACTTCGCCGCCTGCACCGCCTCCAAAGACGAGGCCATCACCGATGGGGCATATTCCTCATTCCCCGGTAGTCCTGCCAGCCAGGGTATCCTGCAATTCGACATGTGGGGAGTCACAGAGCACTCCGGGCGTTGGGATTGGGATTCCCTGAAGGCCGAGATTGTCGATACGGGTCTGCGCAATTCCCTGCTCTTGGCGCCGATGCCGACCGCTTCGACCAGCCAGATTCTCGGCAATAACGAGTGCTTTGAGGCTTTCACCTCCAATCTTTATGTCCGGCGAACCCTGTCGGGTGAATTTGTCGTCATCAACAAGCATCTGGTGCGCGACCTGATCGGGCGCGGCCTGTGGAATCTCGACCTGAAGGATAAGATTCTGCTCAACAAGGGTAGTATTCAGACCATCGATGAAATCCCCGATGACATCAAAGAGTTGTACAAGACCACCTGGGAGATAAAACAGCGCAACATCATCGACATGGCGGCCGACCGTGGCGCCTACATCGACCAGAGCCAGAGCCTGAATATTCACATGACCGACGCTAATGCCGCCAAGGTCACGACCATGCACTTCTATGGCTGGCGTCAGGGGCTGAAGACCGGGATGTACTATCTGCGTACCAAGTCAGCCGCCGATGCGATTCAATTCACCGTCGACGCATCGGTGAAGGATTCCGATACTGCAGCGAACGGAGAATCCGTGGCCAATGGCGGTTCCGAATCGATGAATAAACTGGCTGAGCGGGCTGAGGACCAGGCCATGGCTGATATCAGCTGTAGTCTCGACAGTCTCGACAGTCTCGACAGTCCCGATGACTGCATGAGTTGCGGGTCATGAAGGAAGACCCGAAAATTGCCGAGCGACTCTGCAAATAGAACGATGTGAATGGATTCGCCGCCAAAGGGCGGCAAAGTAGAGTGAATCGCTCGACGCTTCCTTGACAGTGATGTTCCGAATCCAATGCGGACTACAACCGATTAACCGAATCACCGAATAATTCCTGAATAGTGAGCGATGCGAATAGAGTCGCCCCCGACAAGGGTAGGTCGAGTGATACGCTCGGCGCTTCCTTCCCGAATCCGACTGCATTTGCCGCCCGATGACTGAAAACTTCAAGAGTCATCACCCAATTCGGCCTGCCATGGGGAATGACCGGGCGAAGGGTAGGGAAATCGTCGAGCGTCTTGGCGGACGAGATTTGAACAAAGATGGAACAGTGATTGATTTGGCGATTGTCGGCTCGAGCAGATTCTACGACTTCTCGGTAATCGAGGGTCATATCGAGGATTGGGTCGAGGCTAATGGTTATCCCGACCTGATAATCATCGGTGGGGCGAGTGGCGTTGATTATCTGGCTGAGAGATGGGCCGATAACAACAATATTCCAATCGCGGTATTCCACGAACAATGGGTCGGCAATCGCGGCGGGCTGGTCGACAGTGGCCGCCCCGAGGCTCCGAACACTTTGACCCGGGCGCTGGTCGAATCTGCGACCCACATACTTGCCTTCCCTTCCCAGACCAGCAAATGGACGCAGGTAACCTGTGACCTGGCAAAGGAAATGGGTAAGCCCGTTACCATTTCTCCCATCGAAGATGAGATAGAAGCCACGTAGGCATCACTCAACTCTGCCGCCCTTTAGCGTGAATCTATTCGTTTCGTTCTAAGCGTAGGGTTCCAGGTGGCTTCTCGGAATCGGTTGTTGGATTCGGAAGGATTCGGAACATCACTGTCAAGGAAGCGCCGAAGATCGCCTAAGCCTTCCTGCGATAGGAATGATGCGAATCCATTCGCCCCTTACATGGGCAGGGTAGAGTGTCACTTCGGCGATTTTAGAGACTTACTGATGTATGGCTCTCCCCAGGGTGGCGAGGATTCCCTCATGGAAGGACTCGGTCATCGTCGGATGGGCATGGATGGTATGGGCGATATCATCGAGCACCGCACCCATCTCCAGGGCGAGGGTGAATTCCCCGGACAACTCGCTGACGTGACTTCCCACACATTGTATTCCTAGCACGACATCATCAGATTTGTTGGCGACCACCCGCACGAATCCCCCGGTCTCCTCGGCTCCAATGGTCAGCGCCCGGCCATTGGCCGCCAGAGGAAATTTCCCGACCACTATCTCATGACCGGCCGCCACCGCCTCTTCGGGGGATAATCCGACGGTGACGATTTCCGGTTCTGTGAATACTATTGCCGGGATTGCCACCGGGTCGAATACCCGCTTATGCCCGGCGATGATTTCGGCTACCATCTCTCCCTGGGCGCTGGCCTTGTGTGCCAGCAATGGTTCGCCGGCGAGGTCGCCGATGGCGAAGATACCATTCATATTGGTGCGACATTGCTCATCTATAGAAATAAAGAGCCCGGCATCATCCATCTTGACGCCCATTGATTGCAAACCCCAACCCTCGGTATTCGGGATGCGCCCGACTGTGACTAGAACCTTGTCATAGGTCTCGGCAACGATTTCTCCAGCCTTGTTCTGCCACGATAATTCGACTCTGCTGCCGCCATCCCCACCGGCCTTCCGCTTGCCGCCTCCAGACTTTACGGGAGGGAGGATTTCGGCACCCTGGGCGAGACAATTGGTATGAATCTTGACCTTGTGCTTTTTCAGCCAGCGCTCCAATGGGCGGCGTAGTTCGGCATCGAAGATAGCCATCACCGAATCCAAGCCCTCGATGACCGTGACTTCACTGCCCAATCGACTCAGCGCACAGCCTAATTCCAGACCGATGTAGCCGCCGCCGATGATGGCGACCTTTTCGGGTAGTTTCTCCAGATCGAGTGCTCCGGTCGAGGAGATGATGTGCTTCTCGTCGAATTTCATGAACGGTAGTTCAATCGCCCGAGATCCGGTCGCGAGGATAACGTTCTCGGCCGATATTCGCGCCACCTCGCCCTCGCCGGGTTGGCCCGCTCCGGCCTTTCTCCCCCCGGCATCACCGGTTTGGCCACTTGCAGAGTTTTCTTTGTCAGGCCTGTCTGTGGTGACGGTGCAGGTCTTGCCGTCGGTGAAGGTCGCCCAGCCTTTGACCAGCCGAACTCCGGCCTTCTTCAGCAGTGCCTCGACGCCCTTGTTGAGACGGGTGACGATATCATCTTTCCACGATACCATCGCCTTCATGTCGAGTTTGACCTCGCCGGTAATCGACATCCCCATATGCCCCTCCTGATGTTTGGCCAGTGCCTCGAAGCGGTCGGCGGCGTGAATCATGGCCTTAGAGGGGATGCAGCCGCGTATCAGGCAGGTGCCACCGCATTTATCGCCCTCGACGATGACTGTCTTCAGCCCCAGTTGTCCAGCCCGTATCGCCGCCACATAACCGCCCGGGCCGGCGCCGACCACCAGCACCTGACAATCAATCTGCTCAACCATCTGGCTCGCCTCAACCCCTCAGAGAATTTCCATCGGATGTTCCAGCAACCGTTTGACCGCCTGCACCAGAGCGGCACCATCGGCACCATCGATGACCCGATGGTCGAACGAAGAAGACAGGTTCATGATTCGCCGGATGACGATTTTACCTTCGCGCACCACCGCGCGCTCCACTGCACTATGGATACCGAGAATTCCTACCTCTGGTGCATTGATGATCGGGGTTGCCCCGGTACCGCCGTCGCGCCCCAGACTGGTGATGGTGAAGGTCGAGCCCGAAAGTTCGTCTAAAGTTGCTGTGCCCTCTCGGGCTGCAGTTGATACACGGATGACCTCACCACCGACGCCCCAGATGTCCATTCCCTCGACATGGTGGACGACGGGGACATACAATCCGCGCTCGGTCTGGGTCGCAACCCCGATATTCACCGCATCGTGCTGGCTCATCACCTCGGCCTCGTCATCATAACGAGAGTTGATTTTTCCATGCCCGCTCTGGAAAGCCTTGACCAGCGCCCGCATAATGAATGAGATGTAAGTCAACTTGGGTTGTCCCTCACTGCGGTTGGCATTCATCCATTGCCGCAGAAGTTCCAGTTCGGTTACATCGACTTCATCGAAATAGGAGAAATGGGGAATCGTCGTGTAGGATTTGACCATCTGTTCGGCAATCTTACGGCGCAATCCGCGGAGTGGGATTTCTGTAATCCCATCTTGGGAGACGCCCGGGGATGAAATCTTGATTCCGCCACTGGCGGCGGATTCGATATGTACTTCCAGGTCAGCCTTGGAGATTCGCCCGGCCGGTCCGGTTCCGTTAACAGTGGCTAAATCCACTCCGGCTGAGCGCGCCGCACTGCGCACCGCCGGGGAGGCCAGCACCTTGCCGCTGGAACGTGTGACAACATCCAGTGTTGCCCCCGGGGAGGCTTCCTCCGCGGTAGCTGGTTCTGGAGTTGGTTCCGGCTCTTCGCTGTCCTCGGCTTCACCCTCTGCGGCGTCTGGCACAATGGCTGGCTCATCGGCCATATCATCCGCGTCGTTCTCAGGTTCTCCGGGCTCATCGGCCGTCTCGTCGGGGGCGATGGTATTGCCGTCGCCTTCGACTTCAAATTCTATACATACACTACCTACGGGGATGATTTCCCCGACTCCACAGGATTGGCTGATGACTTTCCCATCGACAGGACTGGGGATTTCCACGGTCGCCTTATCGGTCATCACCGATAGAATCGGGTCGTCTTCCGTAACTTCGTCACCGACCTTCACCATCCATTCGACGACTTCGCCTTCGACCACGCCCTCTCCGATATCCGGTAATTTGAATGCAAATATTCCCATAGGTTATTCCTCCATCGTCCGCTTGATTGCATCGGCGATGCGCTTTGGACTAGGTAGATAATCCCACTCGGTGGTGTGGGGGAAAGGGGTGTCCCAACCGGTGACCCTCCTAATCGGATGTTCCAATTTCCAGAAACATCGCTCCTGTATGCTCGCCGCCATCTCGGCTCCGAACCCGCTGGTCTTGGGGGCCTCGTGAACGACGACGCACCTTCCGGTCTTGTTGACTGAGTTCACCACCGCATCACGGTCCCACGGAACCAGGGTCTGCAGGTCGAGCAGGTCACACGAGACACCGCTATCCTCGATTCCCTGTTGGGCGACGTGAACCATTGCCCCCCAGGCTATCACCGTGCAGTTATCACCTTCAAGCACCATATCAGCTTGCTCAAGCGGGATATTGTAATACTCCTCGGGCACCTCTGCCTTCGGGTGGTCCTTCCAGGTAGGGACGTTGTGCGGGTCGCCATAGAAAGGGCCTCGGTAACATCTTTTCGGCTCGAAGAAGATGACTGGATCATTGCATTCGATCGCCGCGGTCAGCAGTCCTTTGGCATTGTATGGATTTGAGCAATAGACCACCTTCAATCCCGGGGTGTGGGTGAATTGTGACTCGGGTGATTGGCTGTGATGATGGCCGCCCTTGATACCCCCTCCTGCGGGGGTTCTGAAAGTGACCGGGGTCGAGAATTCACCGCCACTGCGGTGGCGTAATTTGGCGATTTCGTTGACGATCTGGTCATAGGCCGGGAAGATGTAGTCGGCGAATTGAATCTCGGCGATAGGTCTCAAGCCATTCAATCCCATTCCCATGGCGATGGCGGCGATACCGCCCTCGGCCAGCGGCGTGTCGAAGACCCGATGGGCGCCGTGTTTCTCCTGAAGGCCGTCGGTGACGCGGAAGACTCCGCCGAAGTAGCCGACATCCTGACCGAAGATCAGCACGTTGGGGTCGCGCTCTAACTGTAGGTCGATGGCGCTGTTAAGCGCCTGAATCATATTCATATTCGCCATGTCACCACCTACTTACCCAACTCCTCACGCTGCTCTTGAATATGCCAGGGAACCTCTTCGTAGACCTCGGTGAAAATCGTCGAGGCCGGTGGATAAGGGCCGCTGGCGAGGTCACCGAATTTGACCGCCTCCTTGTAGGCGGCAACGACCTCTGCGTCGATTAATTCGCTCAGATGCTGGTGCTTTGCTTCGCTCCAATAGCCGGCCTTGATAAGATAATCCTTCAGTCGCTTGATCGGGTCGCCACCGGGCCAACTCTCAAATTCATCGGCTGGCCGGTAACGGCTCGGGTCGTCACTGCTCGAGTGACCCCCGGTGCGGTAGGTGTAGGTCTCGATGAAGGTCGGCCCCTTTCCAGCCCGGATTCGCTCTCGTGCCCACTTGGTGATGGAGTAGACCGCCAGAAAATCATTGCCGTCGACGCGGAATGACGGGATGTCGTAGGGAATGCCGCGGGCGGCAAAGGTCGACCCGCCGGTAGCATTGTTAGCATGGGTCGAGATAGCCCATTGATTATTCACCACATTGAGAATTATCGGTGGCTTGAAGACACTGGCGAAATTCAAGCCGTAATGGAAGTCACCCTGGGCGCTGGTGCCATCGCCGAGCCAGGTGATGGTCGCTTGGTCATCACCCTTGTAGGCACTGGCCATCGCCACCCCGACCGCTTGACTGAATTGGGTGCCGACCGGACTGGAGATGGAAATGAAATGGCCTTCTCGCCACGAGTAGTGCACCGGCATCTGCCGGCCGCTGACATTGTCCTCGATATTGCCGATGCAGTGACAGATCATGCTGACCATATCTCGCCCACGCACGAATTGCGCCCCGGGTTGGCGGTAGGAAGGGAAAATCCAATCCTTTTCGTCAAGTGCCATGGTTTGTGCGATTGCTATCGCTTCTTCACCATGGGAGCGCATATAGAAAGACAGTTTCCCGGTTCTCTGCATCTTCATCATTCGGTCATCGAAGATTCGCAGCCGCAACATGTAGCCCAGTCCGATCAACATGTCCTCAGCCCCCAGTTTGGGGTCCCACTCACCCTTGGCAAGATCATCATCATCGAGAACTCGCACCAACCCAGAGGTGTGTGGTATGGTTTGTGCAGTCGTACAGGAAGCCGGGTCAGGGCGGCTTAAATCCCCCGGTTTCTCCTTCCACAGGCCGCCGAAGTCGGCCTTATCTCCGGGGCGAAACGGTGCGGTTGGAATGGTATAAGGGGTGGTTGTCGCAGTCTTCCTACCACTCATATTCTCACCTGCTGTCCATCCTTTCTAAGCGTTGCCGGGGTTTTGTCCTGCCAATATTCCTCGGGCTTTATGCAATAATTGCCCGGCATGATAGGACGAGCGCACCAGCGGTCCGCAGGCCGAAGCGAGAAATCCGAGGCGTTCAATCTCATCCTCCCACTCGACATATCTATCTGGCTCGGGAAAGCGCTCGACCGGCAGATGCTTGGCCGATGGTGCGAGATACTGTCCTATGGTAACTAGGTCCACTCCTGCTTGTCGCAGTAGTTGCAAGGCTTCACTGACTTCTTCATCGCTCTCTCCCAGCCCGACCATGAGAGAAGACTTAGTCAGGATATCGGGGCGCAGTCGCTTGGCTTCACGCAGAATCCCGAGTGACTGCGAAAACGTCGCCCGATGGTCGCGCACGGTCGGATCCAAGCGTGGCACGCACTCGACATTATGGGCGAAAACATCGATGTAGAGGTGGTCCAAGAGCTGCGCCAGAACGGCATGGTCACCGGCCAGGTCGGAGCACAGGAGTTCCAGTGTCACCTCGGGGCAGCGCTGGTGCACCGCCTCGAGACAGCGGCGATAATGTCCAGCCCCACTATCAGCCCGGTCATCACGATTGACAACGGTGATCACAGCATGTTTCAGTTGCATCAATTCGACCGCGGTGGCGAGGTTTTCCGGCTCATCCACATCGAGTGGAGGTGGTGCCTTGATACTGCCGACCGCACAGAAACGACAGCCGCGGGTGCATTCCTGACCGGCGACCATGAAGGTCGCATCTCCGGCCGACCAGCATTCGTGGATATTGGGGCACTTCGCCTCTTGGCAGACGGTATGCAGGGAATGGTCATTGACCGCATCGCGCATCGCATTGTATTTCACCTGTTGTTCACCACTGGGCAAAGTGGTGCGAAACCACGACGGCAGGCGTCCACGCCGCGGGTGGCTTGGGCGGGAATCAGGTATTTTCTCCACCGCGGCCTCACCACCACAGGGTCTACCGTCACCGGCCGCCATCGTTAGTCGCTCAGCCATCTATCGTCCCTTCGGGACGAGCCATTCGCGGGTTATGCATCAAGGTTGGCCTTACTCTCGCTGAATTCCACCGCCACATTTGAAGAGATAACCACCTGTGGAAGCGTCATGGACGGCAATCCTCCCACAGCTGTCGACCACCCACCCGCAACCGCGCGCTCGTCGGGTGAAAAAGTCGCATTCGTGACCGGTGGCAGTAGGCGAATCGGCGCCGAAATCTGCCGTCATCTGGCTGTATCGGGATTCAACGTCATAGTTCACACATATCGCTCTATAGTGGAATGTGAGGACGTGGTGGGTGAAATCAACCGGTCCGGTGGACGTGCTGAGATGGTGGCCGGAGACCTGTCCGACAACGATGGTCGAGACGCGGTCATAGCTGAGGTTATCGCCACCGAGATTTTCTCGGGATGCGGTGGTCTCGATCTGTTGGTCAATTCCGCCTCCTTATTCAGCGATGGCAAAACCCTCGACCCGCCAGCCAAAGCCGTAGCCAGAGAGACGATGTTCGCCCTCCATGTCGAGGCACCACGCCACCTCGCCTCGACATTCTCAGAGTCGTTGGCGGAGAGAAATGGATGCATCATCAATATCATCGACGCCCTGCTAGAGCGCCCAGGGGAAGGATACGCGGATTATAGTTCCAGCAAACGCGCGATGGCCGAGTTGACCCTCGAGCAGGCGCTTGAATACGCTCCCGGATTACGCGTCAACGGTATCGGCCCGGGGGCGATTCTAGCCAGCCGGGCTGAGCGTGGACTCGAATCACAGATCGCCGAACTGGTGCCACTGAAGCGCTGGGGTGAGCCAATTGATGTTGCTTCTACGGTGCTGTTTCTGGCCGAGTCTAATTACCTCACCGGGCAGATAATCAATGTCGATGGTGGCCTGTCGCTGAACCGGTAAGGCGGCTCAACCCGACATGTCTGCATATGACCTTGCCAGAGCGGAGACTCCGCGTGCAATCTCCTCGCCCGAGAGATCGCCACTGAGACTGAAGCGCACAGATGAGAGCGCGCCGGCCTCGCTGATACCCATCCCCAACAGCACATGACTGGCCTTGCCGGCCGAGGAGGTACAACCACTGCTCGGAGAGATCAGTAGCCCATTGATTCCGCACTCGATGACCAGAGGTTCGGCCAACACCGACTCGATGCACAGATTCAGGATTCCCGCGGCACAATTCTCCGGACTTATCGTCCAGCACTTCCTCCCCAATTCAGCTTTCACTATAGAATCTGCCAGTAAGAGGCTGTTGGCGGCTGAAAGTTCGGGCAGTTCACAGGCATCGCCAAGCCCGGCTATCTGCGCATTTGCCAGCCCGGTAGAGTCGTAGCGAGAATTTGTACTGGCCGAAACGGCACCGCCATCGTGAATCAGTGGCGCGAGCACATTGCCGGATTTGACTATCAACACCCCGATACCGCTCGGTCCGCCGATGCTCGCGACATCGAACGACAGGCTGTCGACGCCGAGTTCATTGAAGGAAAACGGAATCCTTCCTATGGCGGCGCGTCCATTACAGTGAATCTTGGCCTTCGGGGCGATTTCTCTGATCAACTCGACCAATTCAGCAATCGGTTGAATCGCTCCGGTCTCCTCATTGACCAGATGAGCCGAGACCAATGCGGTGTCGGAACTGAGGACTTCTTTGGCCAGCCCCAGGTCCGCCACACCTTCCCGATCTACCGGAATGGTCACCAAGTCCCAGCCGTGGCTCTCGATTTCGCGGGCACAGTTCAACGTGCTCAGAGGTTCGGTGGATAGCACCGCCAGAGATTTTCCACCCGGCTCGGCGCGCTTTGCGAATCCCTTTAGGGCGAGATTATCGGCCTCGGCTATGCCGCTGGTGAAGATTACCTCCCCCGGTGAACACCCGATGCGTGCCGCGACTTTGGCGCGCACGGTGGTATGGAGATTCTGAGTCGCATCACCCAAAGGGTGAAGGCTGGCCGGACTGGAGTTTAGACTCAGCCAGGGCCGCATTGCCTCGACCACCATGGGGTTGACCTCGGCTGTGGCCAAGCCATCGAAGTTTACCAAGTCGGTCATATCCAGACCACCGAGGGGTATGTCTTGAGGTTTGACCCTGTGCACCCAAGCGGTTCACTCAGGCCATCGGGGTTCAAATCCATCTCTGCGCGATAAAGGCGTTTTATTGCATAGTGCAGAGAGTGGAGAATATCAATGGACCAAAGTTTCACGCTTTGAAATGTTGAATTGTGAAACTTTGAAACACGTCACAATCGGTATTATGCATTTTGATGTGCCGATTGTGTCTGGTTCAAATCCCATCTCTGCACGACAAAAGCGTTTTATTGCATAGTGCAGAGAGTGGGATTTGAACCCACGAACGTATCACGACCGGAACTTAACTCCGGCGCCTTTGACCAAGCTCAGCCATCTCTGCACCACCTCGCAGAATGCTGTGGGCTTTGAATAGGTCGGCGCTTGAGTATGGTGGGAATAATGATGCAGACCTCATCCCAACTATACAAACCGTTTAATGGGGCGAATACAGGCCTCACTGTGAGGCCGATGAGTAGTCGTACGTACGATAGCGCGGGGAAAGTGTTTCACTCACCCATCACCAGCCCACGTCGAGAGCGTTTCCTCATCCCGGTTTTCCTCGTTTTCCTGATGCTCTCCTCTCTTTTTCCGTTGCTAACACCCCCCCCTCGGTCGGACCAGTACCATGACCAGACAATCGAACTCGGAGATGAACTCGAATTACATCACGCCGGTGAGGATAATCTTGTCGACTATGATCTGTACGTGGTAGCGGAAAATCAGACCGCTGGCGGTGATGGTTTCATCACTACACTGAGGCCCGATGACGGTGACCAGGAAGATGCCAGTGCCATCGACGGAATAGAGTTCCGCTCTGCTGAAATGGTTTCAGACCTACAGATATACGGTAAGGGGGCAACCAATTCTCCCGAGATTCGGATGTACTACTACCTTCAGTTCACCGGCCAAGACGGTTCCACCGCCGACGTCACCATTTCCCTCGAGGCCGGCGGTTTCCAAATCACCGACAAGACCATCAGCATCGATGACCCCTGCAATAGCGGATTGTTCCAGGCCAGTTGTGCCTACAATGGTCGAGAAATTTATTTTGATGATATCGATGTCAATGGATTCTCGATACCTACAGGAAAACAGTTGGTGATCCGCATCGATGCTGAGGCTACGTGCGAAGGTAGTGATAACAACCCCCTCGGTGGCAGTTCCTGCGATGTCAGAATCGCCTACGGCAATGTCGACAATGATGGTGGCTCGGGATTCACTCGAATCGAGGTACGCGCCAATGCGATGGCCAATAGCGAGGTTAGAATACACAAACTCGGTGGCGCCTGGAACGACGCCCAGGTCACCGAATGGTATCCCAACCACACACCCGAGCACCGCACCATGCAATTCAGCATCGATGTCCGCAACTCGTTTGGACGCTACGACATCACCCAGGTGAAGTTGCAACTTATTTCACCCGGCGAAACCTCGTTTCCATTCGAGAAGATATTCTCAAACAACGAGTTGAAACTCGACAACCAAGGACTGGTCGGTAATTACAACTGGACCTATAACGCCGGCATCGCCCCCGGTGAATACGGCCTGAAACTCGATATCACCGATCTGCAAGGTCATTCGGTGAAGTTTGAGCACGACGGAATCGAGATGCTCGAGGTCGGGGTTTCGGTTGAATTGGGCGCCGGCCAGTCCGATAATCTGCTGGTTGCGCCGGGTAAGACTTCGTCGGTGGAATTTGTCCTCAACCATATCGGCTCATCCAGCATTTCGACTGAAGTTAATTTCACTCTTCAACAGAGTCTGTCCAGCGGTTGGTTGTGGCGCTTCGACCAACCGGGTTTCTATTCCCTTTCCGGCGGTGGTTCTTTCGCTCGCCCGATTCTCTCGGTCACGGCGCCCGAGGATGATATGACCAACACCCCCGATTCAATCACCATCATCGCCCGCGCCTACGCCGACCAGGATGGTGACGGCACAGATGAGGAAGTGCAGGTGGTGAAGACTACAATCACTGTCGAAGAGGTCGGTGTATTCGCCCCTCCCAGAATCAACGTCTATGAGGATGTGGAACATCAGATGGAAATAGCCGACTCAGCCCGCCCCGAGGCCTATGATGAGACCTTGTCCCACTTTGTCGATTCGGAACAGACCGGCAGATTTTGGCTCGACCTGCTGAACACCGGTTTCGACGAGGATAGTTTCCGCATCAAGATCAAGGATATTCCCGAACAATGGGATGTTGCGGTCTACGACAATACCACCTTGGTCGAGTTGGACAAGCAACAAGCCGCTTGGGTTTCGCCAATAATCCATAGTCACTCGGTCGACAATTTCTTCCTCGAAGTATACCCTCCACCCGAGAGGGAAGGAGAGGACTCGGGAATAATCGAGGTCGAGGTGATTTCCACTGGCGATGATGTACTGGTATCGTCGGTTCGTTTCACCTTGCACCGCACCTTTGGTGTCTACGCTGAAGTGATTTACGACCCATATGGTCTACCCGATGGCCACATCGGACCATTTTCTGCCGGGGCCGAAATCGATATGACGATAAGAATCTCAGCCCAATCAGGAGACAGCAGTGTGGTGACTCCTTGGCAGATTCGTAACCCCGCGAGTCTGGACAAGAATCTTGAGGTCGAAAACGGAATGTATGGTCGTTGGGATTGGTCGATCACCTTCGCTTCCAACGGCACCTTCGCCCCGAAGGTCGACCTCGCAGCCAACTCGAGCGAGGAGATTAATCTCAATGTCATCACCAAATCAGGTTTGTCGGCCGGCAACCATACGATTTACCTGCGCATCATCGAGGAAGGCGGTGGCGATGAGGCACGCTATTTCGACCTGCCGTTGAGGTTTGAAATCGACCGCGACCAACCCGATGACATCCAGATTACCCAGAAGAGCGAGTTGACCCCGTTCTCGGCCGGCGAGAACCGCGACATGTCCTTCAAGGTTTACAACGGCAACAACATCGACCTCTCGTTGCTGGTATCGGTGATTTCGCCCGATGGATGGGTGGTCTCGGTCTCCGATAATCCGCTACTGTCCATTCCCGCCTTCTCGGAAGGAAATTTCACCGTTTCCGTAAGAGCCCCCGACAGTGTGCGCCACGGTGATGACTTCACCTATACCCTGGAGGTGCGACCACTCGATAGCGAGGTTCACTTCGGTGAGGAATACACCGTGCGCAAAAATGTCAACATCAAAGTCGAAGCGGTCGGAATGGACCGCCTGATGGCCGAATTGAGCAACCCGAGAATGCCGACCATCATCGCCTTCGTAGCCATCGTCTTCCTTCTCGGAATCGGCTTCTCACGCCGCCGCGGCGTGGTTTACGAGGACTGGGAAGACGAAGATTTCGCTGACGACGGGCAAGACCCCGATGGTGATAACCTTGGTTTGCCCGGTGCAGAGATGGACAAGAAGACGGTCGATATTCCAGCTCCGGTCATCGATGATGACCTGGAATTGCTCGATGATGACCTCGACGACGACGGAATAGATGTCGACGAATTAGACGGTGACGAATTAGACGGCGTCGAGAGATAATTCTCCAAAATAATTGATGTGGGACTAGAAACAGATATTTGATTCCCCTTAGGGGAATCGTCCGAACAATGCTCCACGTCCATTAAAAGGGTTGAACGGTGGGTTCGCCTCATGTCTGAGTATGCCGGTGAGAGCCCCGTCTTCATCACCTCCCTGACCTCACGTAAGAGTAGGCGTGCCTTCAGTTTGGTATTGCTGATGATGCTGTCGACTGTGATTGGCTTGGAAATTGCCGCCTGGGAAGCGATGGCACTCAATGACCAGGACGGCGATGGACTCTCCTACGGACTTGAATATCTCATCAATACCCAGCCTCAGAACCCGGATTCAGATAACGATGGCCTGCCCGATGGCTGGGAATGGAAATACGGCCTCGACCCGAACGATGGTTCTTCCATCGGTGTCAACGGCGCGACCGGTGACCAAGATGGCGACGGCATGACCAATCTGCAGGAATATCTCTACAAACAGCCGAGTAACTGGGATCTGGCCTCGACCCCCCAGGTTCTCGATAACGGAGTCTGGTGGAATGGCACCGTGCCGGTGCGTAATTGGAATGAGGAGAATGCGATGCAGTATTCACGACCGGGATGCGGTGATGCTGGAAGTGATGGTACCGGTAGCATTATCCTATGCGACGAGGACCCGGTCGGCAATATCTGCACCGATGGCATCGACAACGACCGCGATGGTCTGGTCGATAGTGCCGACAGTGATTTCGACGGTGATGCCGATTGTTCCTCCAACGATGACGATGGCGACGGGCTTTACGACGAGGACGTCGATGGCTGGGATACCGATGGCGATGGTATGCCCGATGGCTGGGAAGCGGCCAATGGACTGGATGCAACCTCTGCCTCAAACGATGATGGCTATGGCGGCGACCCCGATGGCGACGGTCTCATCAATATCTACGAATACGCCAATCCGTCCTGGACCACCCAGTGTGGCGGCCAAGACTGCTGGCGCCCCGGCCCCCCGACCGCGGCGATGACCGAGACCGTCACCCCATGTGACCCGGCGGCGGGGATAGGCCCCAACGGTTGCCAGAGCAATACCGCTGAAGTCGATGGGATAACCAGTACCGATCCACAGAACCCGGACACCGATGGTGACGGCCTGAACGATTCCTATGAGGCTCTGGTTCTATTGACCGACCCGACCTCCCGCGATACCGATGGCGATGGTATCGATGATGGGGTTGAAGTCAATGGTGCCTATGGGGTTCCCGGCCAGGCCAGTGACCCTCGTAACAACAATACCGATGGTGACCAATTCGACGATGGTGAAGAAGACCTGAATGGTAATGGCGTCATCGACCCCGGAGAAACCGACCCGACCCGAAGAGAGGATTCGGGTGATTTCGATAATGACGGAATCGAGAATTGGGAGGAGAACATGTCATGCACCGCGTGGGATGTCTTTGATACCGACTCCGGAGGTGTTGGCGATGGTGATGAAAGAAATGTCACCCACAATACCGACCCGTGTATGTCGATGGTCAGTGCGACCGGAAATATCGTCATCTGGACCGCTGTTACCAGCCGTCTCACCTTGGCCGATGGTACCGGTTTCAATCCTGCCGGTGGTGTCGGATTCTACAACAATAGTGGTACCTTGACCGCATTCGCCTATTCCACTGTGGTAAACGATGTTCTCTTCGGGGTCAGTCTTGCCCCTCCCGGAGGTGTGACCACGGTTGAATCGCACAATGGTTCTTGGTGCCATACCCTGGCCACCAATGACGGTACCCTGTCGACCTGGCGGAATTACTGTGATGATGATTACAAGGATACCGATGGTGATGGACTTGCCAATTGGCAGGAATTGCTCGGCACTTTCGGTTTCTTCTCCAATCCCACTCTTGTCGATACCGATGGTGACGGTGTAAATGACTACGACGAGGTGATGAATGGTACCGACCCGGGAGAAGCGTGTTGGAATAACCTCGATACCGATGGTGATGGTATCAACGATTACTTTGAGACCTCGACCGGGTGCGACCTCATCTACGTCGGGGTGATGAATGGTTCCATCGATGGTTATGTGACCGACCCGACGCAGATAGATACCGATAATGGCGGCATCGACGACCGTCAGGAATACTTTGACGGCACCAATCCTGAAAACGACCCGACCGACGATATCCACCTGGCAGATACCGATGGCGATGGTATTCCCGATATCGTCGAGAATAACTCCGGCCTGAATTGGCTCAACCCGGATACCGATGGCGGCGGTATGCTCGACGGCGATGAGTGCCCGCAGGCATTCTGGTTCCTCAACTGCATCGGTGCCCCATTCGACCCGTTCGACCCCCGCGATGATATTACATTTGACCAGATTGTGTTCTTCGCCAATAACACCACCGGCGTGGTCGATATCAACCAGCCGCATTATTGGCGCCTCCATACTTACGATTCCTATACCGGTGCCGCCTATGCAGCCTTTGTTTCGGTACACCCATCGACCGAGATAATGATTCCCTACGGTAATGCCACCCACCTTGCCTCCTCTTCGTTTGGCAATGACTCGGTGACCTGGCAGATCAATTTCGTCAATGGCATCTCAACCGGCCCGTTTCCTTTACCGGCTTATTCGAGTAACGTGACTTTCTGGTTCGACCCGGCGGTACAGGTCGAGCGCAGCAACGATACCCATCGTTACAATGTGATTGGTGGATACCTCAATGAATTATGGTCGGTGCAGGCCGAGAACTTCTTCGACGCCACAACCCAAGCTAATACGGTTGCCAATGCCAGTGCTGTATATGAGACCATATTGCCACAGTATTTGACCAATATGAGTACACCTGAATCAATGGTCTTCAATATCACCAACGGCGTCATCTCCGATTCCGGGGCGACCTCGGCCTGGGGTAAGTCTCAGGCCCTTGCCGATTTCCTCACCAACGCCGATGCCAATGCGACCGATTTCAAGATAAATTACAATGGTTCGCAGGTTCCAGACCTCGTCGACATCAGTATGCATATGCTAGTCTTAACCAAGGAAGGGACCTGCTCAGAATATGCCACCCTGATGACCACCATGGCGCGTTTGGCCGGCCTTCCGGCGCGTATGGTGAGTGGTTACAAGGATGGTGAGTGGTCGGGATTGGGATATGCGGTGAGCAGTAACCATTTCACTTACTGGACCGAAATCAACATGCAGACCAGCCCCTCTAGTGGTGGACTGGATCTGGGCTGGGTTCCTTTCAACCCCTGCCCACCGGCAGAACTGATGGAAGTTGTGAACCTGACCTCATCCCTCTTCACCTGGGATAGAGATGCGTCCTCTTTGATTAATCTAAGCGGACAATTACGCTTTGCCGACAACCAATCTGTAGTCGCCCACGCCACCATCAAGGCTTACCTTGCACCGGTCGGCGCCGCGTTCTCATCGATGGAGATCGGTTGGGAACTCGGCGCAGCAAATACCGATGAGAATGGCAATTTCACCATCAATGGCACACCCATCGATGCCTCTCCACCTGGATTTGGCATCATCGTCTTCAAGCCGGTTAGAATGGGCTACGTCTCGGATACCAATATCGTCTCTTCGATACTCATCAACATCACCGATGATGTGGTGATGAGCCAATTGACCCCCAATCCTACCGGCAATCCGGTGATTGGTGCCGGAGCATCGACGACGATGACCGGGAAAATAGAATATGAGAATCCTCCGGTTGAAGGGATTGAAAACCTCGCCACGCTCACAGTGTTCTTTTCGTACACCAGTTCAATCGATGGGGCTGTCAACCTATCGACCGTGGTTGGCCCTGATGGTCTGTGGTCATTTGATCTCGGACTCGATGCCAATGAACCGCGCGGCAACCTGACCGGTACACTGTGGTTCGGCGGCTGGAAGGACACTTCAATCTCGATTCCCGGCAGTCCGCAGTTCAACCTGCGGCCCAGCAACCTCAGTATCGTCATGAATGTATCCGATGCGCCGAACCTTTCCGCCACCTTGGAGGGCCCGGGTGCAAATAATTCGATTCTGGTGCTCAACGATTTCATCTACATCAATGGTACGGTTCAGTCGCGCGGCGCCAGTCCGGTGAATATGAACGGCAGTCTGGAATTTTCAATCAGGGAGAATGGCTCCGGCTCGACCTACAGTTTCGTTTTCAACCAGACCGTAAACGGAACATTCAGTATCGTCTTCAATCTCACCGCCGCCACCGCCAGGATACCCGCCGGCAGATTAGACGCCCAACTGCGCTTCTATCCCTCTTCGATCGAGGCTACCGATGATGCGAATCTAAGCGGCCCTGCCTGGTGGCTGAAGGGCACCTTGGACATCACCTTCTCGCCCTTCATCACCTCGATGCGTGGTCAAGAGGCTTCGGCGATTATCGATTTCTACGACCATCGCGGCGTCAATTATGGCCTCAATCTGACCGGCGAGTTCTCGAGCACCTTCGACTCGACCTGGATTAATACCACTGTCAGCCCGGCCGGGGGATACAATCTGCTATGGAATACCTCCAACAACATGATTCCCGGGGATTATGTGCTGACGACTCAATTCAACGGTTCCGAACATTACCTCCCCAGCAACTCTTCGACCATGGTCCGTATTCAAGGCGACATCACGGTTAACGCCGCGCCGGTGGATTTCTGGATTCACATCGGAACAACTGGATATGTAGTCGGCAATGTGACCGATGCGGTTCTCGGCACTCTGGTGGTTGGGAATGATAGCATCATCACCGCGATGCTGATAGGACCTGGTGGAATCATTCCACTAGGTACGACAATGCTCAATAATTCAACCGGTGAGTTCAATCTATCGGTATCGATTCCGGGAACCGGATTCGGCTCAGGAAATTATGAAGTGCAACTAGAGGTAAATTTCGCCGTTGCCGCACCACCGGGTGGTGCGTACTACAATTATCTCGGAGAATTCCTACCTTCCGCCACCATCGGGGTTGAATCTGAAGCAGCGCTCACGATAGGCACAGTTCCCGATGCTGCGGTTATCAACAGTACGATAGATCTGGTGATTCACGTTCATGACATAGCCGATAATTCGAATATCACCGGCGTAGATGTGAATTATGAATTCGATTACGGCGGCAGCAATACCTCCATTGGTACCGCAACCACCGACTCCGAGGGTAATGCAACTCTATCTTGGCTGGTGCAGGGTTTTGAACCTGGACTTTACACAGTGCGCTACTGGATGGCTAATACCACCGCCGGCAGCGGTAAATGGTGGGGCAACTATACCACTTCGGAAATGACCATAATGGCGCCGACGATGGTCAATATCTCAATCATACCCAATACCGTCATAGCCGGGCAGAATTTCAATGTCTCAGGCATGATAATGGACCAGGATAACCTCAGCCGGCCGTTGGTTGAAGCGGTCGACCTCGACGTTTACTTGAGCGATAATCCAGAGGAGAAACTCATTAATCGGCAATCCACCGACCCGTCTGGATATTTCAACCTCAGCGTGCCGACAGATAGTTCCGGAAATGGCACGGTTCGTGGTAACAATACCTTGGTCATCGAAGTTGTCAATGGCTCGAGTCCTTTCTATCTCGACTCAAATTTCAATCACCTGATTCTGGTGATCGGGGTCTCTGACTTTGAGGCCTTGAAGCCGCTGAATGCGATTATCATCAACCGCAATTCATCGGTCAACATCTCGGTGACATTGGTCGAATCATCGGATATGTTCTCGGCCCTTGCCGGTCGCAACGTCACCATGCAATTCGATGATGACCCGGTCATGCTGACGTCAATTACCGACGCCGGCGGCGCGTCGTCGTTCAACTATTCCATTCCATTATCCCAACCGCTCGGCGTCGTCATTGTGACCTTCTCCTTCGCTGGCGACTTCGACCTGCTCGGTGCTAATAAGTCGATGAATTCCATCACCATTCGCTCGGTGACTTTCTTGGTCGTCGATACAATCACCGATAATCCGGTCGCCGGCGACATGTTCACGGTCAGTGGAAACATCAGCAGCGACAATGGTACTAGTGGCCTTATGTTCCGCGATGGTAGCGCACTAATCGCCAATGTATTGTTTAGAATCGATGGCCAGATCGGCAACTTCATCGTCGCAGATGGGGCGATTGATGCCGATGGGTCGTGGAGCGCAAACATTACTCTGAACGACAACTTTGCCGCCGGTACCCACAATCTTTCAATCACATATGTGCCGACGGTGAACTACTACGAAGGTAGTTCCGCGCTCGCCACCTTCGATTCGCGCGGTTATTCGATCTTGACTTTCATCTATCCAGACCTCGACCAATTCGGCAATCCGGATTTGAATTCGCGAACCCTGCGCAATGGTTCTATCGAGGTATTAATAAAATTGGTCGACAATACCATGGCTCCGGTCGCTTCGGGGCTCATCCACCTGCAGGTCGATGGCTTGAACGGCACATGGCAAGCGGCCACTGCGCCCAATGGCACAGCATCATTCAATCTCACCATACCATTCGATTCAGTTCCCGGATTCCGCAATATCTCAGCGCTCTTCAACGGAACTTCCGGGACTACTGGAATAGTCGGTTCATCCACCAATAGCACCTTCGTGGTCATCGCCAATACCTCGGTGACGATATCAAGTGTGACCGGCGTCATGGTCGCCGGCGAGAGTGTCGTCGTCGATGGCAATCTGTTGGACGACCTCGGACTGCCATTGATGAGCATGGGCACTCCGGCCCCGGGTGTATTGCATCTCTTGGTCGATGGTATCGAGGTCATGACCACCCAGTCCAATGCCACCACCGGGCAGTGGTCGATGACCTACACCTTGCCGCTTTCAACCAGTGCTGGAGGGCATCAGATATCCGTTCTATACACCGCTGATTCGGCTTGGGGAGCACCGGGCTCACCCGATGCCGACATGGAGAATCCACTGTTCTATCGCCCCAGTGCTGACCAGAGGTGGTTCAACGTCAGTGTTACAACCGAGGTCAGACTCTCTTCTCTGGGCGGTGATATCGATCGTGAGGACTTACTCTTGGTCAACGGTAGTCTGGTTGATGTTGTCGGCTTGCCATTGGATAACCGTACCGTGGAAGTTTGGCTTGGAAGTGATTTCCTGACCAATGTCACCACCGATTCCAACGGTGCCTTCACGGTGGTTTATCCCGTCCCTGCCGATGCTCCTCTCGGGGTGAATATGCTGGTATTCGAATACCGTGGCGAGACTTTCTTCCTACCGAGTAACATCAGCGGCACGTGGTATGTTTACAGTAAGATTGGCGTTGCCATTTCGGCGCAGTCTCAGGCTGCCATCGGTGATACCGTGGCGATTACCGGATTCGTCGGCGACAATCGGATGATGCCTATCGAAGGGCTTTACGTCGACATCACCGTCGACGGCATCTTGGTCGGACAAGCGCTTACCGATGCCGAGGGCAACTATTCACTCGACTGGGTTATAGATTCCGCCTTCAATTATGGCGACAATATGATTCTTGCCAATGTCCTGGCCCAAGGTTGGTATCGTGGAGGTAGTGCAGATACCTCGATCAGCCTGCTCCACCGCACCGGATTGACCATTGAGTTCTCCGAGTCAGCCAGTGCTACCCGCGGCAGTTTCTGGACCGTACAAGGCCAACTATACGATGACGACGCCAGCGGCGATGCTGGAATCGATGGCGAAACCATCACCGTCTACTTCGATGGAGTCGAAGTGGATACGGTATTGACCACCAATGGTGGTTACTGGACTGCAACCATCCCGGCACCGATGGCGGAGAGTCGTGGAGCCCACATCATTGCGGTTGAATTCCCCGGCGACAGTTTCTATCTCGGTTCACTCAACAATATCACAGCAGTGCTGTGGGCTGATGTGATTATCGAGATCGATGCGATCAGCAATACCGCCACTCGCTCCTCGGCCATCGACCCGATAGTGATGAGTGGAAGGATTCGTGAGGTCGGAGGCCAGAATGAGATTATCGCCAACGCCGAACTGGTGCTGGGTGAAGGGCTGAACTGTGTTGGCGACGAAGAGATCAGGTGCATCGCCATATCTTCGATTCTATGGAATAACGACGTCTTCTCGATTTCCGCTACCGCACCTTCGTGGATGGACGGCGGTGCCAACTACATCGCTCTGGAATACGCCGGTAATTCATCGCAATATCTCAACGGCGCCGGCAACGATACCTTGCAGGTGACCATCCTTCTCGACGTGACCTTCACGGTGGTCCTTGAGGAGATTGTTCTCGGTGATGCCGATAAGCACAATGTTCGCGGGTCGGTCACCGCTACCGCCGACGATACCCAAAAACCGGTGCAGGGCATCGACATCTGGGTTGAATTGGAAATTCCCAACGGCACCGACAGGATTGAAGAAAGGACCACCGATGAGAGTGGGATAATCATAATCTCCTTTGACGCTGACCCGCCTTATGCCGACGTCGACCGCTGGGGTGTGGTGAAGGTCAGTCTGCGCACCGATGACCCAATGCTGTCGGAGATCTCCAAGTTGAGGCTCGAGAGTTCTCACACCTCGGTCAGCATGGAATATAATATGGGTGAGGAAGCCGATGCTGGATTCCCGTGGCATCTGGTGATCATCGCCTTGCTGATGGGGGTTGGTGCCGCGGTTTATCTGATACGCAAGCGCAAGTTGGAAGCGCTCAGGGAAATCGGCGACGTGTTCTCCTACACCGCGGAATTACTCGCCGCCGGAGATGATATACGCGAGGCGATTTTCTCGTGCTATGAGAGTCTCTGTCACCTCCTGCAAAGTCATGGCTTCCTGCGCCATGACTTTGAGACCGTACGAGAATTCGAGGTCGCAATCCGCAAGGCGATTCCGATTCGTGAAGAAGCACTGGTCGCCCTCGACCAGGTGTTCGAAGTCGCTCGCTACAGCCGGATGCAGATGGGCGAGGCGCACAAGACCCAGGCACAGCAGGCGCTTGAAGGCTGTCTGGCAGAAGTGGAGAGAATCAGTACCCTACAGGAAATCCCGTCGCGATGATCCCGTCGCGATGATCCGAAAGCCACTATATTCTCTAGTATCCAAAGTGGCCTTCGTCCCGAGGCGACCACATTCCTTGGCATGGGTTGGGTATTAGCTATTCCCCCGCTACGGTGGGCGAAATGATGTGAATGCTTTTGAGGGGTCGTTCATCAGTTGCGTTCATGTCGGCTTCCGAGGACACCTCAGGTGGCCGGAGGTTGACATTTCAGGCGCACGAAGAGTTGCGCCCAGTGCAAGTTGAGATGATTTCTGAATCCATTGCCGCACTCGAGCAACGCGGGGCCATCGTCGCCGCCGCTCCGACCGGGGTCGGCAAGACCGCGGCGGCGCTTTCCGCGGCCTTGGAAATCTCTCGCCGACCGGGCGATGAACGCACCATCATGTTCATGACAGGGCGCCAGAGTCAACATCGAATCGTGGTCGAGACGGTGCGTGAAATCAATCTGCGCCTACCGGCGGGACAGCCGCCGGTAACCCTGATCGACATGATTGGGCAATCCGGGATGTGTATACAACCATTCGCCAATGAGCACCCGACTCTGTTCACCAGTCTGTGCAGTGAAGCCAGAGCCGAGGCCAAGTGCCAACCATTCTTGGCCTCGACCAAGGCAATCGGGAATCTCGCCCTGACCAGACCGTTGCACGTGCAGGAATTGGTGAAGATGTCCCGTGACTTTGAGGAAAACGGCCAATCGACCCCGGTCTGTCCGTGGAAAGTCGGCCGTGAGTTGGCCAGACACGTCGATATCATTGTCTGTGATTACAATCACCTGTTCAACGAAAGTGTCCGCGCTGCCTCTCTGGGAGGAATGCAGTTGGAACTGGATGATCTCATACTCATCATCGATGAAGCACACAATCTCCCCGACCGAATCCGCAACGGGCTGGAGTTGAAACTGACCCCTGATATGGTGCGCAATGCTACTTTCGAGGTCGATGAATATCTGCAGACGATGGAATCCGCCTTTGGCGAGACCGATGATGAGGTGGTGGCGACGATTCGCTGGGCGCACGAAGTCGTAACCAGATTACGCCCGACGATGCGCGCCTGGTTTCGCAAACTCGGGGTTGAGGTGGCGGCGAAGGGTGGCGGAAAGCGCAATAGTAGCCCTGAGATGAAACAGAGACGAGTCACGATGGAGGAATTCCATAACCTGATGAATCAGGCCTTTGATGCCAGGGTCCACGACAAGTCCCAGACCACCTTGGCCGTCTCGGCATCGGACGAGGTTGACCCAGCAAGCCCACCATCTGGGGGCAGGGAGCCGAATGGGGAGGTCACTACCGCAACTCCATCCGTGGAAATCCAATCCGCTGGAAGCCCACCCCCCGAATTACGGCTACGCCGACTGGCCGAGGTACTGCAAGGGGTTGAAATCGCCCGTGATGCAGATGAAATCCAGGATTTGGCCGCACACCGACTCGGCTCGATCATCGCCGCGGTCGAACAATTCGGCCATACCACTGCTCTGGCTCTGGTATTCGAGGACAATTCCGCCAATGGTGTCATCACCAGCCACCTGCTCGACCCGAGTCTGGTCTCTGGACCGATATTCTCAAAGGTCGCCGGCTCGATTCTGATGTCGGGTACGCTATACCCCCCAGAATTGTACAGCAGGATTCTTGGCCTCGCAAAAAACACCGCCCTACGGTCATTCTCCTCGCCATTCATGCATGACCGCAGGCCGGTCGCCATCGCCAGCGATGTCAATGGCACCCACCGCCAAAAGAGCGAGGCGATGACCGCGAAGATTCAGAGTCATATCGCCGGAATGGTGAATTCATGTTCCGGCCACGTCGCGGTCTTCGCCCCATCTTATGCCCGCATCGCCGAATATGTCGCCGGTCATAACTGGGGCGACATCAAGGTCGTCTTGGAGGAGAGAACTTGGGGGAAACAACGTACTGACCGCCTGCTCGATGACCTCGAGGATGCTCGCCGGCGCGGCAAGAGATTACTGCTGGCGGGGGTATTTGCTGGGAAACTGGCCGAAGGTATCGATTATCGAAACAACATTCTTGATGCAGTGGTCTGCATCGGTATTCCGATGGCGCCGCCATCGGTCGAAGGAAATGCGCTGCGAGATTATTTCGACGATAAATTCGGACGCGGCAAGGGAATGCGCTGGGCCATGACTCAACCGCCGATGAACGCGGTATTGCAGGCGATGGGGCGGCCGATTCGCAGTGTCGAGGACCGTGCCTTCATTCTGCTTCTCGACGAGCGCCACCAACGTGGCAACTACAAGGCCTGCCTGCCCGACAACCTGTCACCGATAATCACCCATGATGGCGCTACTACACAGATGATTGCCAAGCGTTTTTTCGCCAAGACCAAGCCGGCTGAGTGAGCCGAGGGTTCTTGAGCCACCGACATCTCGACCTCACCATGTCGGCAGGCCGCGAGCCCTCATCCACTCCCGGGAAAGAGAATCCGGGTTGGCAGTCGGTAACCATCAACGAGGGTAGATTCGCCTCGAGATCGTCCATGGGAGATATTGAAGACGGCCGAATCCCTGACTCGGCAAAGATCTCTCTCAGCGTCCACTTAGGATTGTCCGGCGAACCGCACATCTTGCACGCCCAACACCTTTCCTCCATCCCCCATCTGGCTGAAGTACAGGAACTGCATTCCAGATTCCTCGTCAGTGCCGGCGAAT
>JAPOGE010000080.1 GCA_028283345.1 Candidatus Poseidoniales archaeon
ACAGGGTGATCATAGATGGCGTAATGTATGGCACACTCTGGGTTGCTGGGATGCCATATAGTGAGAGGAAACCATAGAAGAAGACCAAACACCCCCTACGGTCAAAATCGGGCAGGAACAGCGGCGCTCCGGTATCACCACAGCCGACGCCGTGGTCGGTCGGCTCGCCATCGTCGCCGAATCTGGTGGTGTTCCAGCCAACCGCCTCAAAAGGGGTCGAATTGCCCAACATGCTGGCGCTCAGGGCATAGACCAATTCGTCGACCCCGTGCACATCTACCCGGCCATCGGGGGTGCGGGTGACCTTGTCGGGTAGTCCCTCCACCTCTCGATTCATATTGTTTCTAGTCACATCGATGGCGGCGAAGACCCGCGGGTCGAGAACATCTCCTTCGATGAGAATATCGGCCGGCTCGCCCTCGTCGCCGAATCGGGTGTTGATGAGGTTGACCGAGACCGCCATATCCGAGGATTCGTCCAAGAAATCCTCGACCTTGAAATCACCTTCCAAGCCAGCCATCCCAATCGCCGCGGGAATGGTGATGAGCACGGCCAAACCCAAGACCACCCATTTGGTTTTATCTCCGGCCACAGTAGTGGTGGTGAAACTCAACCAAGAGGCTGGGACAAGGTGTAATTTGTCCTCATCCCCCGACGCAAGGCGGCCGCGTTTCTCTAGCCATTGGTCGACCGAGAGGCGAACCAGCGGCGCCCAGATTCCGGTCAGGACAAAGGCCGCTAAAACCCCCAGAGCGGCCTCGATTCCAAAAGAGCGCAGAGCCGCGATATCACTGAACAGATTTGATGCGAATGCGGCCATCGTCGTCAGGCTGGTCAGCATTATCGCCCGGCCGACCTTGGCGACGGTGACATTGGCCGCCTCTTCCGGCGATGCACCCTTCTTACGCTCCTCCTTGTAGCGATGCAGGGCGTGCAGAGAATCATCGATACCCAGAGCAAGGACAAGAATCGGCAGGAGATTGGAGAATTGACTACGGGAGATAATCCTAATATCCAGAAAATCGCCGAGATTCGCCATATGGCCAATCAGCCCCTGCATCCACAACAGGGCGCCTCCCAGGGCGACCACGACGATGGCGACATCCGAGGCTCGACGCAGGCTCATCCACAGCAGTACGACGATTGCCAGGCCCATCAAGGCGATGAGATTCATCGATGATTGAACCTCTCGGGTTATCTCGACATTCACTCCGGCACCGACCAGGATGGTGATGGCGTTATTGTCGGTGGAACGGATAGTCCCTTCCAGATGCATTATCGACCATTCTGCGGCACAGGGTCCTGATTCTTTCACCAATTGTTGGCAGTATTCGTCATCATAATTCGGTGGGTGAAAAATCAATTCATTACCGTGGACGATATATCCACCGATGACCGGCCAATCGATGTCATCTTCGGGATGGGCATCCTTCCAGACGAAGGTCCAGCCATTTTCTTCCATCTCCCGCTTATCCAACTGGATGAGTAACCAGGAGGCACTGGCGCTCCACCGGCCATGCCCCCACTCCGCGTCACTAAACCCACCTTCTTCGTTTATCACACCAGATATCGGGCCGATGACCATGGAATTCTCGTCGGCGACAAAGGCACGGTCGGTGGATAGCCAGCGCAGAAAATCTCCCTGTGAATTATTGGCCATCCGATGCGCCGCCAAATCGATATGCGCCTGGGTCAGGTCGGGGTCATCGAATAGTAGACATTCCAATTCACCGCAGTCATTCCACTGTGTGGGTTGGGGGATGATGGTGCCAAATGGGGTCACTCCCTCGACCGAGAGTATCGATTCGTCGGTCATGAAAAAGCGGAAGAAATCCGCCACCACCAGCACTCCATCCGACTGCCAGCCGGTGACCTCGTCGACCAAAGGGGTGAGATGCTGGCCGAGCACGTGGCCTCGGGCAGCGCTGCCCTTGCGATCGATCTCGCGTAAAACCGTCAGGTTGAGAATGCCGCCCACCGGCTCGGTTATGCCGACAGAATCCCCCGGATATGGGTAGAGATGGGTATTGGGAGGGAGATTTGCGTAATCGGGAATCCCCCCGGCCAGAGTAGGGATGTCAGCCCGACCATCTTCGACAAACTCCGGGTCGCGCAGGGTGACGAGAAAACCAAGTACCTCTTCGGAGGAGCTGAACTCATCATCGATGACCTGTTGCGCCTCGATTTCGGGAGAATCCATCTCATAGGACTCGACATCGATTGGTTCCAGTGCGGTTAACACGCCGGGAACCATCAGCAGGGTGAGAACGAAAATGGTGAGGTGGACACGTCCTTTACGCGGCACCAGCCACGCCGCTAATCGTGAGAAGTCACGCGGTTCAGAGGCCACGTTTCGGGGTGATTGGCACTCATACTTATGCGATTGGATAGTACCCACTTTGATTGACACCGCCATCGCTCGAGTACGGTGATTGGCGGAGTAAACACAGTTTACAGGCCGTGCTGACGGAGATTCTCGATGGCCTGTTGTTGCTGCGGCGTCAACTCTTCAATTTCGGTCAGGATGAACTCGAGGTCGAGAGCGCCGTTGACATAGCCCATGCCCTTCATCCGTCGGCGGTCACCGATGCGACTATTCGCTGGGATTGTCAGGTTGCCGGTCTTGCCGTCGGGGGTGGTGATCTTGACCTTCCCCCCCAATATCAGGGTTGAGAATGGTACCTCAACCTGTTGCACCAAGGCGCCATCCTCCCATCGCCGGCCTTCACCGGCATCGATTCGAATGGTCAGCATGACATCGCCGGCCTTGCCATGCAGGTGCTCATGACCCATGCCCGACAGGCGCATCACGGTAGCGTGCTCAAGGCCCGGTTTCACCTTGACCGAGAGATTCTTCGCCTTGCTTTTGACGCTACCGGCGCCATCCTTGGTCAGGCGACGAATGGTGAATGGGAACGAGCCGCCCGCAGTGGCGTCGGCTAGCGAAATGTCGAGAGAGGTGCGGATATCGGCGCCCTTTTCGGGCTGAGGTTGCCCAGAGCCGGGGCGCATCTGTTGCCCGGCGCCAAAACCTCCGCCACGACCGCCATGGCTGGCAGAGCCGCCAGCGCCACCACGGCCGCCGAACAGTCCCTGCAGGAGGTCATCCATGCTGCCCATTCCTCCCATGCCGCTCCCCCCGCCCATGCCGCCGAACGGATTGCCGCCCGCAGCGAAGGGATTGCCGCCACCGCCGAATGGGTTACCTCCGCCAGCGAAGGGATTGCCCGCGCCGCCACCGAACATATCGCGCATCTGCTGTTCCTGGTCGAATTTACTGCGCGCCTCGGCATCGCCGATTTTCTCGTGCGCCGATTGGATGCGCTTGAAGCGTTCCTCGGCTGCCGGGTCATCGTTGCGGTCGGGATGGTATTGTCGGGCGAGTTTCCGATAGGCCCGCTTGATCTCGGCAGAACTGGCATCCTTGGCTACGCCAAGCACTCGGTAGGGGTCGGACTCAGGCATTAGAACACCAGCGGCGTGCGGGTTCTCCGCCTTCAACCCGACGATTTCCCCCAAAGCCCGTTTATGGTTGACCCTATGGGTCATCCGACGCGGTTAAATGGCGGCGGTAGGTCGGCCGGTAGGCTTGAGGGTGTTCTATGTCCGCTGAGAGTGATTCCGTCGACGAGGAAAATGTGTCTTTTGAAGACCGGGTTCAGTCTGTGCAAGACAAGATTGAGGGTGGTTTTCGCCGCCTCGGTCGACACCCCTGGGCAAGGATTCTGCGGATGGCGCGAAAGCCGAGCAAGCAGGAGTTCACCCAGACCTCGATCATCTGTGGAATCGGCATGTTCATCCTCGGATTCATCGGTTTCGTCATTCTCGTGATGATGGACAACTGGCTACCTTCGGCATTCCAATGGCTGATTAACTGAGGTGTTTTGATGATAGAATCATTCGTGGCTTTCGTCCGTCATGGCGAACAGTTATTACTGCTGCGTCGAGCAGAATCAGATGCCGATTATCCGCTATTGTGGGACGGTGTTTACGGCATCGGCACCACTGGCGAGGAAGTCCTTGAGCGTGTCAGCCAAGCCACGGGTCTGGAACTTGAGCAACTGGAGATTCACGGTAATGGGCGCGACCGAGGTGTCGATGTCGGCGGACGTCTCCAAGATATCACCCCGTGGGTGGTAATGGCCTCGACCACCGAGGTCACTCCTGGGGCGATCTACACCGAGGCCGAGTGGGTAGACCCCGGGAAGATGCAGGAATACAATCTGGTTTTCACCGACCTTCAGGTCGAGGGTAGTGAGCGTACACTGCGCGACCTCTACGGTAGTGCCGGCTCCTTCCTCTACATCGTCAAGACCGCAATCAGTTCCGAACAGCGGGTCGCCGATGAGATGCATGCCCGCCTTTCGGGTAGCGGCAGTCTGTCCGATATTCAAGGAGAGATATTCTCGGTTCTCCACCCCAACGGAATGCGGGGTTACCTATTCGTCGAGAGCAGTGCCCAGCACCACGTCGAGAAGTTGATTGGCCGTACCGGTGGGCGTGATCGCAAGACCCGGGGGCCGATACTATCCACCCCGCTGAAGAATGCCAAGAGTGTTCTGGCTTCCGAGGCACCCCTGGAGGATGTCCTCCCCTACCTTGAGCCAAAGGCGGTCACCTCGGGAATCGAGGTGGGTTGTATCGTCGAAATCGTCTCCGGTGCATTCAAGGGTGAGAAAGCCCGAGTGGTCTCGGTCAGCGAGTCCAAGGAAGAGGTCAGTATGGAACTCTATGAACAGCCGATTCCGATGACATTGAACATGCGTGGCGACCACGTGCGGGTGATTGAGCGCGTCGAGTGACGCGCGGTGCGATTAAATACAGGAGAAATTTCGGCGAGTCGCTAAGGTAGAAATGAGGTGCAAATCATGTCACGACCATGGACTTCCAAATTACTCATCAAATCACTGGGTGTAGCCAAGTGCAACGGTAGTATGGAAGCCGCTATCGAGAACCTCTCATTGGAGCAGGCCATCGAAGTTGCCAAGGAGAAGAGCAACGATTTGACCGGCAACACACTCAAGGCCAAGACCCGTGAGGTCATCGGCACCTGCGTTTCGATGCGGGTGAAGATTGAAGGCCACTGGCCGAAGGAAGCGCTGGAGATAATCGCCAGGGGAGAGTGGGACGAGCGTTTCAAGTGAGCAGTTCACGAATTGCGGGAGAGGCTCAGGCTTCGCTGACCGCGGGGGTGAGGAAAAATGAAAGACAATATCAGTACAGCTATCAAAGCGGCCATCGAGTCGGCACCAGAGCGAAAATTCGTCGAGTCGGTTGACTTGACGTTCACCATCAAGGATGTCGACCTGAAAAATCCTAACAACCGTATCCAGGAAGAGATTCGTCTTCCCAGCGGCCGTGGAAAGGAATTGAAAATCGCCATGTTCGCCAGCGGTGAAGTTGCCGCACAAGCCGAGGAAGCCGGAGTGCTGGTCATCGACCCAGCCACCATCGAGGAACTGGGTGGCAACAAGATGCGCGCCAAGAAATTGGTCAACAGCATCGATTTCTTCCTCTCCGAAGTACCGCATATGGCACTGATTGGTCGCTACCTCGGTGTCGTGCTCGGTCCACGTGGCAAGATGCCACGTCCGGTACCACCGAAGGTCAACCCCGGGGTCATCGCCGCTGGTCTACGTTCAACAGTAGTCGTACGCAGCCGTGACCGCGTCACCTTCCAAACCTCTTTCGGTACCGTTTCCCAAGGGCATGATGACCTGGTCAGTAATGCTCTGGAAGTCTACAATCGAGTTACCGGTAAGTTGGAGCGTGGCGGCGGAAACATCCGTTCTCTCTACGTCAAGACCACCATGGGACCATCGCAGAAAATCGAGGTGATCGAGTGATTCCCAAGGTCGCCAACTGGAAACGTGATGCGGTCGCTGACCTGAAGGATCAGATCGATGCTGGCGGAGTTTTCGCGGTAATCGATATCCATGGCGTCCCGGCAGACTCAATGTTGGGAATGCGTGCTGAATTGTACGGCAAGATGGCGGTCAGCGTCGCCAAGAAGCAATTGATGCGTCTGGCATGGCGAGAATCCGGCCGAGACCCAGAGGACTTGGAGAAATTATTCGAAGGTGCGACCCAACCAGCACTGGTCCAGACCGATGCGCTGACCTCGTTTGAACTGTTTCGCGAACTGAAGAAGACCGAAGCCGGTCGTGCCGCCAAGCCCGGAGATGTTGCTCCGTGCGATATCATCGTCGAGAAACAGGATACCGGTATGGTACCAGGCCCGATAGTTGGCGAGTTGAACACCGTCGACATCCCGGCTAAAATCATGGGTGGAAGTGTGCATATTCAAAAGACCGTCACGGTGTTGAAAGAAGGGGAAGTATTCACCGACGACCTGGGATTACTACTCTCAAAGCTTGACATCAATCCGATAATCACCGGTCTGCGGTTGTGTGCAACTCTTGAGGATGGAGTGATATTTGCTCCTGAAACCCTTGATATCGATGCCGAGGCCTTCGAGCAACAGGTTATCGGCACCATTGCCGGAGCGCACAATCTCGCCTGCAATATCCGTTGGTTCACCACCCAGACCACACCGGTCCTGCTCGGCAAGGCCAGCAATGAAGCGCTCGCGGTGGCAATGGAAGCAGGAATTGTCAATTCAAAGACTCTACCATTCATCATCGCCAAGGCTGTTGCCAGCGCGATGGGTGTCGCAGGACGATTAGATTCAGAAGCATTGGATGACGAGTTGCGGGAGCAACTCGGTGCGGCGGCAGCGGTTGCTGCCACCACTCCAGATGCAGAGGACACCGATGCAGCCCCAGCCGAGGATGCAGAGGGAGATGAGGAAGATGAGGAAGATGAGGACGCCGGTTTCGACGGACTCGGAGACCTGTTCGGCTGAAAATAAACAAGGTGAAAAAAATGGAATACGTATATGCTGCAATGTTGTTACATAGTGCTGAGAATGAAATTAGTGAAGCTGCTGTTAGTAAGGTCTTGAAGGCCGCTGGTGTATCTTCCGATGCTGCCCGAGTAAAGGCCCTGGTGGCTTCGCTCGACGGTGTCGACATCGCTGACGCGATGACTACCGCTGTAGCGGCCCCATCCGCTGCCGCCGCCCCTGCCGCCTCCGGCGGTGCCGAGGCCCCTGCTGAAGAAGCAGAGGAAGAGGAAGAAGAGGAAGACGGTGCGGGTTTCGAGGGTCTCGGCTCTCTGTTCGGCTGAGCATCCAGAAGCAATCGAACTCGCGCCGTCAGGCGCGGTGGTGGGCGACCGGACGATACGTGGCGATGCCTCTATGTCGCTCCGCGCCGCAGGCGCCGCGAGGGTAAGGCGAAGAGAATCGATTTTTGCCCGAGCCCTGAAGTGGGCAACGCGTATATGCATCGAAACCCCATTCCAACCCAAATTCCCAAGGCCACCAAGAAACGAATTCAGGCACGGCATTCGGGAGGAGGTTGAAATGTTCGCGCCCTCATTTCCATGCGATGGAAGACCGCGAGTGGCTGAAGTCGATGTTTCGCAAAGAATTGGATTTACGACCACCAACTCTAGCTAGAATCGGCGAGAACAGCATATTCATCCGCGATGATTCCGGCCAGCCGATCGCCCACGCCACCCTTTCACGGCGCGGCGGAGGTATTGAGATCAATAGCGTCGTCGTCGACCCACAGCATCGCGGTCAAGGCTTATCGAAGGAATTACTGAGACTCGCGGGTCAATCAAAGCGTCGTCTATTCGCCTATACCAAAGACCCGAGAATGAAATCGACACTGCTTCAGGCTGGATATTCCCCGGCGCGCTCCCCGGGGTTTCGGCCGAGTCTGAATCTGATGGTGACCAGACCGGCGATTTTTCTGTGGATGATATTGACCCTCGATGTTAAGCGGGTAGTCCATATCACCCGTCATATGTTCGCCTATAAGTTGTATATTCGTCGCTGACCACGGTACGAGCATTGATGGCCGCCACCGCAAAGCCACATCCATGCCGGCACTGCGCACCCTCAAATTCGAGACCTGCATGCCGCCGACGGTGATGATACGCGCCCTGCGCGAATTGGCTCGTGCCGGTAATTGGCCGATGAAACGGCTTGAAGGCAGTAAGATGGTCGACCGATGGGCGGTAATCATGCCGCTGTCACAATTTGCTCGAACGATTGGACTGGCGTTCACCGCTGGGCCATTCGCCGGCCTTGAAGTCCATTGCTGGAGCCATACCGCCGGCTCGGCCGGGGCGGTACACCATTCGGTCTGGACCATGCCCAAGCGCATGCAAAAGGAGCACATCCAGACCCTTGTGCAACATTGGGCGGCGAGTCTGCCGCGCTCGCCTTTCCGCTGGTCGTGGGGCGAGCGGATGACCATCGGCTTCCTATTGCCGGTTTTCTGGCGTAGCCGCAAAGCCTTCTCTGCGATGGGAATTCCGGTCGGAAAAGGCGAATGGCCACAGTCCGGATTGGGCAAATGGCCACCCGGGGAATACCTCATGGATGAGGAAGAATAGGAGAACTCACACTCAACCTTCTCAACCGGTGGGGTTGGGTAAGCCGAAGCGGGATGGGGTGAGGTTCATCCCCGATGAGTCATTGGCTTTGGGTGGGAGGGGAGATTGTGGGATTGCAGGAGAAGTTCAACGAGCCGGAATTCAGGCGCAATACGATTGCCGTGGTTGTCTTCGGTCTGCTATTTCCATTATATTTCGGGGTTGCCGCCTCCGGTATAGTCACCCTAATGCCGACGCCGGCAGTTGGAGCGGTTTCAAATTGGA
>JAPOGE010000081.1 GCA_028283345.1 Candidatus Poseidoniales archaeon
AAATGCGACGATGATGTCGACCAACCTTTCCACCAATGCCACCTACAAGATCATCTGGTAGTTGGAACACCAGGGCAATGGAACCACCGCCGACAACGGCACTTACACTTGGACGGCCTATTCTTCTTCGTCGATGGAATTCCCTACTTGGTCGAATTTGGCCGATGATGTCTACTGTATACAGGCCGATTTGAACAAGTTCAATAGTGGTGGAAATCTGACTTGGCTCGATTCTGATTACTCGTGTTTCCAGGTGGGTAATACCACCAACGGAACAGGGAATGGGACTTCCGGGTGGATCTACACTTGGACCGACAATACCTACTATTCCTCCGGTGCCACCGTCAATGCCACGTTAACGTCGACCTACCTGACCCTGTACGAAGACTATGAGATTGAGTGGGAACTTGAGGATATCAACGGCACCGTCGTCGATGATGGCAACTTCACGTGGACCGCATACTACACCCAGTCGATGGAGAACCTGACTTGGTCAAGTCTCGCGGATGACTACTACTGCCTGTATGCCGACCTGTCTTACGACGATAATGGTACATTGATGTGGCTCGATTATGATTACTCGTGTTTCCAGGTCGGCAATACCACCAACGGTTCAGGTGGAAGTGGAGAAATCATGAGTGTATATGGAATAATGGGGCATCATATGTTTGGTACTTCAAATTCTAATGGTCTTCCGATATCTGTCAGGGCCACTTCATTGGTAAGCACTACAAATTATTCGATTCATTGGGAGTTTTCTTCGAATGGAACTGCTATTGACTCAGGATATAGTAATTGGACCGCAACCACTTCTTGGCATAACGCAAATACGAGTGGGGTATTTTCAAATATACCCCTCGGGAATTATACTGTCATTGCAAGTCTTCATTATGCTGGCAGTTCAGCGGCAATAGATTCTACGACATACAATTTCAGCATTGTATCCAATGCTACAGGCTCGTTTAGTTACGCTTACTTGAATCCGTCTATCGCTGAACCTAGTGATGAAATTAAATTATGGTCAGCCGTATATGGGTTATTGCATAGTTCCTCGTACTCATTTGAATGGACAATAACTAATACCACTTTGAATGGAACAATTGATTTTTCACCTGCCTACAATGCCGGATGGGGCACCATGACAAGTATTGGCAATCTCAGCGCAGGAATTTACTGTTTGAATGCTGACTTATACAATGGTAGTGTTTTGCTCGATTCAATAAGTGGTGGTTGTACAATCGTTCGCTACTCAACAGGAAACATATATACCGGGTTGAACAGCACTACTACGTTTCCCTTAGGTGTAACTCCAAGTGTGACAGTATATTCTAATCAATTAACTGTGAATGACACCTATCAATTTCAAATTGAATTGTTACAGGGGGCAACAGTTGTAGACACCAAGTCATTTAATTGGACTGCAAATACGTGGGGGCACATTGAGAATGTCGCTTGGTACAACCTTAGTGTCGGAAGTTATACACTCATTACTGAATTATTGGTTTTTGACGGCACTACATGGGTTGTATTGGATTCCGAAACTTACTATTTCAATGTCACATTTGCATCTACCGGTGATATGTATGTTGGCACCAGCGTAAATGGCACAACGATGCAGGCATATGTGAACTCGTATAATTTGAATCTCAACTACAATTACACTTTGAGTTGGATGTTGATTCAATCATCTACCAACTCAACCTATGACTACGGTTCATTTCCATGGACTGCCTACAATACCAGTAGCACAGAATATTTTTCTTGGAATAATCTCAGTTCCGACACCTATTGTCTCGATGCATATCTCTACGATTCAACTGGGGCAATGCGCGACGGGGGTTCCTCTTGCCGATACATCAGCAATGGCAGTAATGGCACTGGAAACACCACCTCTCCCTGGGTCTGGATATCAACCTACGATTATGCGGGGGTATATCACGGAGACATCACTTCTTATGATCTGGTTCTCGATGAAACCTATTCGATGAGTTATGAATTGCTGTTAATCGACAGCGCAAATAACACGACCATAATTGACAATGGGACCTATAACTGGTATGCCTACTACGGTACTTCATACGAAAACAACAATTGGACGGCATTGGCCGAAGGAAGTTATTGCATCAATGCCGAGTTATTCCATGCCAGTTCTTTCTTGGATTCCCATGAAGCATGTTTCACAGTGACGTCTGGAAATGGAACCGGTGGTGGCGAGAGCTACGAAGAACTGAATGTGTGGATGACGACCACCTATCTCCCATGGGGCGATGATGTCTCGGTCAATCTGGATTCGACCAATCTCGTGGTCGGCACCAATTACACCTTACTATATGCGCTTTATACCAGCACCGGAGTTGGTGTCGATTCCTATTATTGGAACTGGTACGCCTATTATAACACCAGCAATGAATCGGTTTCGTGGGCAAACCTCGCGATTGGCAATTATTGTCTCAATGCAACCCTCAAAGGGGTCGATAGCAACGGCACAATGACGACATTGGACGAGGAACAACAGTGCTTCGAGATTTACATGCCGGTATACAACGAGTGGATAAACATCTTGACCCCGGGCTCGACCTACGATGAGGATATCAGTCAACATTTGAATTATGCGAGCAGTGATATCGTGGTGATTAACATCACTGCCTACGACCTCGACCCGACACAGATATACAACTTGACTTTCGATATCTGCAAAGCCGATTCGGAGGACAATTGTCCCACATTTGCCACTGGAGATTCTGTAATGGCGATTACTCCAACCAATAATATATTCCAAATAGTAAACGGGTCGCAGAACTGGAATCAGAACATCGTGACGTTCTCAGAAGGTTGTTATGTCATCAGTTCATATCTGTTCAATGGTAGTGGTACAACCGCAGTGGCGATGGACCTGGGTCTGACCTTCTCTGTCGGCCGCCACACAGTTTGCGAGGATTACGATGGTGACGGCGTCAACAACACCAACGATGCCTTCCCCGGATCCTCATCCGAGTGGGGCGATGCCGATGGCGACGGAGTCGGCGATAATGCCGACCAATGTGACAACTCTACAGCTGGCGAAAGTGTCGACTCTACCGGTTGCCCAGAGGCCCCTGCTGACACTGATGGTGATGGCATCAGTGATACCTCCGACCTGTGCCCGGATACCCCGGCTGGCACCGTAGTCGATTCGACCGGTTGCCCTGAGGTGGATGACCCGACCAATGGAACTGGTGACAACAACACCGGTGACAACAACACCGATGACCCGACCGGTGACGACAATAACACTGGCTCAGGTGACGACCCGACCGGTGACGACAATAACACTGGCTCAGGTGACGACCCGACCGAAGATGATGACCCGCCAGCGAGTGATTCTGGTGGATTACTGCCTGGCTTCACCTCGGTGATCGCCGCGCTCTCACTGCTCGGAGCGGCGTTCCTGTCGCGCCGACGGTTAGAGACCTAGAGCGAAAATCAAAGGAACCACTTTTGCCCAATCTGGGGATTACCCTCGGCCAGCCCGTAGGGCTGGATGACGGCAGGATTCATGTGCGCCAGCCTTTGTGCAGTGCTGAGGTAGGCCATGTCGGACGAGGTTCTTGAGGCCGATTTGGTCGATGACGAGGCTTCTCCTCTGCAAGATTTCAGGGGGCTGGTCAAGTCCGGCAAGGTCGACATCTGCGAGAACTCCAAGTTCCGTTACCTGTGGTTCTTCGTCGTCTATACCGCCTTTGCGATGCCGCTCTCGTTCTACAATCAATGGGCGATAACCGTCGGCCAAAGCGAATACGGGCTGAGCAAATTCCTCATCGTACCACTGTTCTTCTGGGCCACCGGAATCCCATTCTGGATTCGCCCAGTCTGGGGAGTTACCCTCGATAAGTACACTGATAATCCGTTGGGACGCCGCCGTCATTGGATTGTTCTCGGCGTCTTCGGCCACATCATTCTGCTGCTGCCGCTGGCCTTCATCAACGTCGGCGCATCACCCTGGCTGTGGTGCATCGTCCTCGGATTGGCACTGATTCCAAGAGTAATCGCCGAGCAGGGAATCGCCGCCCTGATGGTCGAATATCTGCCCAATCCCGGTTCGATCGGCGCGACGATATCCTATGCTTACCGCATCGGTTCGTCGGTGATTCCCGGGCTGGTGATCATGTCGTGGTGGATGGGGGGAGTGCCATTCGGCTCACCCTTCATCGCTGACGGGGTGGTCGACTTCGATGGCATCTACTTCGCCTCCTCGATTCTGGTATTCGTCGGCTTGGCCGCCGCGGCCATATTCGCAGTGATGTTCCGTGAGGGGGCGCGGCTTCGTGGCCCAGGCATTGACGAAGGTGCAGATTCAGATTCGATGCCGGTTGCAGATACGGCCGAGGAAGCGATGAACGACCGTGACCTCGACTGGCCTGAGGATACACCTTGGTGGGTCAAACTGCGGGGGGCCTTCAATAATCGCACCGCCATGCTCGGGCTGGGAGTTGCCTTGCTGATGCCGATCGGTGACGGCATGGAATCGTTCTTCCGTAGTTATCAGATTGAGGTCTGGGGATGGGATACACAGAAGATTGCCAGTTGGTCATGGCTGTTCGTCATCGCCGGGTTCCTCGGCATAATCGGCCCGTTGATATCCGATTATATCGACCGTCGTAAGTCGATGCTCATCTGGGCGGTATTGGCCGGTGCCTCCTATGCCGCCTTCACCGTGACCTCGGTGATGGGGCTGGGATGGCAGGTGCAATTGGGTGTGTGGCTATTGGTGATGATATTCTCGGATTGGCTCATCTTCACCTTCCTCGCCACCATCGTCGAGATTGCCGACCCGCGCATGGCCGCCAGCAGTATGTCGGTTTTCCAGTCGAGTCAAGCGATTGCCGCGACCGGGATTTTCATCACCTTGGGAACGGTTCTACTCATCCTCTCCGACAGTTATTATCCGCTCATCTGGGGAGTTGCCATCCTTGGACCTGCCATTGGTTTCTTCCTGATTCGACAGATGGAATATCCTGAGCAGGATTCAGGCCGCCTCGATGAGTTTAGTTCCGGCCTCAAGGCCACCCTTGCCACCCGGTTTGGTGGACCACTCAAATTGGATACCCTTGAGCCGAACAGACAGAACCAGAGAATGGCACTGGCGATTGGAGTGGTAGGAATTATTCTTCTCGCCGGAATCGTCGGACTTGCATCGGTGGCAGAGGTTGACAAAGAGGTGATAGGTGATTTAGAGAGCATTTCCACAGTGGCAAAGGAGGATTTATTCGAGGACTCTTCGACTGAGCGAATGGGTCCCGGTGATTCGATGTCGATTGAGATAGATGCCTCGAATGGTTCCATCCTCTCTGTTGTGGTGACGGTGACATCTTCGAACCCCTCATTCAATCCTCTCAACCCCAATCCTGATTTCACTTGGGACTTGACCCTCTCTGCGCCGCAGGCGGTGATGATGGTAGGTGAGAACACCAGTTCCAGCACCGTTCAGGCTGACGAGATTTCTGCGACGACAGAACTCGATATCGAGGTCTATAACAAAAGTGGATTTGATTCCGAGAGCGAAGCGCAGTCATGGCTTGATGATAGGAAGGGAGACGAGGATACCATGTATGCCGCAGGAATCTGGATTGTTGACCTGAGCATCACCGGAGATGGTGATGGTAATCCATTGCAAAACAGGCAGGCTGATTTCACCATCGAAGTCAGTTTGAGCCAAGCCAATGCCACGGTGGAGACCACGGTGGTGGAGAACACGACGATAACCCAGTCCGAGGACTTCGGACCGATGTTGTTGGGGGTTGGCGGACTGCCGATAATCGTCCTGACCGGTGGGGTCTGCTGGCTGGTAATGCGTGAAGAAGAGTCCGATTAGGACAAGGCCGGCTCAGGCGGGCTGCTCACCATTCAGCCCGGGCACCATCAGGGGTAGCCCACATGCTCGGTGGGTGAGGATTCCACTGCTCGGCAAACTCGGCGATTCTCTCCTCGCAGACGGTTATTCCGAGGCCTGCATTGTCCGAGCCGGAGCGTACTTCCACATGGCCATCGACGACCTCGAATGGTTTTTCCAGCAGTTCAAACGACCACGACCACCCCCCGCCAGCCTGACCTCCGGGCAATCCGGCTCCCCCCAGGGATTGCACCTCCTGGGCGATGTGGGAGGGGCAGGCGGCGGCGATCTGCAGGCTCGCCGCGCTCTGGATTGGCCCGTAGGGGCAGTGCGGGGCAAGGTGGACCTGGGCGGCCTCGGCCGCCAGTCCGACGGCGAAGGTATCGCGGATACCCAACAATGAGACGTCTGGCTGTAAGATGTCGACCGCCGGGGTCGGAAACAGATGGTCGAGGGCTGAGCGTCGGTTCAGCAGACGCTCACCGGTGGCGATGGCTATGGGTTGGGAGACCTTCAATTCACGGAACTCCGCCATCGCCTCGGCACTTCCCGGCAACATCGGTTCCTCGACGAACCAAGGGTCGAGCGGCGCCAGAAGTGCGATTGCCCGCCGGGCGGCACTCGGTGAGCAACGCCCATGCAGGTCGACTGCGACCTTGACTTCCGGGCTGACCGCAGTGCGCACGGCCGACATCACCTCGACCATCGGCGCAAGGTCGGAATCACTGACCACGCCAGCGGTAGGTCCGGCCGGACTGACCTTCATCGCGGTCAGACCCTCGGCGAGAGCCGCCCTGGCCGAACTCGCGAACTCGTCAGGATTATTTCCCCAGAGATTACGATAGACCAACACTCGGTCACGTACCTTACCTCCCAGCAATTCGTGAATCGGCGCGCCGAGCGCCTTGCCGTGCAAGTCCCAAAGCGCCATCTCAACCGCCGCGGCCACGGTATTCAGCACTGGTCCATCGCGCCAGAATCGCCCGTACAGCAACTCCTGGCGCAGGCGCTCGATCTGTTCGACCTCACGCCCGACAATCTTCTCACAAACGGCCTCCAAGGCCGCCTCCACCTCCTCGTGCAGGTCGCCGATGGCCTCACCCCAACCGACCTCTCCATCCGAGGTTTCGACCCTCAAAAGGAGCCAACTGGGTGGACAGCGCACCACTTGAGCAGAACGTATGGCAGCCATGGCTCTCACCTTGGATATGCACTTCTCACTTATCACTTGCTCAAGTGTCGACTTTTAGGGTAAGGACGAAACTCTCAGGCCAGAATCCTGAAAATATAATACTGTGAAAGGTTTTTCAATCGGCACGGTTGCCTGATCATCAGGGATGGTGAGATGATGGTAGAATCGAATTTGACCTGCCCGAAGTGCGGATTTGGCGAGAAGGTGGAAATGCCGAGTGACCAGTGTATCTTCTTCCATCCTTGTGCAGGGTGTGGGCTGACCATGAAGCCCTTGGAAGGCGACTGTTGCGTCTTCTGCTCATATGGCGATGTTGCCTGTCCACCGAAGGCCATCACGTAATGCCACAACACACGGTCTTCGGAGAGGAAGTGGTTCTGGGGATTGACGAATTGAGCGTTGTCCGAACGTCGACTCATCAATGCTGATATTATTTTTCGCTCATTGGTTTTATTGTCATTTTCATCACCGGTTATCATAGTCCATCCGATAGCATGAATTCGTGTAGAGCCATGAACTGCTGTAACAACATGTAAGTGTGGGCACTCTGAGATGGGTTCAAGGTGTTTTGCGCATGGAATAACCTGGAACCACTGACCAGTCCGCCGCTTCCCGCGGCCATTACATCGACGGAATCTGAATTTCCCAGGCCGAGCAGAATCTCCAGATTTCCGGTCAGGACAAAGGTGTATGGGGAATTATCCTCGACGTGGAAGGCGGCGTAATAGCGTTCGCTCGGGGTAATGTGAGAATCGGTTATCCACGGCGCCGGAGAATAGGTCTCATTATCAATATCGACCGCACCGCTCGGGTCGCGGTCGAAGGGTGTACCATACATGACCACCCTGGCGACCTCGTGGTCGCGGGCGATGAGGGCAGCATTGCCTCCGCCTTGGGAATGGCCGCCAAGTACAATCTTCGACCACTCCGGGGTTCCGTTGGCGGCAATCCATCCATCCCAGCCCATCTCCGGATGAGCATCGTCGAGGTCGCCTAGCAAGGTGACCAGCAGACCGATGACGGATTCCTCATAGGTACAATCCACCAAGGTCGAGGTATCTTGGCCATAGATTCGCTCATTGCGGATTTTTTCCATGCAATCGGGGTCATTATCCTCATCGCACCAAGTTGCCACCATCCCGTCATTCTGGTAGGTCAATCCGATGCCGCGCATCCCCACCTCAGCCGCCGCTAGCACCGTCCATCGAGTCCGTTCCTCTGAGGCGTTCTGGCCCGAACCAGGCATGAAGACGTAGAGATATTGTGACTCATCTGAGGTGTTATTCCACACCACCCGGTGTTCATTGAGGAAGAACTCGGTAATCCCTCCCACCGGAGGTGGGTCACCGGTTCCACTTCCGGTAGAGTTGTTTCCGGCTGAACCATTGAAGGCTTGGTCCTCGGGAAGTTGCACACTATTCAGGTCCCAACCTTGACCGCCTTGCCATTCTGCAAGGGTCGCATAGTAGGTGGTGTTGCGGGTAGAGACCAGTTCAATGTCGACGTAGTAGGTGTTCGAATCGATTATCAGGTTGGTCGGGATATGAGCGATGTGATGCAGGCCGCGCTCAGCGCCGCCGATGACCGTGTTGTTGGTGAAGGTGAGATTCACCGCCTCGACCCGGTCACCATC
>JAPOGE010000082.1 GCA_028283345.1 Candidatus Poseidoniales archaeon
AAACCGCTGCAGTTCACAATACAGGGACCCTCCGCGTCCGACCAGCCGAAGTTCATGCCCGGCTCGGTAATCAGATTGATCTCCTCGAATGACATGAATCCGACATCGCCGACCCAGAGGCGGCCCTTGGAATCTAAGGCCGCCGTCCATGGTGAGCGAATACCCGAGGCGTAGATGTCAGGATTGAAGCCTGGCATCCCGATGAACGGATTCCCCGCAGAGGGCTCGTGCCCATCACCACCGGGATCGCGGTTGGGCACGATTCGAATCACACTGCCGAGAGGATTGCTCAGGTTCTGCGCGTTATCATCGAGGTGCTTGTCTCCAATCGGTGCCCAGAGGTTGCCATCCGCATCCATGTTGAGCGTACCGATGGAATGCCAGGGTCGCTCAGCCCGGATGTCGCCGGTCAGGAAGATCTCCGTCTTGGTCTCTGCAACGCTGTCGTAGTCTTGGCCATTGAAATAGAAGCGATAGATGCCCATCTCATGCAGGCTCGGACAGTATGAGAAGTAAACCAAACCATTTTGATCATGGTCGACATCGAAGACTATCGAGACCACGCACTGCTGGCCGAACACGAGATCTGGCAATTTGAATCCACCCAGACGGGTAATCCGATTACCGTCGATCTCGTAATGGGATACCTCGCCATACAGGTTCACGGTCAGGAACTCATCACTGTCGGGAAGAAACTCTAACCCTGTTACCTCATGTGAGTCGGGACCCAGCTCCATCGGCACGAAATCAAGATTGAAGTCGGCCTCAGAGGAGGCGGTGATGGTCGGAATCACGATGGAGGATATCATGATGAGGACGAGGAATACGGCGACTTTCACCTGACCGCCCCTGCTCATGAGAGTGAATACTAAAACGAATACTTTATTGTTCTGTAATTGTCCTTGGATAAACTCGGTATGGCCTCCTCCATCACGATGCCCGCTGCCATGACCAAAGGCGATGAAAGCGAATGAAGTACTGAGGGGTATGGACCCTTGTGTGTCTAAACCCTTGAATCAAAGGGCCCCCCACGCGATCAAAATGAGTAATAGGGTACCCTTGCGTGAGACGTCTGTTGAATGGGTATTGGATAGGTTCAATTATAACAGATGCACAAACTATAATGAGTTTTACTCTTTGTAAATTTCCCAATGATTAGAGGGGCTATTTCTCCACCACCAAACTCCATTATATTCGAGCCATTCCCAACCGTCAGAATCAACATCTCCCTTGAGTTCAAAGAAAGGTGGCTCAACAGGATAATACATTGGTGAATAAGGAGAAGGAGAAAAGACGGGAGGGCTATTGAAATCTGACATATAAGGCTCCTCAAATCCAAAATCGTCATTCATTTCTGATGTATTTTTCCGCTTACTCTTTTTCCCACTTCTGAACATAATAGCAAACAGAGCAATCAATACAAACAGTGCACCGCCGCTAATTCCGTAAATTGGAACCATATCCCCCTGTCCTGTAAGAACCCTGTCGATTAATTTCTCAGGGCATCCGTCGGTGTCCACTACCACCCTAATTGGAGTCAGGGGGCAGTTGTCAGCATCGTTCATCACGCCGTCGTAATCATCGTCTAATTGTGATGGTGCGCAACCGTCATCATCAACTGCCTCCCCAGTTGTAGTCAGGGGGCAGTCGTCGGCATCATTCATCACCCCGTCCCCATCATCATCGAGTTGTGACTGCGAGCAGCCGTCGCCGTCCACTGCCTCCCCAGTTGGAGTCAGGGGGCAGTCGTCATCTACATTTTTCACACCATCATCATCAGAATCTCTGATTGCTCTTAGTAACAAATTAGCATCTGATGTTGTGCGAGATATCGTCATAGATTCTGATTCTGCAAATTCCACTATAGTCCAATAAGTGTCACCAAATGATGATTCGATCCCTACATTGAGGGATGGGGTCTGATAGTTGTATATCATGATGTCAGAATATTGCATTATTCGATACTCAACTTGATCACTACCATGATCATCAATAGTTGAAATTGTCACTTTTGATGGCACTATATCGCCAAGGTCCGCAAGATCTGAGTCCGAAGGAATTGTGGCCAAAATCAGTTCATAAATTTCAATTTGGTTTCCAAGATGCGTACCTTCTTCCTCAACATAATCTTCCCATCCGGAATTTGTCATTAACTCTATATTAACAACTTCTCCGCCGACTGGATTTAACAACAAACCTGTATACTCAACACCTGCAAGTCCAATTACTAAATCGTATGATAATGGGATACTTATTTGTGTCCATTCCTCCATGAAGTCAAGAAACGTCGAGGCTCCACTTACCCCTTGTGTACCATAGTCTAGTAATTCTCTGACTAATGGATAAAGATCAATTTCGGATAATGTGACGGCATCGACGAGTAAAAATGAATTCGAATCATAGTAATCTTCGAAATAAATAGCGTTATCAGATATTCTGACAAAATCATTCCAATAGTATAATTCCACATTGCTAAATTCAATAGAAGGTTGTCCGGAATATACTGGTTCAGATGACATCATTGGTATATCCAACGTTTGCCATCCATTCAGATTTGTTGAATAATATTCGAATGTCAAAGTTGGACGTAAATAGATGGCATGCGTAGTATCAACATTCTCAATTGAAAATGTGGTTGATATTGTTTCGTCATTCCATGTTGTATCTGTCTCGATCTCCCAGGAGCCCATTGTTGTTACTTTGTAATCATTCCTTATTCCTAATTTGAACCAGAAGTCGAGGCCAGGGGCTTTGTAAATTCCAGATTTATCCCACATAGAGATGACATTGTTTGAATCAAAATCGATGAGGTTAGTTTTGTCCCAATCACTAGGTGTCCCAGAGAATGGATCCCTTGCAGTAATTGTTTTACACTGTGTGAACTCTTTATAGTAATAGTCTCTGACTTTAACACAAATCTCATGCGGCTGAGAATCATGAATGTATATATTCAATTCACACGAAGTTGTAGACTGTAGAGAACCATCAGTGAACCAGTCAAAATATACACTCGAACCTCCTACATCATATGAATCACATGCATCGAATGAAATCTGTTCATGCATGAACAGAGAATCTTTAGGGGCATACACAAAGAGGTTACCAGTTGGTCCTTTGTTTTCTGTTAGTACTCTTTCTAACTTGAAGTAACCAGACCCACTAAACCGGTCAACTCTAACCTTGTAGTAGCCAATTTCAGTGACTGTAGTTGACACATATTCTGCAATATTTTCTTCTGCGTATGAACCATCGATAATATATCCATCCGGCCCATAAAGTTCCAAATCAACATCAAAAGTCACACCATCCCAATCATCGTTATACTCCGATAGTTTAAGCCAAAGAAATGATCCAATTTTATCCGCAGAGATATAAATATAATATTGATAGTAATCAGAAGAAGAAATATAGTCAATTCGATAATCCTCCCACCTCTCATAATCGCCAATAGCAGTATAATCACATTCTAATGTATCTCCATAGTACTCAGTGGAGGATGTAGTCCTCAACGGAGCCTGCGAAAAATTACACACATTATAATCACTAACTTGTGCAGATGCATTAATTGGGAGAGATGAAAGAGAGTATAGCAAGACCAAAACCAAAGCCATATGACGCGGATACTTATGCATGCGACTACATGTTTTTTCAAGTATATCAATTTGATTTCATCTAAAATCCTAATGTTAATTGGTTTCAACGGTATGTTGTAACCCCTGTTTGAACCATCAACTGCAGTGGGTTGGTACAAATGCCACCCTATAGTTTTCAGGGGATTTGAACGGGTTTAAGTACGGACGCTTGTGCGTCTAAACCCGGGATTTTAACACGTATTTCCCGGGAACATCGAGTAGGTACCAGTATGGACGCTTGTAGGGTATGACTGGACTGTGTGTGACCGCGAGGGGAGTCCCTAAAGCAGTCCACCTGAGCGATAGAGAAGCAATTCAAGCGGCCGCAGGCGGCCGCAGGCGGCCTCAATCGATGTATGCAGCCTCGCCGTGGAGAGCCACGTCCAGTGCAGCCTCGGTTTCCTCACTCACTCTCACCGGTGTGACCTTGTCAATCATCATCAGCATCCCATAGGTGAATGCGAAGGCCCAGACACAGGCCAGAGCCAATCCGGCCAACTGCACCATAAAGAATCCTGAGTCACCATGATAGAGACCGTTTTGCCCACCGATGCTCTCAGAGGCCAGAACACCCAGCATTATGATTCCCAGAGCACCACCAACGCCGTGAACACCCCAGACGTCGAGAGCATCGTCCAATCCCTTCTTCTTTCGGAATACCACGGCATAGTAACACACCAGCCCAGCAGCCACCCCGATTAGCATTGCACTTTGAGGAGTGACGAATCCTGCAGCGGGTGTTATTGTGGCTAATCCAGCAATCATGCCGATGAGCATCTCCACAAACGAGGGTTTCTTGTCATAGTGCCAGGCCAGAAGCAGCCAGGTTATGGCTGCGAATGCAGCCGCTATCTGAGTGTTGATGAAGGCGACCACTGTGACTTCGTCAACGGCAAGCTCGCTGCCGGCATTGAAACCGAACCAGCCGAACCAGAGAAGCGCAGCGCCTATGGCGACAAAGGGAACGTTGTGGGCGCCAGCATCCTCGACCCCCCTTTTCCCAACATAAATGACACTGGCCAAGGCCGCCATGCCCGCCAGGGTGTGGACCACGATGCCGCCGGCGAAATCGAGCACTCCCCAATCAGCCAACATACCTCCACCCCATATCATGTGGACGAAGGGGTAGTAGACGAGAATCTGCCAGGCCACCAGGAAGATCAGGTAGGCCTTGAAGGTGATTCGATTGGCGAATGCCCCAGTTATCAAGGCCGGGGTGATGATGGCGAACATCATCTGGTAGACGACGAATAACAATAGCGGAATGGTGCCGTCGTCGACACCGCCGAAGAGATCGGTCGGTGCGATGCCTCTCAGGAAAGCCATATCGAGATTCCCGATGATTCCCCCTACATCGCCGCTGAAGCATAATGAATACCCCACTACGACCCAGAGTATCGTCGAGACGCCCATGGATACATAGGACTGCATCATTATCGTCAGAACGTTCTTCCTGCTCACCAGGCCGCCATAGAAGAAGGCCAATCCGGGTGTCATTATCATTACCAATGCGGTGGCTACGAGCATGAAGCCCGTATCGCCGGTGTCTAGAGTCATGGCTCATCTAGTGAAAATCAATCCTTAGTCATTATGGGACGGCCACCACAATACTGTGGCAGAGTGTGAATCCTTGTGCGTCCACTACCTGACATCAGCGGAGTCTCTGAAGTGACCCACTGCAAGAACTCTAGTCCACCGTTCGCTTCCAGAAGGCGACGAACAGGCAGAGGAAAAACGCACCCATTCGGAAATGTCCCACCGCCTCTTCAAAAGAGTGGATCTCGATGGACTGGTCGTAGCGAATCCCGTCGGTCTTGAACGTCATCAGGGTGTAGGTTCCGGGTTCCAGATACCAGGTGTCGCCGCAGGGATCAGCCGCATCCCCACCCTCGAGTGAGGCCACCTCGCGCCTCCCCTCGATCAGGAACCATTCGACGTTGGGATTCCCATTCATCGTCAACGTCGCCTGACAGTGGAAGGTCACCTTGATGCGGCCTTCGTCATCAGTCTGGCCGAGAATGGGCTCGACGGTGAAGTCGACCTCCTCCTTGATAGGATCCTCGACGCTGTTGAGGGTCTGGGTCGACGGGAACCAGACGCCCATCTGGAGCAGCAGCAACACGAGCGCCAGTCCGATGCCGACCTTCTGCCACCGCTCCATGACGGGTCCTCCACCCTCAGGTGAATAACTCATCTGCCGGATACGGGGCGGAGGATGATGCTAGTTCCGGGAGGTGAGGGCTGGACTGAGCCACGCAGTGGCGAGGGAAGCGCGAAGTACAGTAAAATGCAGTAATCCTGAGGCACGAGCACGCTTTATGCTTCTCAATGTAGAGTGCTCGTGCCGGGATTTGAACCCGGGTCGCCGGGATGAAAACCCGAAATGATGGACCACTACACTACACAAGCAGAGTATTACTCGCCCGGCACCGACTATTCATCAATGTTGGGTTGATTATCTTCTGCGGAATCACCCACGTCACCGGCATCATCGACTGCAGAATCCACTTCCAACGACTGCCACCATATCCATAGTGGGACCAAACACAGCGCCCCAATCAGGGTGACCACGAAGAATCCCCAACCCATCAGGAAGTCGAGCATCTCCTGCCCCCACAGCCCGATGAGGATGGCTTCGATGCCGAATCTCATGCCTCTCCCCCACAGCCCGGCAATGACAAATGAGCGCTTGTCCATCTCGCCCATCCCAGCCACCCAGCCGAACACCTTGTAGGGAATCGGTGAGAGAGCGGCGATGAATACCCCGGCCGAGCCATAGCGTTGCGTCAGAATCTCAAGTTTGGCGACATGTTTGGGCTTGGCAAATTTCTCCAGCAGTCCCTTCCCCCATCTCCCCCCCAACCAATATCCGACCAGACTGCCCAGCACACTGGCAAGGGTGACCGAGAGCCATAGCCATACGATTGTCGGGATATCACCATCGGCGTTGACCAGTTGTGGCAGGAATAACAGATCGGGAGGTATGGGTTGGATGATCGCCTCGGAAAACGACAGCGCCGCGAGGCTTGCGGGGCCGAACTGGGAGAACCAATCCAGCACCGGTTGCTCCCAACTATCGAGAATCCCCATCGGCTTCATGGCGCTGCCCCGACCATATGAGGGTTCAGTCCGCGAGCCAGCGACAGCCTCATGTTCTAAGGGTGGCGTGGCATTGCTGAGAACATGGTGGATATTGCCGACACTTCAGCCCTACTGGCGTGGCCGGCCGAGCGGGTTTCCAGTGCCCTGGCAGTGCCTTCACAGATGGCAGAGGTTGAGAAATTATCACCCGAGAGAGCGATGCTGTATCAGGCGCAAGGGCCCGAGTGGGCCACACCTTCGCCACAATCACTGGCCGAGGCCAAAACTGCGGCGGCGATGACCGGAGACCTGCCGCGCCTTTCACCGGTCGACATCGAATTGCTCGCCTTAGCGTTGGAAAAGCAGGCGGTCTTGCATACCGATGATTATCGAATACAGAATGTCGCTACTTCGGCAGGGATTGAATGGCGCAGTGTTACTCAGTCAGGCATCAGCAAGGGTTGGGATTGGGAGTTGCGCTGTACCGGTTGTCGCCAGCGAACTCCAACCGTCCCGGATGACTCGGGAAGTAAAAATGTCAGTGACTGCGACGTTTGCGGCAGTCCACAGGAATTGAAGCGAAAGCGTCGCAGGTAAGTCGTTTCAAATCGAAATCGCACCGTGAGGGTCTGTCAAGGCCACTCTTCACTCTTCTTCGCCGGCTGGCTCAGCACTGCCGGTAGTTCCAGCAGTTCCGGTAGTTCCAGCAGTTCCAGCCGCGGCGATGTCGGCCTTGATATCCTCGGTATCCCGGCCAACGGTCTCAATTCCCTTCGATTCAGCCTTTTCCTTCAGTGCCTGTTCCGGGGTCCTCCCATCGGCTTCGAGATCGGTCAGGGTCTTCTCCTCGTCGGGTTCGGTCGTCACTTCGGCCAGCCCTTGATGGAATTCCCCCTTCGATTTACCCAGCGCCCGAGCGACCTTGGGTAGGCGCTCGGCACCGAATAGCATGAAGAAAATGAATAGCAGAATTATCAGTTCACCCGAGCCGAGACCACCGAATACCATTTCACTACCGGTTGGGCGTGCGGGTTCCCATGTTCAAGGATTTCCCTTCAACCACCCGAGACCGGCGACATTAGCCAACCACCCTGGGCCAGCGGTGGTTTTCAACCACCCGAGACCGGCGACAATAAGGCCAGTTCACAGCCATCGACAAGAGGGGTGTCCCGAGTGACCATCTTACCGTCGACATGGTAGGTGAGCCCATGTTCGACCCACATATCCAGTTCCAACAGCAGTGCCACATCTACAGGGGTGGAAGGGCTGGTTATCTCCAGTGTTTTCTGCCGCCATCCCAGTCTCTCGGCCAACGGCCCAAAGCAGATTACCCTCACCTGCACATTATCCGCCCACCTCAGCACAGTCGAGGGGGATTTATCATGCTGTGCGCAATGGCGCTCCCATGAGCGCGACCTTGGAGTGCAAACAAGTATGGAAGGTATACGATACCGGTATCATCCGGGTAGAGGCCCTGCGTGGCATCGAGGTCGAGATTCACGCCGGGGAAACCGTTGCGGTGATGGGTCCCAGCGGCTGTGGTAAAACCACCCTGCTCAATTGTCTCTCGGGACTGGATGACCTTTCGGCCGGCGAAGTGATGATTGAAGGGCGCTCACTTTTCGGCAAAGGTGATTATGAGAGAACCAGGATGCGAGGCGAGAACTTCGGTTTCATCTTTCAGAATTT
>JAPOGE010000083.1 GCA_028283345.1 Candidatus Poseidoniales archaeon
CAATCGGCGGCAGAGACATTTTCTCACCCAGCCCACAGGCTGAAGATTGCCAGCCAGCACCAAGACTTCAATCCTTCACCCGGCCAAACGATGAATTTTCGACTAGTAATCCTCATGAGGTGTGAGCGGACCGCGTAAACATGGAGCGGGAGGCGGGCCGGTCATGGGAATCATCCCTGGTGCGTGAAGATGAGTTTGTCCTACGCATCAAAGCCCACGATGGAATGCTGGTAGATGCCTTATTGATAGCCGATGAAGAGCACTGGAACAAACAGTCGGATGACCGTAGTCCCCAGCAATTGGTCAACACCGCTCACCTGCCAGGAATAGTTGGCTCTGCTTGGGCGATGGCCGACTGGCACTTCGGCTATGGCTTCCCAATCGGAGGTGTTGTCGCCACCGACTTGGACTGGGGTGATCAGGGGGGGGTGATCTCTCCCGGTGGAGTCGGATTCGATATCAATTGTGGAGTTCGACTGGTCACCCTGGATATCGAGGTCTCGCAGATTCCCGACATCAAATCTCTAGCCCGCAGATTATCCGGGGCAATTCCCGCGGGAGCCAGTGGCAAAGGAGGGGTTGCGATGAGTGAATCTGAACTGGATTGCATTGCCATGGAGGGCGCGGGCGCGGCAGTGGAAATGGGATGGGGACACGATAGTGATCTGAGCCGAATCGAAAGTGGTGGAGTACTGGAAACCGAGGAGGGGAAGGTCAGTGATAGGGCGAAAAAACGTGGTTTGAAAGCACTCGGAACACTTGGGTCAGGCAATCATTTCCTTGAATTACAGGTTGTCGAACAAATCGTCGACGAATCAGCGGGGCAGGCCTTCGGTCTGCGTACCGGCCAGGTGGTGGCGATGATTCACACCGGTAGTCGTGGCTATGGCCATCAGGTCTGCTCCGACCACGTTCAACTATTGGAGCGGGGATATCGCGTCCGTGACAATAAATGGCATCACGACGAGTGGAACCTCACTCTACCCGACCGTCAACTGGCGGCGGCACCATTCTATTCCAAACAAGGTCAGGACTACTACGATGCGATGCGCGCCGCTGCCAACTATGCCTTCGCCAATCGCAGTGTTTTGACCCAGAGATTACGCAATGTTCTGAAAAAGGAGTTGGGGCGAGATGGAGAGGCCAAACTATTGTATGACGTCGCCCATAATATCGCCAAGGTCGAGAATCATGTGGTGGCGGGAAAATCGTGCCGGTGCTGTGTCCACCGCAAGGGAGCGACCCGGGCTCTCGGTGGCGATCATGCCGAACTCTCCAGTGCGTTTTCGGGTATCGGCCAGCCGGTGCTGGTACCCGGGGACATGGGTACGGCGTCGTGGGTTCTCGCCGGTCCTCGCAAGGGTGAGAATCGTGCCTTTTCTTCGTCGTGTCATGGTGCTGGGCGGGCGTTATCGCGTACCGCGGCACGAAAGTTGGTGGATTCAGAGTCTCTGCTGAAAGAATTGGCACAACGGGGAATAACCGTACACGCCAAGACGCCGAATATTCTCGCCGAGGAAGCGCCGGCCGCCTACAAGGACGTCGACGAGGTGATTCGCCTGACCAGCGGTGCAGGATTGGCACGACCGGTGGCGCGACTGCGGCCGTTGGTCGTCATCAAGGGCTAGTTCACATGCAGTAGCCACGGGGTGGCTGTCCGGGAATGGTCGGGGCGGCTCCGGAATGAACTCCGTCGGCCTCCTCACAGATAACGGTGAGGAGGGTGTGCACCAGTTTTCTCAATTCAACCACTTCTTCATGTAATTCACTGACCCGCTGTTTAATGGCAAGCCCGGCTTCTTCGCGGCTTTCTTTCATGTGCATCCCAACACGAGGATTGCTCCTCCCCGAAGTGACTTTGTGAAAAATCACCTCTTATAGATTGAGGATGAGTTTGGAGTTTGGAGGCGATTAACAGACCTCACCAAAGTTGCCGGAAACTACCACTCGGCGTCCCAATCAAGAGGTTCTTCTGCAGGCTTTGAATCCTGAATATCGTCCAACCCACCGGCGTCTTCGTCGTCAGTCTCAGCCACCACCTCTTCACCCGGGGACTCTAGAGTTTCACCAGCCGCTTCAGTTACCGCCGCTTCAGTTACCGCCGCTTCAGTTACCGCCGCTTCAGTTACCGCCGCTTCAGTTACAACCGTAGTTTCCAATTCTGCATCTGCCGATTGAGGCTTGTTATCGAATGATTCGGATTTCTCAGTCAGGGCAACCTCGATAGCGCCATCGACTTCCCAGGAGCTTGTGGTCGATTCAAGGGGGGCGGGCGATGGCGCGACCTCAGGTTGGATTACAGATGCCGGTATTGCCGGCGCCTGTTTGGCCTCGTACATATTCTCAACCACGTGCCTGGTCTGGTCCTCCCATACCCCTTCATCTGCATAGGGGTCATCTTCGGTACTACGGCGATAAAAGAGCACTGCGAGCACTAGAATCAATGATAAGGCAATGGTGACGATAAGGATGAACATTGTACCACCACCCTGCTCAAGACTCTCGGCCGAGATTACCGTGGGCATATCGACCTCTTCGCTCAATGAACATTGTACCATTGGCCCAATCATGGCGCATCCGGGAGTAGATGCCTGCGCAGAGAATTTGTCGATCTCGCCAGTGATGTTGATGAACAGACTCTGTTCGCCAACTCGATAAGCCTCGAAAAGTAATGGGGCGAGAGTTCTGGTACCAGCCTCGGGGAGGGATATTTCGATGCTCTGGTGCTCAATCCAAGTGCCGTCATCGCGCGACTCCGACAGGGTGACGTTGACCACGCCGGCAAGGTTGCCGGAATTTCTCAGGGTGACGGTAAAGGCGATTTCATTTCCGGTCACCGCCTGATTGCCGGTGAATGGTCGGCCATCAGTATGCCCGATGGTAATAGAAGCGACGTTGAGATTGAATTCACGCACCAATATCTCGACCGCGAGAGGGTCGGATTGTGAACCGATTCCCGTCACCTCATTTCCGGCATTATCGTAAGCCACGACCCAGAGGATAATCACATCACCCAACTGTATATCGGCATTGGTGTCGAGATCGACATTACCGGAGAATGTCACGATCATTCCCTGGCGAGAATCCAAGGTTATCTGCTGTTGGCCACCAGAGCTGGAAACCGCCAGGCCATTACGACGGTATTGCCAGTTGATGGTGAGATTCTGGTCAGGTATCCCGGCATCATCAGATATTGTCACCAGCATCAGGAAATCTGCCAGTAACAGGCTATCGATGGTTGCGCCAATTGCCGAGAACGAAACGGTTGGCGAGGCCGAATCAACGATTATCGTATAGGTGTCCGAGGTGGAATCCACGGCTAATCCGGGCAGACCATACAGTTCCAAACGAATGGTCAATGCCGGGTCGGAAATCTTCCTGACCGGCAAGACGATACCGGCGCTGAAGGAGCCATCCTCACCAATCTCAATCGTGTCTGAGACCTCTTGGAAATCATACTCGAGATAGACCTTGGTGCTCAATCCCATCGGCACTTCGATAACCGTCTGGCCGGTTTGTGCGTAGGTGAGGTTGCCATTGATTCTCAGCGCATCTCCCGGAGCGAGATAGAGCAAGTTCGACTCAGCCACACTCAGAGGAGGGGTCAAGTCTTGCACACTTTCGATTACCAGCGCCAGATCACGGTCGATGACCCAACGTATCTGAGCGAGATTCGGAATCGATAGGGAAGGATTGACCAGATCATCATCATAGACCATGATTTCGGGGATGCCCCATGGGCTCTCCCAAGATTCCGGCGCCTCCCAGGTGATACTGAACTCAACATCAAACCGACCCTGCCCGTCACCTAAATCGGTAATCGTCAAACTCTTGATGAGCAGGAAATCGCTATCGGTGGTGATACTACCACTGCGCGGGTCGATGGTGATGGTCGCTGGCACAAGCGAATCCTGCCCCAGCATGTGAATGTCGATTCGGTCGAGGGTATGAAGACCATTTTCGTCAGCCAGAGCAAAGGACAAGGTGTGAGTCTGACCTGCCAAGAGGTACTCGTCGTAGCGGTCGAGAGATAGGCTGGCAACCGAGAAGGTTGTAGGGGTATTGTTGGCGGTCACCAAGGTCGCGAAATCACTGGCATAGCCGGGCAAGCCAGCGTTGGAATAAGCGATTCCGGCCCAGTCGCTTCCACTGATGAATAAACTCACATTGCCATTGCTGATGGTCCCAGTTACATCGATAAGCGGAAATGTGACCTGTTTCTCCCCTACTGTGCCAGAAGGCAAAGCGACCGATGTAGTCCAGTATTCTGATTCATCGGGAATTCCATTGGTATTCGCATCGTCGATGAACTCACGCCAGATATTGAGGGTCACATCATCACCAAGGGCTTCGCCATCGTACACCGTCACCACCACCGCCAAGGGTGAATCGGGGTCCCAGGTGAAACCATCTGCTGGCATCAAGCCCTGTGGGGTATCCAGTTCCAGTGTAACAACACTGGGGGAGTCGGCATCCAATTGTACGACAATCGGCATTCTCGGAGTGGTGGCATCCTCGGCACCAATCGCGCCGACAATAGGGCCTACCCGGATGATGCTGGCTGAAATATTGGCGACCTCAACGAGTGCTTGGCCGCTGGCGCTGGTTGGCAGTAGCACCGAGCCGGCCCACATTCCGGTTGCGGTGCTGTTGACGAAGGTCTCGATGCCGCTGACATTTATTGAAACCACGAAATCATCGGCCACAGGTCGGATATCGGCGGTATTCTGGAATCTGACCGTACCACTGATGTTGACCAAGGTATTGTCCTCACCAAAGAATGGGTAGGACGGGTCCCACTCATTGGAGAGCAATCGACCAAAGGAATCACTGACTACATAGGAATCTATCTCAAGGTCATTCTCACTGGCTTGAGAGCCACTTCCACCACTCACCGCTGAGGCCGGTGCCAATCCTTCACCCGAGTGGTTGAAGGCCTGGGCGGTCCAGTTGATCTGTGATTCGTCATCCCACGACCACGGCACGGAGAACTGCCAATCGATTATCCACGAGCCGGCAAGTAATTGTGCACTGCTCAAGTTCTCGTCGATAGATAACATCGTTTGACCAGAGGTCTGAGTGAAGGTTCCACCATTGGCAAGATCATTTACGGTGATCAGGATATTCTCATCACTACCCTCGCCGATCAGGACAATGTAGCCGATTTCGCTATTATCCACCAGATGATGATGGCCGGTTGTGAAACCTTGGGCAACTCCGGTAGGATGGAATGTGGTCGGGACAGTGAATGGTTCATTGGTAATCATCAATTCGTGAAGAACACCCCCCGCCAGACTGACACCGCCGCGGTCGGATGACCAATCAAGGGGTATATCGACCGAGTCGGCAAGGCCATTTTGGTTATTCATCTCGTGATAGTCTTTGACCTGCTGGCCGAGATTGGTAACGTTTTCATTCAGTTCATAACCGAACTTGATGCCGGATAGGTCGAAACTCTGGTCATCTCCTGAGAATGAGAATTGAACTTCAGACCACTGTCGCCCGGTTGAATCCGTATGGGTGCCAGTAAGTGAATTGATGGTGGTGAAGAGAGATGATGGAATAGTGAGGTCAGCAACCCCTTGCCATGGGCCGGAAATTGAAGATACCTGGGTACCTGCGACCTCTACGGTAAGGTTTTCTCCGGCCGAGGAATAGAGGCTGAATCTGCCGGCGACCACGTTCGCATCGCTAGGCAGCAAGACGGTGGTGGTTGTAGTAGCGCTCGAAGTCCAACCGGGGAAATTAATGGGGTTGCTGGTAGTTCCGGTGGTTCCACTTTGGCCATTGGCACCATTAGTTCCAGAGCCATAAGCCGAGCCGCCGGAGCCGCCGATTCCAGGTGATACCGTGATTGCACCATTATTGGTCAAACCATTAGGTGTGGTGAGGAATTTGACGATTCCACCTCCACCGCCGCCGCCGCCATTGCCGCCGTTATACATGCCGATGCCAATTCCGCCCTGTACACCGTTGGCACCATCGCCGCCATCACCGCCTATAACGGAGATTTCAGCCCACTGACCGATGGTGATTGTATCGGCAATGCCGTGGACAATACCGCCGCTACCGCCACCGGCGCCATGACCACCCGGCCCGGTACCACTTGCAGGAGATTGACCGATGGCTCCTTCAGCGCCATCTGCGGAAATTGTTCCATTGACGATAATCGTGGTTGCAAAGAGGCCGATGGCTCCACCACCCTTGCCGCCAAGAGAAGTTGCTCCACTGGCATCTGTGGAATTTCCACCGCTCGAGCCAGAGTCATTGGTTGAGGCCCCATATGATGGCCCACCATTGGAATTGCCACCACCACCGGCACCGCCCGCTCCAGCATGACCTGCACCACCACCACCTTCACCAGCACCGTTGGCTGCGGCGGTGGTGGAGGTGCCTTGACCCTGGCCACCCCACACCTCGCCATCGGCGCTCATGCTGGCGCCGGAATCGACGATGATGGTATTAGCATAGACCGTGAATGAACCGGTTATCTGGCCACAGGAGGCAAAACCACATAGTACGTGTAGTACGTCATATTGATGGATTCCAGACCATTGCACGGGAGACAATACAGTGAGGTTCTGGGTTCCTGCGAGAGAAAGGCCACTGCTACTTCCCAAGGTGAATGATTGTGAGCGGGTGTCAACCGAGTTGCTCAAGACGTTGCCGGCGATGCGGTCCTGCCAGCCGAAGGCACCGTAATTGGGGTCTGCGGGAAAAGACCAATCCGTCACACCATCACTGGCCACATCGACCTCACCATTCAGGGCCGGAGCGACCATATTACCTTCAAAGGACATCCATTCAATCCATCCACCGGGCTGAACCGCAATCGAAATGCCGAATCCAGGAGATATATCTGGTAGAAAGTAACTACCGGTATTGGTGATACCACCAACCGTTGCATATTGGGTGTCCAAGGATATCATGACCCCCTGGAAATTCCCATCGATCGACAAACCATCGATAGGCACTCCACTATGGGTGAAAGGTGACTCAAGAGTTTGTGTAACACCACCGGTGTTGACTAGATATCCTGTTTCATTTACCTCAAGGCCCCCGATGGCAGGTGATATCCAGCCGGTCGAATTAGCCGAAATAGGCTCTAGATATCGAACCGAGCCGACATTCACTGCCGAAACCAATGGCGAGAGGTATGGGTCATCTGTGCCCAAGGTCAACTCGACATGGATGCCACCCGACAAGGCCAGTGGATTCAATCCGGCTAAGTCTAATGGTAAGGTTTGGTTGACATACCCGGCAATCGGTATATTTCCGGAGTCCCTTATCGTCGCAGTCACCCAGGTTTCTTCAGGTATCAATGCCTCGACATCGACGAATCCATAGCCATGTTCATCGGCTGGGATAATTGGACTGGTCCACGAGCCAACCGGATCGAAATAGTCGACCTCGAGGCCGACATCATCGATGAGCCAACCTTCGTATTGCACCGAGCCATCCGAAGTGAAACTGAAACGGAATTGCACATCTGAACCTGAATAATTCGCTAGGTCGGCGGACTCTGTGACCCACGGAATCTGGTTGCCCGCACCACTACAACTGAACTGCCCTACAGGTACTCTCGACGAGCCATCAAAGACCTTCATATTGTATAGTGGAGAAGTGGTATGGGAAGTAACCGTACCGTCATACCAACTTGTCCCATTGGCATAGATATTGTCGAAATAGGTCCAGGTACCGTTATTCACCGAGATGTATACCGCACCGCCATCCCAGGCACTTTCGGCGCAGATCCAATGGGTGAAGGTGAACCTGGCGCTGGCACCGGCAGGAATCGTATAATGAGGGGTAAACAGATGCTCCCATGAATTACTGTCATATGAACCACCCAGAACGGTGCCGAAGCCTGCTGGCGCACTTGGCCACGAGGTAGGGCCAGAACCGATGGCAGTACCGAATTCCCAGCCGGTGTTGCCGACGGTATTCTGCACCTGCCAACCGCCCGGTGGCAGGGCTGGTGAATCTTCAAAGCCATAGGTATCGTAGAAAGAGCCCATTCCGAGAATCCGATAAGTCCAGTCATCGGCCGAATTATTCGTTGTTTGGTTGAGGGCGTAGTGGGTAGCGGTAGTTGCAGAGGAGAAATTGTCATACATGAATATGGTAGAGTTGTTCTCATGTACCTTGACATCATCAATTATCAGGCCTTCTAAATTATCTTGAACATAACCATAATCGATGATGTAATCGGCAACCACACGGAAGCGAATCCAAGTTGTGTTGTCGCCGATAAAATTAGCCGGCAAGGGAAAATTCATCCGTACCCAACCACCCGAATCATCAGTGTAGGTTGTACCGCCAATAACAACCCCCTGAGTGGGAATTCCATCAGGTTGTACCCAACCGCCGATTGAATAATTGGTATTTG
>JAPOGE010000084.1 GCA_028283345.1 Candidatus Poseidoniales archaeon
GGTGGCATGGACATCTTTCGCCATGTAATTTTTATCGCCACAAACGTAGAAATAGGCACCGTTGACCAGCCATTGCCAAATCTCTTCGCCGTGTTCCTTCATGCGGTGCTGAACGTAGATCTTCTCCGCTTGGTCACGCGACCAAGCGGTGGTGAAGCGGAACAGATTTCCATTCTCCAGCCAGGCTTCAATCTGTTCCGAGTAATAGTATTCTGTCTTCTCAGACTGGTCGCCGAAGAAAAGCCAGTTGCGGCCGCTTCCAGCATCGACCTCGCGCTGTTCCAAAAAGGCGCGGAACGGTGCTATTCCTGTGCCGGGGCCAACCATGATGATATCGGTACCGGTATCTTCGGGAAGAACGAAAGATCTGGTCGGCGACATGAAAATCTTGACCGGGGTTTTCCCCACCTCGACCTCGTCGGCGATGAATACGGTGCACAGTCCGCCGCGCGGTCGGCCGTGATAATCATACCTGACTATGGCAATGGTCAGTTCCACCTCTCCGGGGTGAGCATCGAGACTGCTGGCTATCGAGTATAGGCGAGGCTTCAACTTATCCACTAGAGAAAGGAACTCCTCGGGTGAATGATGGAGTCCGAATTCCTTGATGATGTCGATATAGTCTCGCGACCAGATATAGTCTTCCATCGCCTTGCCATCACTCACCAAGTGCGCCAATTTCTGTCCGGGGTCGCAGCCTGCACTACCGGGCGCATAGCCGAAAGGCCAGTCACTGGATTCCCCCCCCCAATGCCATTCATCACCCGCACCGTCGGCTCCCGTGGAACCAGCCGCGATAGGGATGCGTACTCGAGCGGCTATGCGGGAGTTCACCACACCAATCGAAGGTTGAATCCGCTCGGACAGATCGATGAGGATTTTCTTGTTCACGCGGTGGATTTCCACCTGACACTTGATCACCTCGCGCAGCGTTCCCTCGCCACTTGGCCCGGCGATGCTCCGGTCACCATCCCAGCCGCACAGGTCGATTAATTGGTCGACGGTATGCGGTGGGTTCTCAGGAAAAACTCCGAGCGCATCACCGACCTTATACTCGAGACCTGTCTTTGGCAAGGTGAAAACATAATGTCGGGTCTCCTTCTTAGCCCCGGGGCCATTGAGGAGGGTATCCTCGATAATGGTGGCGAGATAGGGATTCTTTGAATTGTAAGCCTCGGCCATGAAAACAACTCCGGAGCAACTCCGATTACGGCGACCTTGCTTCGCTTTATGAAGCCGATGGAAAGATGGATACGCCGCTGACCTAGAGCCAATATAGGGGGATTGACTAGGCGGTATATGGCGCCATTGACAATCAAGCTTCTCGGTACCGGAAATGCATTTCTACCCCAGGGCAGATTGCATTCCTTACTCCTGATTGACGGGCGGGCACTCATCGATTGCCCGCCGACCGCTCTTGCTAGTCTGCGCCATTCCAATATCAGCCCTTGTGAAATAGATACCATTCTCTTCACCCATTGGCATGGTGACCACTGCTTCGGTTTCCCATTCATCTTGCTGGAGCGCAAATACATCTCCGACCGCGACGGCGAAAAAATCCTCAACGTTCACCTCCCTAGAGGTGGAATAGAGCGGCTGAGAGTGCTGTGCGATTTGGCCTATCCCGGCTCCTTGGAAGAGAGCATGGAACTGGTGCGGTTCGATGAGCGCGAGGAAGGCGAGGTCAATGGAATACCGGGATGGGGATTCGAGCGGTTTGCCGTACTCCACGATGAGGAGGTCGACCCGCATGGATACCTGCTCGAACACGAGAGTGGTTTCCGTTTGATGCATACCGGTGATAGCGGCCCGTGCGAGGCCATCGCTTCGCGGGGGCGCTCGTGTGACGTAGTAGTCATCGAACTCGGGGTTCCGGACTATGTGGACACACAGTACCATTTCTCGCCGAGTAAATTAACCACCTTGGCCAAAAATTGTCCCACGACCACTTTCCTTATCACCCATACCTGGCTCGACGATCCGGCGTGCGAGCGCCCGGCAATACTGACCAATGACCTCCCTGATCTGCCGGAAAATTGTATCCATGCTAGTGATGGGCAGAGTTGGGAATGGGATGGGTCAACATTGATTTCCAATTGAGAACCGATACTTTTGTAATAATATAATGCCTATTAATAACTGCTGATTAAAGGTGGCATCACCCCGAAAATCATCGCCGAAAAGAAAAATCAGATTTGCAATTCCTTCAGTCAGTCTATTCCGCTGATACTCGCCTAATTTCTCCGAATCGAGAAAATGCACCGCGATGTGAAGAGATTCCAGTGCAGTTATCACAGCGAGACCCCAGCGTTGATGGATTTTGTGAATCGATTCGGAAAAGTGACTACTGAATGATATTTTTTTCTATTATCCGGAAACCTTCTTACGCTTACAGTCGAGAAAATAAAAAACAACTCGACGGGAAAAAATGGCAGATTGCGAAGGGCGGTGGAAGCAGGCTTATATCCCCCCCTCGTTCTCGGCGAGGTTGTGTGCTCGTTCGGTGGGCACGGTGTTGATATGCTTGGGAAAAATTGATTGACTATGGAAGTGTTATTTTATGGAAGAAAATATTTTCGATGGTTTCCTCCAAGTCAATAGTCTCTTTTCCGATAAAGAAGTACTGCGACACACCCATATGCCTGCTAAACTTCCTCATCGTGACACCGAGGTCGAGGCGATAATGTTCAATCTGGTCGAGGCCTTGAAGGGAAATGTTCCCTCGAACATGATAATCTATGGGCCTAGCGGAGCGGGAAAAACTGCGGTCATCAATTTCATCTGCCGCCAACTTGAGAAGAAGGGGCGCCAAATCGGCCGATATGTCAATCCGGTATACGTCAACTGTCGGAAAATCGACACCCAATATCGCGTTCTTGCTCACCTCGGCAATTCACTATTGGAAGAATATGAGCAGGAAGACATTCCTTTCACCGGTTGGCCGACCGACCGAGTATTCAGTGAATTGGTCAAGCGGATGAACCTCAAAGGTGGGGTTCACGTTCTCGTGCTGGATGAAATCGACCATCTGGTCAAGAAGAGTGGCGATGACCTCCTTTACAACCTGACCAACCTGAACGCAGAACTCGACGAGGCGAGATGCAGTATCATCGGTATCTCAAACGATTTGAAATTCACCGGATACCTCGATTCCCGCGTTCGCTCGCGCCTCGGCCAGGAAGACTTGGTATTCAAGCCCTATAATGCACAGCAGTTACAGGACATCCTCACCGAGCGGGCCGAGGTCGGGATCTTGGCAAATGTGTTGAGTGAGGCGGTGATTCGCTTATGCTCGGCTCTCGCCGCCCAAGAGCATGGTGATGCTCGGCGCGCTCTGAATCTGCTACGAGTATCGACCGAGAAGGCAGAACAAAGTGGCGATGTGGTGGTTCTCGAGCGTCACGTGCGAATGGCGCAGAATCAAATCGAATGTGACCAGATTACTCCGGCGATAGCGGCTTTACCCTCACAACAGAAATTGGTCTTGTTCTCGATTCTGCAAATTGAGCACCAGGGACTTCGCAACATCGCCACCGGTGAGATATATGAAATCTACAAACAGGCTTGCAAGCACTTCGGTAATAACATCTTGACGCAACGACGCTTGACCACCCTGCTGAGTGAACTGGATACTTTGGGCATCGTTACCGCCAAAACCATCAGCCGCGGCAGATATGGCAGGACCAAGCAGGTCAACTCCTGTATTCCAAATTCAATCGATGCGGTCAAGATTATGATTGATGCCGATGAATTAATGCAGGCGGTGGGAGATGGCAACTACCGTCTACAGTCTCGTCTATGAGCAATCGACGGCTCTCAGTCACTTGTTTACTAATGCTGAAATGGTTTTCCCCTCCCCCCATCGCTTATATGGGGAGGGCGGTTCGCCGCCGCCATGAGTGATGTTTTTGAAATCGAATCCAAGACTGGCAAAGGATTTCTTAATCCGCCGGTGGGCTTGGCCGGCTGGATGGTCGGGCTCGGCACTTGGGGACTTGCATTAGGTATTCTCAATATTGTCGGAATGGCATATCCAGGAGACTTGAAGATCAGTTGGGCTGGTTTCCTGACGGTTGGACTCCTCGGTGAGGGAGTGGTTTACAATACCGCATTTCATCCTCTCAGCGACACCTTCTTTCTGGCACTATGCGGCACGGCAGCCGGTATCGGGTTCATGGCTCTCAAGGAAAGTGAAGCTGGTTTCGACGGTTGGTTGAAGGCGCTGATTTATAATGACACTTGGCCGGCGCTGGTAAGTTTTGATGAAGGCTGGGCGCGCAGCATGGGCGCTTGGTGCATGATGGTAGGATTGGTGTTCTACCTGAGTTGGGGAATCCTCTACACCGGTTGGGTCGACCCCGGTGTATACTCGGTATTCGCGGCATTATTCACCTTCGGATTCGCGCTGGTTAATAGTTCAAGGTATCAGGACGCACCGGTACCCAAAGAGTGAGTCGTTCAGTGCCCACCTCTCGCACAGATTCGATGGGGTAAACGCTTGTTATCTTGTTTGAGCGAGTCGCAGACGCTCATCCGAGACTCTCTGTTCATCACTGCTGATGAGGGGTACTGTCCTGCTTCCAGCGCAGTCTCCTCTTCACTTGCTCGGACCGGTTCAAGCGAGTCGCAGACGCTCATCTGAGACTCTCTGTTCATCACTGCTGATGAGGGGTACTGTCCTGCTTCCAGCGCAGTCTCCTCTTCACTTGCTCCTCGCCGTGCGTCCTTCAAATCTTGATGTTGGGTTCGGACGCACTAGTGCCCATTTCTTCCCAAGAGGGCATCGAGGTAGCCAAGCGCCAGACCCTTCCACAGCGACCAACTCCACATGTAGAGTACGACGATTAGTTTTAGACTCCAAATCGGCCGTCGCAACCTCAGCAATGAGCCGATGACGGTTTGGGGAAAATACAGTAGATGAATCAAGAGCGGAAGGAGGCATATCAGGGAGAGCATCTGCACCTTCGATGACGGGTCGAATGGTTTGGACTCGAGGTAAAGGGTCTCGATGCCGATTACCAATCCTGAAATTGCCATCAGGATCACCGGACACAGCATCAATATCCACCAGGCGCTACCGATGAAATCGAAACCTACGGTACGGCCTCGCTTGGGATGATGACGAACAATCCGCACATGGGCTCTGGCATCGCGAGTTCGTTTGGCCAGGAAAGTGGCGATATTTTCCTCGGCGACGTGATTCACCACCGCATCAGGAGAGTAGACAATCGTACCACCGCCCCCGACCAATCGTAAACTGACCTCCATATCTTCGGCATGATACCAACTTTCGTCGAAGCCACCGACCTCTAACAGGGCTCGGCGCTCAAAAACGCTACAAGGACCATTGGCAAGACTGGTTGTCCTTTGCCGATTACGGTATTTCTCCGCCACCTCGGATGCCCGTAATTTGCTGATAATACCCTCTCCTGATTCAAATACTGTTCGCCCGGTAACCGCAACAACGGTTTCCGACTCGTCGAGCGGGAATCTTGATTCCATCAATTGTGAAATCCACGAGGATTCCGGACGCACGTCGATATCGGTGATGGCAACCCACTCTCCAACAGCCTTGCCAAGCGCGGCTGACCTGGCTGCCGAAAGACCCTTGTGGCCTTGGGTAAGGACTCTCACCGGATGATTATTATTCATGCCTTCAGGGTCATCCCAAGCCTGTAATTTCGTGGTCGAGGCATCGCTTGAACCATCATCGACGGCGATGATCTCGATATTCGGCCAATCCTGTGCGACCAGACTCGCGATACATCCATCAATCCACTGTTCACCATCGCGAACACAGACTGTAATCGAAACCAACGGCTGCTCCGATTGTTCTCGTTCGGCCATCACAGCACCTCAAAGGTGTCTAAAAGGGAGCGGCAGCGCTGCTTGACCGCCTCATCGGTAAGACACAATACCACACCTTGGCGCGGTTGGCCATACAATATTGCCGCCCCCAGAGGAGCGAGGCGATGCAGATACATCGGCGCCAAATCTTCCTCACCATCGACTACAATCAACGTTGACAGGTCACTTACCAAGGCCTCTCGACAGGCGATGAATAGGCTCGGGGTGAGAATTCCAGCTGGGTTTTCGGCCTTCAGCACCTGTTCAAAGTAGGCTTCGTCGACAAGTTCAGAGTCATCTAGAATCGCTCGCTTGGTCTTGCCATCTACCACTGCGACATCGGGGGTGATATCCATATCGAGTAAAGTCTGAACGGTGACATCACCGACCGCGATAAGAGCTGGTGCGGGGAGAACAATGTGTTCCAAGGCCATCTCCATGGCGATTTCAGGGGTGGATTCCGGGCCGGTGAAGACCTCGCCGAGTGGCGCTTTCAATTCCGCCTCCAAACTCGCGACCATTCGAAAAGAATTCAGCGCCAGTTCATCGCTTACCCACGGCTGTCCGCGGCGGTCGATTATTCCGGCTCTTATCCGCGTACTGCTGACCACTCCTCCTAGTGCATCTTCGACGTGCGGCACGGTGATTATCTCAAGTTTCGCCAAACCATCCCTCTCCCGATTGGAATTGATTCTCTCACAGATTGTCCGCGTCTCAACGGTACAGGCGATTGAATCACAATCTACGCGAGTTCGGGCAGGTCCATATTCATCATCGAGGGTGTGGATACCAAACCGCTCAGGGTAGGAAGATTTCAGCCATTCGCCTACCTCGCTCGACCGCTTTTCCCAATCCTCGATGAGATGAGATTTCTTTCTCGCCATCGCATCATCACTGACCCAAACCTCGATTTTATCGGCGTGGCGAAGCGCGGTTGACAACAGTACTTCATGACCGACGTGAAAGCGGTCAAAGGTACCGCCGACCAGACATCGCCGCAAGAATGGCTCTCCCATTGCCATGAGTAGCAGGTAGCGTCACTTTTGAGCATGCCCTCTATGGTTGGCTAAAATAGTGAAAAATGTGCCCCGGCACGTAACGGCCGTGTGTCATCGTTACCTCGCAGGCCTGACCCTCGCGCCGGGGCGTGTGTCCAATCGGGGGGTTGGCTCACCTTCATCCTCTCGTCCGGCAAGGACCCAAACCCAATCAGTTACGGCACAAAGCTTGCATCACCATTCATCGCCAAAAGGCTCCAGGTGGTCTTCGACTTTGCGCTAACCGCAGACATTGGTATCGAACGTTCACTTGCCCGAAGGCATCACGTTGATGTTGCTGCTGCGGCAATCTGCGGGCGGGGCAAGGTGATTTCAAGGCTTCGACTAGTCCAAACGGCTCTGTTGGGAGATTTTCAGCCCCTCGTGATAGCCGCTGATTCGAGCGAAAAGTCGGGCACCGATTCGCACATCCCCATCGATCCATTCATCGATTTCAAAGTGTGGCCACAGTGCGAGTGGCTGTGCCAGCCACCCGGCGTTGCGATGGCGCCGCCCCAGGGGTGGGGGACGGCCATTGGAGACCGCTTCCAGAGCATCGATCAGGTCGAGCAGATGCTCGGAGCCGGCGGTGGGATTCTTCTCAAATCTATCGCGATGAACTTCAAGGGTAACCAGCAGGTCGTCAGGACATTGTTGGAATTGCCGCTCAACCCCGGGAATCGAGTGACTTTCATCACTACTCCGCAACACCAGTGCAGCCCATGGTATGTCCTCTCTCAGCAAATATCTCAACCACTTCTTTTCCCGCAATAACAGTTGCAGTATCTCGCTCGCCCATGGTGACCACCATGACATCGGTATAGTCTCGACCACACGCATGGCGAATTCTCCATCTTGAATACTCGCAGATTTGAGGTCCATCAATTCCGACCACACTCCAATAGGGCCGTCATCTGGCAACTTTCCATCACCCAATTCGCTCTTCCAATCAGCTGTGACCAGACCTCTCTGCTCAAGAATGACCAGTGCTGGTAAGACCTCGGAAAAACCGTGAGTTGGGGATTCCAACCACGCCGGCCAAGCCCACGCGGTGATGACTCGGGCATAGTCGTCCTCAAGGCGAGGGGCGGCGACCAGACCAACCGATGCTAACCAAGGGTTGACCTTGCCCGTGGTCAAGGGATGGAGGTCGAGCAATAGGTCGGGATGTTCTATCAGGCGGCGAGAGAGTACTTCTCCGGCAATCTGTGCCCACTCATCATCTTCGATAGTCGAGGCTATCTCGACCAATTCTAGAGAC
>JAPOGE010000085.1 GCA_028283345.1 Candidatus Poseidoniales archaeon
TAGTTCCGAAACAGTATATCATACCCAAGGTGAGCCGATTCAATTTACCCTACAAGTAAGTGTACTATACCATCTGGCACAGGAGGATCTAGCGTGATCAGCGGTTCCTTAAGGCGTGACGAAAGTGCTGCAGCCACCGAATTGGGCTATATCTTCACCTTCCTGCTAGGGGTGGTCTTGCTGACGATGTTCTCAATCTGGGCGTGGGATATTGAAACTGCCACTCGAGAGAGATGGAATGAGGAAGCATTGCAGGACAATATGGCCCGGCTCGCCTCGGCGGTGGAAAGGGCTGACCGCGCCAGTCGCTCTGTCGATAACTGCTCTTATGCCGAAGCGGTTCACCTGACCGCGTTTGAAGCCTCAAAGGTCCCCCTCACCATCAGTCTGGGAGAGCGACATCTGGTATTGCATGATTCTGCTGGTATCTATGACCGCTCGGTACAACTATCTGCGGCTGGACTTTCCACTCACCAAGGTGAAATCAATCTGCAAGGCGTGGATACGATTTGGGCGATTCACAGTGAGGGGGTGACCAAAATCACCACCATCCACCCAGGTTGGTAATTCGTAACGTGGCCTCACATCGGTTCGCAGGTGTTTCTAAAGTCTCAGCAGAATCCAGGTATTGCTGCTATGACCTTGCCATCGGATAACGTATTTCCGGCCTTGAGAAACCGGACTGGATCAATGACCCATGATTGATTGGTGCACCAGTAACTGCACATCTCGCATACGCGATTTAGCACCCAACTCTCGAAAAACCGTCAACGCTCTTTGGAGGTACTCCATACGTCTTTGTCGGTCAGGCGCAGTACCTCCCAGACGGGACAATAATTCTCCGATTTGCATTCGCAAATCGTTTGCTTCGGCGATAATAAGACCCTCTCGGTATTGCTCCAGTGCTTCCTCGGTGCGACCCGAATCGACCAAGACCTCGCCGAGAAGTAATGTGGTTTCCACCAGCGCCAGTGGGTCTCCGGCTTCACCCATCAACTCCAGTGCCTCGGAATAGTGGTGAAGTGCCAAGTCAGCATCATTCACCTTTGCATAATAGCGACCTAATACCGCCCGGGCCCTGGCGTGGAGTGATGAATCCCCCAATGAATCCGTCTCTTCATAGGCCTTGAAAGCATGTTCCCGTGACAATTCGACCTCGCCAAGGTCGAGATAAGCCCGGGCGAGATTGATTCTCGCCTTACACATCTCGTACCCTTCGCCATCGATGATTATCGATTCTACATTCGAATATGCCTCCATCGCCTTGGCTCTATCGCCGCGACGGCGATACAGGTAGCCTAGGTTATGATAGGTGCGCGCTGCCCAAATCGGGTCACCCGATTTGATGAATATATCCAAAGCCTGGTGATGCATGGATAAAGCATCATCATAATTGCCGCGCTTGAAGTGAATGTCGGCCATGCTGCTGAGAATCTGAGCTTCGACCAAGGTATCACCTCCCATTTTCGCATATTTGAGTGCCTCGGAAAATGTCTCCTCAGCTTCATCGAATAGGCCACGAAGTATCTGAATGTCACCGGAAATCTGTAGTGTCGGAGCAGACAGTGTCGCATCCACATCCGACAAATCAAGTTGCTCAATCAAATTGAGCAATTCCAGATGGCCACCGTTGACCAGACTGGGGCCGGCAATCTTGATCTGTTCCGCCGCATCCTCACTATTCTGCGCTTTTATCAAATGGTGAATCAATTCCAAATCTCGTTCCGGACATTGCTTCTGTGCACGGTACCAGACGGCCGAACTCTGGTGCAGTGAAATCGCAGTTTGCTCATCGATGCTCTGCAACAGAAATTCGCGAATCAGGTCGTGAACATCATATGTATCGCCATCGGCATTGCGAGCAAGGCCCTGTTCGACCAGTGAATCAAGTTCATCGGTATTCAATTCCTGAACCGCCAAGGCATCGAGCGGAACCGATTCTCGAAATACCGAGAGGGCCCCCAGTACTCGCTTCTGTTCAGCAGATAATTTATTGAAAATCTCAACCGACATATAGTTCTCGAGGGTTTCGTGAAACGCGGTTGCCGGAGCCCCTCTGTTAATCAATTCCAAGACCAGAGGATGGCCCCTGGAAAGGTGGTAGATATACTGGAATTGCCCTTCATCCATCTCACCAAAGGCTGGCAACAGACTGCGTGATGCACCTTGGTCAAGTCCGGTCAATTCCATCGGAATTGAGACAATCTTGCCCTCGGCATCGTTTGTCGGGATAGATTCTCGATATGAACGACTGAAGATCACCAATCCCACCTGTTCTTCAATATCCATTATTGAAAGTGCCAATCCCTGTAAGGTTTGGTGCAGAGCCTTATCGCTGACCTTGTGAAAGTCATCAACCACCATCAGACAGGGATATTTGGCGATGGCATCGGTAATCAGTCGAACCGACTCAGCAGGTCGCGGAACCGGTGTTGCGGCGAGGTAATCCGCCAACACGGTATCACCGATATTGGTTAACCAGTCGGCAATCGACTCAAGGAATGAGCGTTGACCCTCCCAGTCCTGGCAGCGGTGATAGAATAGATTTCGTCGATGCCTGAATCGTTCTATCAACTTGCCTGCAAGAGTAGTTTTCCCAATTCCGGCAATCCCCGGCACGATTAAGGTAGTAGGTCTGGCCTCGAGTAATTGCACCATGTTCTCAAGTTCCACTTCGCGCCCATAGAAATACCTTGAGCGCGGCAAATCCTCCAGTGAGGTCACTAATTGCTTCTCGACATGTTTCGATAAATCACGCTCAATCACATCTTCAGAAAGGTCCCTGGCATCTAGTACCCCATTATCATCGACGTAGCGAATCACATCGACGATGCGCATCGTGAACGGCAGCACTTGATGAACCTCGCCCAAGGTGGTGGAAGTGGTATCTCCCGAAGAGAGAATCACCCGAAACGGGTAATCCTGCAACCGGCCCCAGGTTTCTTCTGCCACCTGTAGTCCGCCATCGGTCAGGAAATACGCCTTGCGTTTTCGTGAAACCCCCGCCACATGTGCCTGCCGCTCAATCAGCAAGCCATCGTCTTTGAGAGTGGCGATTGCCCTCGGGACATTAGAGCGGGCGATGGCAACGGCGTTGGCAATCCCCATCTGCGAAAGCGAAAAAGGCACTTCGACCGCACTGGAATAATCGGCATAGTCGCGCAAGTGCAGAAGAATCCTCTCCTGCACCCCCGGTTTAGGTATAGCCATAGTTTCCACCCCCCCCTATGATTTTTCTTCAACTTCTTAGTCTAGTTACCTATTGGCTCGGTGTTTGATAGTTCGGGTCTGGTACCCATTGCTGGGTGGCGGGGTCCCACAGCCAACCCGGATATTCGGGATCGGTCACCGGCTGAGGTGCTGGAGCGGTCTGTGCCGCGGTCGCTACGGCACTTTGAACGACCTCGGCCTCGATTCTATCCTTGGCCCACGCGTAGGGGTCGACTGGAGCCACTGCTTCTTCGCTATATTTCTGCTCTTCCAAATCCTCATCGTCTTCAAATTCGACAAAGAAGAAGGCAAATAATCCAAGCAATAGCGCTAAGATGACAATTCCACCGATGGTATAGAGAACCATTCCACTGGATTCTTCGATAACCTCACCAGATTGGATGGTCACGGGAATCTCTGATGCGCCATATTGGAAGTAAACATCGATCAGACCACTGCCCGACAGTTGTCTTTCGCTTACCTCCATCTTCCAATAACCGTCACTGCCCGCGATTGAGCGATTGATTTCACGTTTGCCGTCGGTGAGACGCAAGTAAACAACTTCACCAGGGCGCGCCCGGCCGATGAAAATCGCCGGATCATCTTCGGTGATAGGGTCATCCCACTCGCCATCGCTGCGCTCAGCGATGAAGTCGAGATAGGAAACCCAGAAATTCATCAGCGACGATTCAATCTCGCTGCCGTTTGCATCGGTTACGCGGAACTGGACATTCTCTAGCGATAGGTCGGCGTTGGCACCGAGTAAATCCATCGCATCGAGCGGATTATAGGTGAATACCCCTTGGATATTCGGTACCAATAAGGACTTGCAATCATCCTCGCTGATCATCACCTGCGATAGGTCACACTGAATATTCAACACCTCAAAACTATACCAATGCAAATCACCATCGGCGTCTGAGAAGTAGTCGAACATATTGACCTCGGCCTTTGAGCAAGGATTTTCTGCCCTAGAATCGCGATCGCAGAACAGGGTTACATCTTCCCTCCAGGCCGAGCCATTGAATTCAGGCCTTATGTTCTCGGCCTTATTGTCGATTATGAAAGTCATGTTCGATGGTAATGACCAATCATAACCATCGTAGGCGCGTACAGAAACCTTGTACTGGAAATCATGGGTCAGGGTCGTGGTATCCCAGACAACGCTCCACAGCTGATAATTACCGACTATGGTGAAGGTGGTAATCCGGTCGGGAGCGTTGGTCAAATATTGCCCGGTCTGTAAATCCTCGACTAATATTTCAATCTTTGTGACCTGGCCATCAGTATCCCGGGCCGAACCTTCAATCATTGTATCTGTCGACGCCTTGAGGCGGCCCGATGCATCGGGAAGCGGTGAACTCAATTCAACCGAAGGTCTGTCGTTGTCGTTGTCGACCTCCAAGATAATCTCCCGATACACGCATTCATCATAGGTGATGCGGCAGAAGTTGGAATCACTGGCCCATATCTTGAAACTATATTCACCCGAAACCTTGCCTTCAGTGCTCCATTCATAAGTCCAAGCAGCCCCACCGGTGGTCAATGTGGTCACATCATACCCTGGACCGGAAATCTTGAGGTGAACCGCACCATTCTCACGCACATCTTCAGCTCCGTTTCCATACGGGTCTTCAACCCTGCCGCTGAACACGATCACCGACGTGTCGAAGGTGGAATGGTTCGCGGGACTATCGACATATAGTGTCGGTGCAACCGTATTCAACTGGAAGATTCGAGTTAGAACCGGACTGTAGTCGAGCCCGTCATAGGCGCGGAATTCAAAGGTATAGTCATCTTCTGGTTGCTGCGTCATGTCCCATTCAAAATACCAGGTTTTCCATGGGTGGTTGGTCTTATTGATGATGCCACCAGAACCGCTGGTGTCGGCCGCGATGTAAGCATCATCCCAATCTATCACCCCAGGAGGTTTTACCTGAATTTCTTCAACCTGACCAAATTGTTTGATATTGGCATCGTAATCGCTGAAATATGGACCTGTGGCGCCGTCCCAAGACTCTCCGGTAATAGAGATTATCCACTTGAAAGTCGATTCGTTTTCTTGGTTAACCTTGACACTGGGTGCCATATTGGTCAAGGTCACAACAGCATCGAGTTGGCCGGATACTATCAAGTCAAAACTTGAACTTCCTTTGCCGACTCGATAAGCGGTTACCAAGTAATGCGATAACTCGCGTGAATTAGCCGAGTGGCAATCGGGGTCATCGGCATCATAGACCGCATCGCCATCGTTGTCGAGGCCATCATTGCAGGAATCCTCACCAGGATCGTTGGCAGAATGATTCCAATTGGTATCGATGTGGAAATTACTGGCGAGCGAAAACCACGGCGTGTAGCCCCAGATACCGGTGGTCATATTGTAAACCTCACGCCCGGTCGACTTATCCTGAATGATGACATCGGCACCAGCCACATGAACACCATTGGCAATGGTTCGCATTCGCACCAACTCAGCACGCTGGATCTGCACGCCCCAAGCAGTGTTCTGATTCTGGATATGGGCCTTAGATAAATCAAAATTTGTCAAATTGGCATATTGGAAGACCGTGGCATTGTTGGTGATGTACATCTGCACCGGTATGTTACGAGGTGGCATTAATTTGGAGTTGGATAATTTGATGCATTCATTGGCCACCCACGGGCATTCGGCACCAAACCACCCGAGGTTGACAGGATATAGTTCACCTGATGCAGGGTCGGGGTCCGGCATGTATTCGGATTGCACAGTGATGCTGGATTCAGTCACATTGTAGACTTGACTGGCGCCGGTCCAGGTGTTCTCGGAAAAGTAACCTAGAGTGGCATATTTATTGCCATAGTTATCGTCCATGACGGTTGCCCGAACTGCGAAATCACCGACTTCCATATTATTGCGATTTACATTGATTATTGCTCCCGTGGCGCGGATTCCATCACCATTATTCGCGGTGACGGTATTGTCATTTATCGTCGCACTAGACATGAAGATGTGAAAAGCCGGACAATTGAAGTCGCCGCCGTACATCTTGTCACTGTTACAGGTACCTTGATTTCCCTGAATAGTATTGTTGACTATGTATGCTCTTCCCTTGGTCGGGGACGGCACCGACCAACCGCTGTCCTGATAGTGATATTCACCGATTAGTATCGCTTCTTTGGTGGTATTGAAAATTGAGTTATTCTCTAGTGAGACCTCAAAGGAGTCACCATAGACCCAAACTCCATTCCAGCCACCGATTGGCCCGATCACATTGTTACTTGCCCTCAGTGTCGCGCCGCGAACACCGATTCCTGAACCCTCTGAGGCGCCACTGATGGAGTTGTAGTCAAATATCACCCGAGCACCATCATAGGCGGTCATACCAGCACCGTCAGCAGTGGTGATCGAGTTATTGGTGACCCTCAACCAATGGTTGATTGAACCAGTGGATTTGTAACCGTTGGTGTCAATACCATTGCACTGAACATCGATGGTGGTGCCAGATACGGTTCCTGAAGACATCGATAGGAACATTCCATATGCGTTATTGGAAATCGACAAGGTCTGCAGATCGATATAGGAATCCTCAACGAACAGGACCGAGCGACCGCCACTCTGACTGCTACAGTCGTCGGCATTGGAACCGGTGAAGGATGAGTCTCTAATGGTGAAGGTTGAAAGTATTCCAGTTCCAGTGCCATAGGCGCGAATCGCAGAAGCATCCCAGCCCTCGCCATCGGTTCCAACCACGAAGGTGCTGTCAGTAAGAGTCGGTGCAGCGAGATTGACAGCGATGATGTTCGAGGTATTGATATCTGAGAATTTCAAGTGGTCAGCGAAGATGCTGGCACCATCGAAGATCAGTGCCCCCAAGGAGGGATTGCCACTGCCGCCGACGGCGATGGGGTAGCCATATGCATTATTGAATTCGACATAGGATAATGCCGTCTTTGAGGTGTCGATGGTACTGCGCAACACCAACCCCTCGCCACACTTTGCATCACTGTTGAAACTACAGCGCCCCGGAGCAGATGAATTGGCCGGATTACCCCAGATGAACCGAACTGGACTGCCGGTGCTGGCTTGGGTGGCCCCGCACGTGGATGAGCCAGCACACAGTGCGCCCTCGACCTCGATGAAGGTGCCATTCGGAATCTGGATTGTGGTCCCGGCATTGATGATCAAAGTCGCCCCCCCGGCAACCCTCACATCACCGGTGAGGGTGTGGGAACCACTCCAGGTTTCGGTACCGGTGATTTCACCTGCAGAGGTTTCGTTATATGCCATCGCACTCGGCGCGGCAGGAATCAGCGCCACCAAGGTGCTCATAATCATCAATATCACTAAACTCAGACTTTTTGCGGTTCGCATATCATTCCCTGAGCAACCTGACCGAGGGCGAGAATATAAGCATACGCTGTACGGGGTAGGAGTAAAGTATCTAATTAAGTTAATAATATCATTAATAATATCAAATAATTCTTATAATATCTCCACTGATGGCCCCCGCGTACTGTCGTAAGGCACCTAGGTGGCATTTTTCGGCCGCGTTCAACACTAACAGGGGAGCGTCTGGGTAATTTCGGCAAGCCATGCCGACGAGTCCAAGGCGCCATATCCAGCACCGGAATCATGTGGCAGTACCTGTCCGGCGAGTGGAGTTGATGAATTGGCCAATGCATTCTTTACCAACTCGATACAAATTGAGCCCGTTGCCTGCGATGGCAGCAACTCATT
>JAPOGE010000086.1 GCA_028283345.1 Candidatus Poseidoniales archaeon
GAGGTAAGCAAAGGTGAACTGCATAGACATCCGGTGCTGAAACTGAATCTGCTCGATATCGGTTGGCATAAAACCGTCACTCTGCCGGATGATGCCAGGGAACTGACCGCCGTCTGGGATTCGGGAGAGTTGCACATAGGTTGGTAATAGCGCGAGAATTGGTCTCTTGCTTACTTCTCCTTGCAGATGTGCTCTGAATCATATTGCCCAAGGAGTCTGTTGCCAGATTTGAGCACAAAGCCTAGCAGGCGGAATCAGAGGAAAAGGTTCCTCCCGGGCCGGTATCTTCCCGACCGCGGGAGGGTTGTGTGGTTTGACCCCGTCGTGCGTGACGTGCACGAAGTCGTAGAGCGGCCAATCCGGATCGGGGTCCTTCTCCGGGTGGCACGGGGTTGAACAACAACGGTGTGTGGGGGTCGTCGTTCGGCATCCCATCCCCTCTTCTGCTCTCACCTACTCGGTGTGCTCCTTGCTAGGCAAGGTCTCAGCCCGCTTCGATTGAAGGCGGGTCTGGAGTTTCTCATCGATATCGCCGAGTTCGTCGGCGACGGCCGCATCGATATAATTCAGCAATCCCTGAAGTGCGGCATCGGCGGCGGTGATGCCGCGCAATTCATACAGGGTTGCCAGGCGAGTGCGCACGGCACTGCCAAGTTGAATGGTCACCGTGTCCATGCTGGGAAGACTCGGTAGTTGGCGCACGTAAGACCTGGTGGCCTGGCGAATAACGTCGGAGCGATTGCGCATTCCGTCCAATCCGACGCGAGAATCCAGCTCAGCCAAAACGTCGTCTGGTAGTCGCATACTGATACTCGTACTTGGGGCTGTCATCGCATCTCACCTTGGTTGGCTAAACTGGACAGATCAGCTGCATACCATAAAGGTATGCCAAACCAATGACAAATTGAAATGCAATTGAATTGCAAATAATGAGCCATCCACTTCCGGAAAAACGCCACACTGTGCGCTGAAAATGACTCTGAAGCGAAAAAATTACCTTTGAACACCCCCCCAAAGTCGGTATTATTGTAATACAGAGCCGAAAACGTGTTTCTCAAGTAAATCCTCTACTTTCTCAACCTGACTCCCAGCCGTGATGGTGCACCTGACTCCTGGCCGTGATGATGCACCTGACTCCTGGCCGTGATGGTCGGTTGGGACCGGGAATGGGTTGGCTGAGGAGAGATGGAGGTGGGTGGACGGGGCGGGGGGGGTAGGTCGGCTGGGAATAGGTGCAAGATGGTGAAATATGAGTTGGCCAACGCAGTCACATGGCCTTGCTCGACGCGACTCGCGGATTATCCATCTACCTCAAGACCCTGAAGATCGCCCTGGCCGATGACCGAATCACTTTCGATGAGGCGACGATGTTACGGGTGCTCGGCACCTCATTGGGGGTCAGCCCGACCGATCTACCCGATTGCATCGCAATTTCCAAGGGTGAGATGCCCAGCCCCATCTCTGCAACTCAAGCTGAAGAGTGGGCCGGGCGAGAGATCGGCGATGTCATCACCTACCAGTCATTATTGGTGGCGGCTCTCGATGATGAGGAGATTACCGAAGACGAGATGGCGATTCTCGATGGCCTGCGCTCGGCCTACGGATTGCAGGAAGATGAGCATGCCCTTATCGAAGAAGCGATTCGCTCCACAGCCCCTGAAGATGAGACGGGGCAGAGACGCCTCGAGCGGCTCAATGCTTTCATCATCCGTAATCCCTGGTCTTAGACCTCTGGAGTGGATGCCCGGTTCGGGCAAGTGTCACAGGCTATTCCGAAGTGAATTAAATGTCTGGATTTTCTCGATGCAGTCAGGTTTGCACCGGCAATGCTTACAAGTGAGGCCAAGGTGGGCTGGCCAATCCCTTTGGGGATTGAGATGGTAGGATGAGCCACGTTGAAGCAGCCTTGAAACTAGCTAGACAAAGAGACCCCGACCAACCTGAATTTCTCCAGGCGGTTGAAGAGGTGCTGGAATCACTGGAATCGGTTATGGAGGCACACCCTGAATTCGTCGAGGCGAAAATCCTCGAGCGCATGGTCGAGCCCGAGCGTCTGTTACAATTCCGTGTTCCGTGGGTCGATGACTTGGGCAAGGTCAACGTCAACCGTGGTTTCCGCATCCAATTCAATGGGGCGATTGGTCCTTACAAGGGTGGCTTGAGATTCCATCCCAGCGTCAATCTATCGATTTTGAAGTTCCTGGCCTTCGAGCAGGTCTTCAAGAACAGCCTTACCGGGCTTCCGATGGGTGGAGGAAAGGGTGGTTCGGATTTCGACCCGAAGGGTAAATCCGATAATGAAGTGATGCGTTTCTGTCAGTCTTTCATGTCTGAGTTATGGCGTCACATCGGCAATAACACCGACGTACCCGCCGGAGATATCGGTGTGGGTGGCCGAGAGATTGGTTACCTGTTCGGACAGTACAAGAAATTGCAGAACGAGTTCACCGGAGTCATGACCGGCAAGGGAATGTCGTGGGGCGGCTCACTGATTCGTCCCGAGGCAACCGGCTATGGTCTGGTATATTTCGTGCGTGAAATGCTGGCGATCAAGGACGAAACCTTCGCCGGAAAAAGCGTAGCCATCAGCGGCAGCGGAAACGTCGCTCAGTACGCTTGCGAAAAGGTGATCGAACTCGGCGGCAAGCCGGTGACGATGTCAGACAGCAGCGGTTTCATCCATGATGCTGACGGAATCGATGCTGAGAAACTCGCTTGGATAATGGATATGAAGAATAATCGTCGTGGCCGGATCAGCGAATACGCTGACCACTTTGCCAGTGCAACCTATGACGCGGCACAACCCAAGCCATCGGTCAACGGACTGTGGTCGGTAAAGGTCGATGTCGCCCTGCCATGTGCGACCCAGAACGAGATAAACAGGGATGAGGCGAAATCATTGGTCGGCAACGGCGTCATGGTGGTCGGTGAAGGTGCCAACATGCCGTGCACCCCAGAGGCAATCGAGTGCTTCCAGGGCAATGGAGTGATGTTCTCCCCCGGTAAGGCGAGTAATGCCGGCGGGGTAGCCACTTCAGGGTTGGAGATGAGTCAGAACTCCCTGCGAATGAACTGGTCTCGTGAAGAGGTGGACGAGAAGTTGGACCGAATCATGGTCAACATCCACAAGACCTCCTACGATACCGCCAAGAAATACGGGCGCGAAGGTGATTACGTCTTCGGCGCCAATGTCGCCGGCTTCCTCAAGGTCGCTGATGCCATGCTCGCTCAAGGGGTCATATGAAGCGAATCCCTCGACGTCGAAGCCCACCACCTATTACTACGACTTTCGGGCTTCGTTAATTTTAGTTGGTATTCCTCAATCAATGATATTACTGCTGAAATCCATTCGTTTCTGCGTTCTGGTGGCGAGATAGTCAGGGGTTTCCCGATTAGCGAAGGCCGAGCCTGAATTTGAATCCCAGTGGCCTTCGTAGTTATATGTCGCAAAGAATAGCAGTGGCCATGAAGACCATGACCTGTGCCCAACTGGGTGGCGCTTGCGATGTGATATTCACCGCTGAGACCTTTGATGAGATCGGTGAACTGAGCAAAGCCCACGGGGCTGAGATGATGCAGAAAGGTGACCCGGCCCACCTTCAGGCGATGCAGGCGATGATGGATTTGATGCAAGACCCTGAAGCCATGGGTAAGTGGTTCGAGGATAAGCGGACTGAATTCGATGCCTTGCCCGATGATGTGTGAGGGCGACCGGACGAACAAATTCGAATCATATGTCGCTAGAGAGGAAAAACGACGAATGTGCGTGCATAGTTGTCGCCATTATTCAGTTGCATTCAGGCGAGAGATTTAGCCGAGTGTTCGGAGTTTTTCCGGCCAAGCAAGCCCATGCGAACCGACAATACGTAGCATTACGTATGTCGCCTGAATACTTGCTCGGTATTGCTCGGGGATAGACTAATGCGCAATCGTAGTTTCACCGGAAATATGCGAGCCTGTGCTCTGCTTCTGGTCACCCTGATGCTCACATCTGTGCTCGCCGGCTGTTTCCAAGACGACCCGCCCCCTCCACCACCCCCCGAGGAGCCATCCCTGCCCGATGGTACCTTTGTCACCGGCCCTGATGGATTGGCTGTCGATGCACCTCCCCTGAACCTCAGTTTCACCTTCAGCGATGTCGGAGAGAACGGCCCCGAGCCCAGTATCGGCATCACCTCCAGCGGCTGTATGTTCTTTGTCGCCCTGTCCAAGGTCATGCGCTCCTGTGACCATGGGGGATTGTGGGAAGACGTTGCCGACATCGCCTCCCAACCTTCGACCAGTGACCCATATCTGTGGGTCGACCCGGTGACCGACAGGGTGTTCAATGTGCAGATGGTGACCCTGATTACCACTTGGATTGCCTTCAGCGATAATGATGGAGAGAACTGGATTGGTAACCCTCACGACTCCGGCCCCATCCCCTTGAACGACCACATCAAACTTGGCTCCGGCGCTTGGACTGATGATGGCTATGGGATTCCCGGCCAACTAGACCCGGTTTACGAGCAGGCGATTTATTTCTGCTACAACAAAATCGTGGGGATTTTCTGTTACACCAGTTTTGATGGCGGCGCCACATTCGAGGTCGGCGGCCAGATATACGGATTGGCGACAACAAATGGAGGCCTGCACGGCGCCATCACCACCGCACCCGACGGCACGGTCTATGTTCCCCCGAGAGTCGGCACTCCGACCGTCATCGTCTCCAAGGATAATGGCCTGACTTGGGAGAGCAGAACCATGGGTGAGGATGTCGGCACCCCGAATCCACGCAAGAATACCGAAGTCGCCACCGACAGCGATTCAAACGGATATCACATCTGGACCGGCGCCGACTTCGGAATCTACATGTCGCGCAGCACCGACTCGGGTAATTCATGGGAACAGACCAGCATGCGGATAAGCCCGATTGAAGTCATCTCGACGACCTTCCCGCAGATCGATGCTGGAGACCCCGGACGAATCGCCATCACCTATTTGGGAAGTGAAAACAGCAGTGAACTGGGCCTGGACGACATCGATGGCAATAATTGGAGTGGCAATCCGCACTATGCGAGCGAGAATGTCAGTTACCACCTCTACATCACCTATAGCCTGAATGCCCTCGACGCCAACCCGGTGTTCCACACCGTCAGGGTATCCCAGGACCCGGTGCAGGTGGGTAGTATCTGCCTGAACAGCGGAGATTGTCGCGACATCGGCGGCTCGAACCGCAACCTGCTCGACTTCAATGACCTGACCATCGACCGAGAGGGAAGGGTCTATGTTGCCTATGCCGATGGTTGTACCGGGGAATGTGCGACGATGGATGACCCCAAGCCGGCGGATTCCCGTAGTCGGCGTGGTTCGGTTTACTTCCTCAGCAGTGGGCCTAGTCTGTATGTGGAAAAAGGCGAATTAACACCATTCACCCTCTCACCACCGAAGGCCACAATTAATCGCGATGAGGCTCGGCCTTCGGAGATGATGGCTGCTCGGGATTGAACGATTTCATTGCCTGAGAGAATCCGAGCCTAGGCTTGAATTGCATTGGCTTTCGCCTGCCTTCCACTTATCATCCGCATGATCCAATAGAGTCCGATTCCGGCGGTGAGGTGTTTCAGGGTGTGGCCGCTGAGTATGCCTAGTGCATCAAATACTATGATGTCACCATATTCGAGGATGCTGGCGACCAGGAAGAAGAACATTGAGAGCAGATAATCTCCAGCCCGGTCATACGATTCCTCTCCCCAGAAAAGTAGAATCACCACTAGGATCGGCGCCTGAAACTTGAAGAGCAAATATGGCCGTAGGTCACCGTTGAAATACCAGAATAATACGGTGAGCAATCCAAAAATCAGCAGTGGGAAGTGCATCCGCTGGGCCACCGATGGACTGAATCTGTCAGCGACCACCAGCGAGCAATAACCGGTCATGATGATGGTCATCGCCAACCGGTCCCAGACCAGGGTGGCATCGCTGGGCGACTGATGAAACCACATCGAGCCGAAGGCGGTAATCACCATCCCCCCGAACAGGGTGGCCAAAATCATCGGCTCAAATCGGTGGTGATAGCGATATTCGGTTTTCCTTCGGTCATACACCAGAGCCAAGCCGAGCAGGCCTGGGGCAAGGATTGTCAGGTTGGACAGCACATCGAAGGCATTCGGGATTCCCAATAATGTTCGCGTGTCGCCAAATTGGTGATAGGATTGCGGTTGTTCGATTCGACCATACCAGAGTGAGACCAGAACCAGCAGCGCGGTGGTGGCTATAAAAATCCGGATTGGGATTTTTTGCTCAAATGACATCTCGCCTCTTCCCCTATGGGATTGTTTCAGTTCAAACAATGCAATGAATCTTTTCGCCGACCGGTAGGCAAATGTGGAGCCTTTACCAAGTGGAACCCTCACCACAGGCAATCCAGCATGAGAAGTAAACTCGACAATATTCTTGGTCTGTGACCTTCCGTCCATAAGCATGGCAAGAAGCAAGAAGACAATGTTGATTCTGGGCGGTGTCGTCCTAGGAATAGCCCTAGTTGCAGGATTGTATGGATTCATCAAGTTCACAGATGGACAAAGTTTTAATCCACCAACAGACAGTTTCTGGGATGGAAAGGCGAGCGATACCCCCGATTCACTTTCAGACTTCTCAGTAACTGGAAGTGTGCAGTACATGGTTTGGTCTGAGGATGACGGCAACTTACCGAATGTGAGTATTGTTGATGCTGATGGAGAAGAAATCTTCAATGAGTGTGGAGATAATTGTAATGTCAAAGAGGGTTTCAGACAATTGGGTTCTTTTGGAATCCCCACCAACGATACCCAGACCTACACTATCACGGTAACTGGTGGGGGAAATGTGTATGTCTTGACCCCACTTGGAGGACTTGGCGACAGTTTGATGGGAATACTCTCCATTGGAGTGGGGATTTGCTTCTCATTATGTGGATTAGTCATACTCATCATCGGCCTTGGCATGAAGTCTGAAGATGCCCTAGGCGCACAAATGGTTCAGCCTGGCGTGGTTCAGCCTGGCATGGTTGCCCAGCAACCGGTACAACAATTGGTCCAACAACCGGTCCAACAATTGGCCCAACAACCGGTACAACAATTGGTCCAACAACCGGTCCAACAACCTAATCCAACAGTTCCAACAGTTCCAACTAATCAGCCCATAGTTAATCCCGCAGTGGAGCAATCAACTGGCAGCCCGCCACCAATTCCAGCAGAAGGGCTTCCACCAGGGTGGGATATGCAACAGTGAATCATTACGGCCATGATTGGTTGAGGCAACAGGGTCGTGTCTAACCACAATCCCCCTGATGTAGCGTTAACGCTTGTGAGTCTAAACCCAACTTGCTGCAACCCTTTGTACACCCTTGCGTGAGAAACTCACGCGTGGGTAGCGAGCAAACTGACCCACTCAAAGCCCATCAAACTACCATATTCGGTTGCAAGGGGTTTCGGATAACCCCTTCCAACCTATCCGAATCGGTTAGTTGCTGCTTCCAACTGGCTTGAGATTGAGGTTCACTCACGGTGGTCCCATTGGGGGTGGCGGGGTCCTTCGACGTCCCGTGAACAGGACAATGATGGTAAGCACTGCCAAGATTGAAACAAGGCCAATGATTATTGTAGTCTTTGGATTAATCGAAAAACCAGCACTCGTCGAGGTGTTTTCACCATCATCTACTGGAGTTGTATCGGTAACATTGGTTTGGTCATCTTCAGGCATCGGTGTCTGATCACAATTGTCAGGAATTCCATCGCCATCACTATCAAGGGACAAGTAATTCGGAACACCATCATTATCTGTATCGACGGT
>JAPOGE010000087.1 GCA_028283345.1 Candidatus Poseidoniales archaeon
CTTGCCGGTTTCACCATATGTGGGGCCACCGTTGGCCGTACCATGGCGGCTATTTCCACTGGAATCGACTATCGTACCAGATGCATCATCAAGTTTCCAATAGGCGATAGTATCCGATGAAGCAAATAGAATTGGAAAAGACTCGACAGTAACAGAACTAGAATCTATCCCAGCCGCTCCATAGGTGATGTTCAGTGTGCGTGTCTCTCCCGCAGTCATCGACGGGATGAGGAGGCGGAAGTGGCCGTCGTTGAGCATTTCGTGTGAGAGTGACGAGCCGTTGGCGGCCCAGAAACGGACATCGCCATAATCGAGGCGGGAGCGCCCGTCTGACAGCGCTGATACCTCGGTTGAAGTCAGTGCTCTCTCATACACCCTCACCTCATCGATGACCCCATCGAAAGTTGACTACGAGCAAGAATCGCAATCGCCGATTCCAAGTTTCCCTGACTGGTTCTTCAGGGCGGCAGGTGATATTGAGGTCTGGGAATAGATCTGGCCATCGAGGTAGACGACCGATGCTCCAGATGTGGCATCATAACTGGCGGTGATGTGCGACCACACCCCCGTCGGTACCGTTGCACTGCCGTAGAGATAGTGGCCGGTCGAGGTCCACCAATGCCATTCAATCGTGCCGTTGGCTCGCAGTGCGAGATAGTAACCAGAGGCACTTCCGACGATAATCTGATTCTGTGAAGAACTTGGATTCACCCAGGCGCTGAGGGAAATCGATGATGGATTGAGCGATTGCTGTAGTTCCACTCGGTTGTTATTGGTACCATCAAACTCCATCGCCGCTCCGACTTTGCCTTCCACACCATATACGGAATTCCCGTAGGTCGTGCCATAGTAGTCATTGCCGCTGGAGTCGGCAATCGTGCCCGAGGACTCATCGAGATGGTAGGAGGCAATCAGGCCGGTCTCGTTGTAAATAGGGTCGACCACATCGAATGTTAGGTTCTCCACCGCCTCGCTGTAGGGGTTGGCCACGGTTATCTCGCGCCGATATTGTGGCAGGGTGTCGAAACCGCCGCCGGAGAGGGTGATGTTGGTGCCGCCGTAAGTCGTCCCGTTCTCTGGGCCTATTGAATCAATCCACAGACTCACCGTTTTTATCTTTGCTACAACGATATCATCGCCACCCGAGCTAGCAAAACTCGTATTCCCAAAATATCCCGTGCCGCTAAATATTCCAGTAGAAAATAGGTTACCATTATTGTCGACGGCAACTCCGGTCCCGGTATCTGAAGCAGTACCTCCAGATTTCAGGGCCCAGTCCCAAGAACCGCTCGCATCCACTTTCGCCACGAAGATGTCGCGACCACCTCTGCTGGACAAGTTGATATTTCCGAAAGAAACTGTTGATTGAAACCACCCTGTGGCATAAGCACCACCAATCGGATCGATTACTATTCCATATCCCCCATCGGTGCCACTACTGCCGACAGATTTCGCCCATAGCCATGTACCATTTGAATTAAGTTTCGCCACATAAATATCATTTGAACCTGCATTGGATATTGAATATGAACCAAATACGCATGGAGAAGAATAATAATCTCCGATAATGTATATATTTTCATTCGAGTCCAAAGAAATCTCACCTCCATGATCATAACTACCTCCACCTGCTTTTACTGCCCAAAGCCATGAACCGGTCGAAGTCAGTTTTGCAACGAACACATTGAATACGCCACTACTTGCTAAGGTTGTTGAGCCGAAAGTTGCCGATGCTTGAAATGAACCGCTGACAAAAATATTTCCACTTGCACCAACCCCAATACCCACTCCTCCATCATTATTCGTGGTGCTGCCCGCCTTTACAGCCCATTTCCAAGAGCCGGTAGAATTAATTTTCGCTACATATATGTCTTCGGTGCCTCCATTTGATAATGAATTCGTGCCAAAGGATGCAGAAGTAGTGAACCATCCGGTGACATAAGCATCGCCATTTGAGTCAACTGAGATTCCATTTCCATGTCCAGTACTACTACCAGCAATAGCCGCCCAGAGCCAAGAACCATTTTGATTCAGTTTCGCCACATATGAATCGCTTCCACTCGTACTCAAGTTAGTTGAACCGAATGAGACCGAACTGGTAAAGTATCCTGTGATGAAAACATTCCCATTTGTGTCAATCACAATATCATTTGCGTATTCATCCCCGGTGCCATTCGCCTTGACTACCCATAGCCATGAACCAGTTGAATTGAGTTTAGCAACATAAACGTCATTTCCACTAGTGCTATTTAGAGAAAATGTGCCAAAGGAAACAGATGAGGCAAACCAACCCGTCACATACACATTTCCTTGAGAATCTGTAGCTATTTTCCTTCCATTATCATTTGAGGCACCGCCTGCCTTGACTGCCCATGACCAAGATGGGTCGTTGTTATTCGCTCCGGCGGTGAAGTCAATTTCTTGCAAAGATTCTAGTTGCGCTTCGGTCAAGCCATTATCGATATTTTCTTGTGAGAAATCGGCGAAAGGTAATGCCGTTGACAAGAGCATCAACAGGGCGAGTCCAGCCGCCATACGAACCTCGGCAAACCCCATGCTATCGGAATCGGACATGCGCATGGCGGATTATTCTTTTGCCGACACCTGTGGTGTCGAATTTCCGTGAAATAATTGATTTCACTCAGACCAGACGAGTTCCTGATTCGCCTCGCAATGCCTTCAGCGCATCACCGGGCGCACACATCAGCACCTCGCAATCGGTGATGGTCTGCTTGGCCATCACCATCGCCGACAACTTCGGACCCATCGAGCCCGGAGGGAATTCTCCGCTCTCGATTCCCGCCAATGCATCGGCGCAGGAAATTTCAGTAAGTGACTTTTCACTCGACGTACCAAAGCCTGTTCTCAAGGAGTCTATGGCGGTGCTGATGAGCAGTACATCGGCCGATAATTCGGTCGCCAGCAATGCCGAGAATCGGTCTTTGTCGATTACTGCCGGCACCCCGACCCAATGGTCATCCATACGGATCACCGGAATCCCGCCACCACCGCCGCAGAAGACCACCGCACCTTGACCGACGAGTGTTCGAATCACCGCCAAGTCGAGAATCGATTTGGGCAGAGGTGAGGCGACCACTCGGCGCGGCCCGATTCCGGTTGCGGCAATGTCCCATTCCTCTTTCATCACCGCATCGGCAGACAGTACCGGCCCGACCGGTTTTGCCGGCAGGTCGAATGCCGGGTCATCGGCTTCCACTTCAACTCTGGTCAGGATTACCACGGTGCGCTCGGGCCGGCCTTTACGCTGTAAAACCGAATCGAGGTTAAGGGCTAATTCATGACCGATCATCCCTTGAGTTGCCGCCACCCATGAATCCAGTCCTGTACGTGGGCGCGTCGCCATATCTTCGCATTGAGATGCCCTTTCTTCCAGCAGTAGCAAGTCGCCGACCTGAGGGCCATTTCCGTGCGTCACCACCACCCGGTATCCGGCCTCGAGCAGGTCGACGATGTCGGATAGAACCTTGGCCAGGACCAATGCCTGCTCCTGTCTGGGGTCAGTGATGTCATGTGCCCCCCATTCAAGGGAGGTCTTGGTTCCCGAGTCAGGCGTTGCACCGGGGTCGGAAAGGGCATTTCCCCCGATGGCGTAAACCGCCACCCGCAAATAATGAGACTTAGTACCAACACCGTCTGCCATGGAGGTATTCGCGCCTCCTCCCCTCATCAATCTATCATTGAGTGGACTCATCACAACCTCATTGAGCCACTGCTCCAACGTGCCACCCCACATGTTTGAAGTGCTGAAGCGAGGTGGGCGAGGGTGGAGAGGGCATGATGCAGAAGTCGCATTGGATAGGCGAAGTCCAATCGGGTATGCACGATGGCAAGGAAGTCGAGTTGAAAGGCTGGGTCCACCGTACCCGTGGCTCAAACAAGATTCACTTCATCGTCCTGCGCGACTCGACCGGAACCATCCAGTGTGTGGCCAAGCGCGATGCGCTCGGAGATGATTCCTTTGAAGATCTCAAATCCTCCCTCATCGAGACCAGCATCATCCTCAAGGGAATGGTCAATGTCGACGAACGCGCACCAGGTGGTCACGAAATCATCGTCTCAAGCGCCGAAGTGGTTGGCCCAGTGAACCCGGAAAAGCCCTTTCCCATCACCGAATCGGCGATGGAGAACGCAGATGGAGGCGAGACCGAATTCCTGCTCGATAATCGCCATCTCTACCTGCGCACCGGTCGGATGACCAACATGCTCAAGATTCGTAGCAGCGTTTTCGGTGCCGTTCATTCATACTTCCGCGAGCGTGAGTTCACCGAATATCATGCACCCAGTTTTGTCGCCGGTGCGGTCGAGGGCGGCAGTACCCTGTTCGAGGTGCCCTATTTCGGGCGTAAGGTCTACCTGACCCAATCGTGGCAACTCTATGCCGAGGCGGCGATGCCGGCGCTGGAGCGCCTTTACACGGTCGCACCTTCATTCCGCGCTGAGAAGTCGCGCACCCGGCGTCACCTGACCGAATTCTGGCACGCCGAGATGGAGATTGCATGGGCTGGCAATGCCGAAGTCATGGAACATGGCGAGGGCTTGGTGCGCCACATTGCCAGAACTCTGCTCGATGAGCGCAGTGATGAACTGGCCTCAGTCGGCCGTGACCTCGACCTGGTCGCTCGCTATGCCGATTCCCCCTACCCGAGAATGCGTTATGATGAGGCGGTTGAGACCCTGCAGGGCCTGGGAGTCGATATCGAATGGGGGCAAGACCTCGACTATTCCAAAGAAAAGGTGCTTACCCAGGATTTCGAGGTTCCACATTTCCTGACCCATTATCCCCGGATTGCAAAACCATTCTATCATCGCCCCGACCCCGATGACGAGAAGTACGTACTCTGCCACGATTTGCTGGCTCCAGAAGGTTATGGTGAGATCATCGGCGGCGGTGAGCGAACCTGGTCAGAGAAGGAAATCCTTGAGCGAATCGATGAGGAGGGCACACCGAGAGAACCGTATGAATTCTATATAGACGTGCGCAGGTACGGTGGCGTCCCACACGGTGGCTTCGGTTTGGGGATTGAGCGGGTGTGCAGTTGGTTGAGTGGAGCTGACCACATCCGCGAGGTCATTCCCTTCCCACGCGATTCACGGCGGGTGACTCCGTGAACTTAAAAAACGAGCCCATGAGTGGGAAACTGGCGGCGCTGATGAAAAACGGTGGAGATGGTTTGATATGACTGAAATGGAGATGCACCACAGCCAGAACGTGCTCGGCACCGAATTGGCCACTTGCTCGAAAGACCCGGTGACCGGCTGGTACCGAGACGGTTGTTGTAATACCAATTCGGCCGACCAAGGCTATCATACCGTGTGCTGCATCCTGACCGAGACCTTTCTCAATTTCGCCAAGAGTCTGGGCAATGACCTGATGACCCCAGCGCCGCAATTCAATTTTCCCGGTCTCAAACCCGGCGACCAATGGTGTGTCTGTGCCCCGACCTGGAAGGCTGCGGCTGAGGCCGGAAATGCCTGCCCAGTGAACATGGAAGCCACTCACGAGAGAACCCTTGAGGTGGTCCCGCTGGAGATGTTGGAACTCTATGCGCAATGAGGGCATGATTGGCCAATCACATAATCCTCTGAATTCAGTTCCTCTTGGCCGAGCGGCTCACGGCAGGCGAAACACAACTCATGGTCGGTCTCCTCCAGTTGCGGATTGAGGGCGACCCGGCGGTCGAAGACGAAACAGTCTCCATCCCAATGGGCACCACCGCACTCCTCGAAATATCCCAAGACTCCCCCCTTGAGTTGCTTGACATTGGCGAAACCGGCGTTGAGCATCACCGCTGAGGCTTTCTCACAGCGGATTCCGCCGGTGCAGAACAGGACTATCTCCTTCTCCTTCATTTCCTCAGGCAGATTTTTTATGGCATTGGGAAAATCCCTGAATGAAGAGATATTGAGGTCGACCGCATTGTCAAATGTGCCGATGCGGATTTCGTAATCGTTGCGTGTATCGAGTACCACGACATCTTCGTCGGCATCGAGTTTGGCCTTCAAATGCTGTGGGGTGATTTCCTCGCCGGTGAAATCGGCCGGGGAGATCTCGGGCATTCCCAGAGAGATTATCTCGTTCTTGAGCCGCACCAGCATGCGCCGAAATGGCTGTGAATCTGAATTACTCACTTTGAGTGGAATCCCGGCAAAACGTTCGTCCTGTGCCAAGAATTCAAGGTACGAATCCATCCCGACCCGACTACCGGCCAAGAAGAAGTTGATTCCCTCATGGCTGAGAAGAATCGTTCCCGCCAGCCCTGATTCGCCACATATGTCGCGGAACGGCTGGCGCAGTTCATCACGGTCGGGCAGGGCGACAAAGCGATAGCCGGCAATATTGACTATGGTTCCATCAGTACCCCGGAGAGCGTCGCGGCGCGAGTCACTGGACAAATCTTCAATCCCGTCAATCTTGCTGTCTGCCATGCGCCGGCGTCGCCCCATTCGGTTTCAAGCATTTCTCAGAATTGACTTGAATCCAAAGTCATATTGTTCTTAGGATCGCCTCTTTCACCAGCCGCAAGTCTTTTTCTTCGATTACCAGGTCAGCATGCGCCTTCGGACGTTCATCCCAGGGGTTGAAATTGATAGAAAATCCACTCTGCTCGAACATCGAGATGTCGCCGGATGAATCACCGACGGCAACGGTCCGCTCCAGGGGAATACCGAGGCGGCGTTGCAGCATCTTCACCACAGTACCCTTGCCGTGCATCTGCACATTGAAGCGACCGACCTCAGGGATGCTACCGTCGGAGTTTACCAGCCAGCCATTGGTGAAAACGAGTAGTCGTGAGGACTGGCCGTCCATGTATTCCCTGGCGGTATTGCGGTCGACGCAACCCCAACCCTTAGCCCATGGTTCACCGCTGGGGAAGGCGGCGGCAATCTGCTTGGCGGTATGTTGCATGCCGCCGGAAATAATCGCGATGGTGAAATCGGCATCGAGCAAGGTCTGGATGCAGTCCTTCCAGCCCTTCATCATCGGACAGTCGGCCAGCCAATGGCGGAGGTGGGAATCTTGTAATTCCTCCCCCAGTTTGGTTGAACATCCTTGCTTGATAAGAGCCAGATCCATGATAATCCACGACCATTCATCGAGTTTGCCCTGATTATATAGAGCAAAGGATTCATCGTTGTTGAGGTCTAGTTTATCATAGACCCATTGCCAGGTAGAAAGAAAATCGACCAAGACGCGGTCCATATCGAAACATACCAGACCACGCGTCATCTTGAACCATCACCCCTCGTACTCACTCGCCGGGCCATTCTCGATAATGCAACTGTATCTGTTTGACCTGCTTACCGAGAATGTAGAGGATGAGTGCCGACATGATGGCGAACAGCCCGACGATGGTCACCACGAAGGTCGCCAGGGCAATTCCAAGAGAGACGCTGTTGACCTCGTCGAAAGTTCCGATGACATCGCGCGAGAGAAGATAACCGAC
>JAPOGE010000088.1 GCA_028283345.1 Candidatus Poseidoniales archaeon
GGTCGACCTCGATGTCTCGGGCCAATTCCAACACTCTGTCGTGCTCATAATCGCCTCCGATGGTCGAAGCCGCCACCAGGCAGGTCAACTCCCCACTGGCGAAACCGCGCTTGCGGTGCAATTCTGCGGCCTTCAGAAGATTCTCGCTCGCCGCCTCGACCTCGCCGAGGTCGCGTTTCAACTTCGCCAACTGCTGTAGCGCGTCAATCAACTCGCTCGCCATGTCTGGGGCAAGTGAAGTGGATGAGCGGCGCAACCAGGTTTCCTGCTCGAGGAAGGGCAAGCCCTCATGCTGAGGCGCGGCGCGCAATGTGTCGACCAATGCCAGGGCCTCGTGGTCAACCGCGATGCCCCACCGCCTGAGCACCTCTTTGAGATGGTGTTGTTCGGGTAGGCCAGCCGCTCCCATCAACAATACCTTCTGCGCCAAGACCGTATCGATCAGAGAATCTAGACGGGCCAGTCCAGCCTCGGACAGGCAGTAGCCATTCTTGCGTCGGGCCTGTCCCTGAATCCGCCTGCGCTCGACCTCGGCATGTCCCGAATGAATCAGTTTTCGCGATTCACGGCTCAGTTGTGACTGCTTCATCCCCAGCCGGGCGCACAGCCCGGTCTGGCTGTAGGCCAGCGGGTATTCGTAGGCCGACCAATGCTCGGGCGAGCCCTGCAGGGCGAGCAATAATCGGTCGACCTGGGTTATCCGCATCTTCTCTCGTTTCGCTGAAACAGGGGTTAGGTATTGTTGCTTTTCCTCACCTGAACTCGCTCGAAAGTAATCAATATAACGAAGGCCGTGCCTGTATTCGTTTCATAGTGGCCTTCGTCATTGTGGCTTCGGAGGAGAATCCCAGGGGGTTGCCTCCCAAGCGGCGGCATCGGGTACCGGTGCCGACTGCTCGGGCTTGCCGGCTCTGACCTTGACCACCAGCACCACGCCGACGGTGGCGATGACCAAGATGACCGCCAAGCGCAACAGTGCTTTGACCAGAGGAATCCCTGCTCCCTCGCCATCGAGGGGGGTGATAATCGACATAGCATCGATATCGGCCAGGTCGGCCTCGTACTCCGGGTCGTGAACGATGTCGTCGCCGATAGCCAAGTTGTAGCCGCCGCTGAGCCTGACGCCGCGGTAGACCCCGTCGACCAGGTTGGCGACATCATCGGGCAAGACCGGGCGGTGACCATGGATCTGGAACAATACCTCGGTCTCAACTCCGTCAATTGTGGCGTTGCTGACCCACCTCAGTGAGCCGAGGCGGCGACCACCATCCTCGAACTGGAGTGCTCCAGAACGGATGGTGGTGGAATTGGTCACCCGGCCGGTATCCAAGGATTCACCGGGGCCGACACAGTTGGTATCACGGTATTCGCGCAGTTGCTGACCGACATCACCGTGCTGGCCGTGGATGTATTCAAGGCCACAGCGAAGTGGCATCCCATGGTCATCGTGGGTGCGACCCTGCAGGGGGGTGTATTCCCCGGTAATTGCCCGTGGGGCGGGAAGACGGTCAAACTGGGTGTGTGCCCATTGCGCTACGGTTGGCGGCAGATGGGTGGCGAAACCGGCGTCGACGAAGTGTATCAATCGGGTGTCATTTCTCGCACTGCCATTTGCGGTGGTGGCGACATCCCATCCCTTGATTATCTGGTCGTACTTCCAGGTGGCTCGGATCCCGGTGTGGTTGATGCTGACCGAATCTATCTCCTCACTGGAGTCAATGATTGGGCTGCCCTGTGGGCCGTGTGCCCGGACCCGGTAATGGCGAACTTCGGGGATATCAATGTCGACCTCGCGGGTGGTCAGTTTGAACAGATAGGTCAACTCTTCGAGCACATCTCCGGAATTGCCCCCAGAACTTCCCCCGGAACTAGCCCCCCCGAGGCTTCCATAGGTCAGGTTGTAAGCACTCAGTGAGAACATCAGTTCACAGTCATTACCCTCACAATCCCAGGAAATCCTCGTCAACTCCCACTCGACGTCGTCGAAGTTTATCCACTTGAGCAGAGTCTCGTGGTCGGTCACCGAGTCGCGCAGTTCATCGAAGGAGCCGGCTTGGCCGTTCGAGCGCACATTGAGCAGGCCGTCGCCATTACTGTCGACGTATTCGGCAAGGCCATTCAACTGTTGATAGAATAGTATGTGCATCGGGATGCCGACACGCTCGACCAGACGGTCATCTGCGCCGCGATGAATATCGGCGATGCCCATGTAGCGCTTCTGCACCGTCATCAATTCGATATCACCTTCACCGTACTTCAGATACATCTTGGATGACCCGAGGGACAGGTTGACCCATCCCGATTCCTCATCGATGGAGATATCGAGGTCGGTCATCTCAGTGGTGATCACGACGGCTTCAGCATCGGTGGCACGGTCGGTGGTCTGTGCCAATGATGTTGGAGTCATCATCAAGAGGCACAATAGCAGGCTGGTTGCAATGAGTGTTCTTTTTCCGCTCATGGTTACTATTCCACTCCACTAGGTTATCAAGCGTCGCCGCTGATATAACACTTCATCGGCAAATATCACACAATAATCTCCCTACACTTTACAGACTGAAAAACACATATTTGCCGTCTCTACAATAGCAATGGATAGCCAACTAAACTTACCTTGCCTTGATTAGTTCAGCCTACTCTCCCCGGTCATGAGCGAAGAGGATTCGGGAAAGAAAGCGAAAATCGGCGGCAAACTCGGCGGTAAAATCGGCGGTCTGGGCAAGGCGGCAATCAAGCAGAAGGCCGCCGCGGCCATCGCCGGAGCAATCAAGCCGGCAACCGATGCAGTCAGTGAGAAGGTCGCCGCGGCCAAGGACAAGGCGAAAGCCGCGGTAGAGGAGAAGGCCACCGAGTTGGTCAAAGAGCAGATGAAGAAACAGGCGAAGAAGAAGTTCCTCGGACGTTAAGACGGCCATGGTGACTTGGTGGGTATGATTGATAGGCCCGACGACCATCGCCTGCCATGACGTGGATAGAGTGGTTAGGCAAGGGTGTGCTCAGCGGGGCAATAGTGGTGGCAGCGAGTGAGATAGCGAAGAAATCAACGGTTTTCGGCGCCTTGCTGGTCTCCCTCCCCTTCATCAGCATCATCTCAATCATCTGGTTATACAACGATACCAAAGACACCGCCAAGGTCGCGGATTTCTCCGAGGGAATCCTGTGGTTGGTTCTGCCCTCACTGGTGTTATTCATGGTTCTACCTTACCTGTTGCGGCGTGATTGGAGTTTCGAGGCGGCGCTGGCATTGGGAATTTTCGCAACCATCATCGCCTATGTGCTCGGGGTCTATGTGGCACAGCAATACGGTGGACTGAGCGCCTGAGCGCCGACACGGATATCTTGCGGGCTCTGCATGGCTGGCGCAGGGTCATCGGTGTACGGCCGATCAAGGTCAGCGGATGGCCGGTCGGGGATATTGCCCTAGTAGGCCTGTGGGCATGAACTGCCGGGGTGTATATTATTCGGTGAGTTTGCTTCGAGGTCGTCGGTGAGAGTATGAATGGAACAAGAAAAAGAAGTATGGTGAAGGCAATCAGTTGGCGATTCATCGCCACCATAACCGGAGCGGCGATAGTGTATTTTCTCACCGGGGACATCGGGGACTCGGGAAAATTCATAGTTCTCGACGTCATTCTCAAATTGATGTTCTACTATGGTCACGAGCGTGCTTGGACGATGGTGGAATGGGGCACTGCGGAAGAGCCTGCTGCCGATTCGGCTTGACCGCGCCAGTTGGGTTAACCCCCCCCACATCCCCCATCACAGGTCTCCAGCGGTCTGGTAGTCGACACAATAATCTCAAGTGAATAATTAAGGGGTGCTAAGCCTTGCTCAATTCGTGATTGCCCACATTCTCGCCTCCATCTATGGAATCGCCTTTATTCTCGCCGGTATCTCGCATTTCAGAAACCCGCAGATATTTGTCGATATCGTCCCGCCGATTCTGCCATTTGCATTATTTCTGGTCTATGTGACCGGGGCGATGGAAATCGCCGGCGGTATCGGCATCATCTACCCTGATAGCAGGTTGATAACCGGTCGTCTGTTGGTGCTCTTCCTGATTGCGGTCTTTCCTGCCAATCTCTACATGTGGATTGCTGATGTTCCCTTCAATGGCACATTGCTGACGACTCAGCAACATATGTTGCGAGCCGGGGTTCAAGTCGTTCTTATCATCGTCGCCCTCTACCTGTCAGGCGACCTGGCCAAGTTCTCTCAATCGAGATAGCCATAGAGGGTGAAATCATCCAGAGACTATCAGAATATCGTGGTCTGCTTGCTTCGGCATCATCATAGAGCAGTGGCAGGTCGCGGCGAACAATGGGTGAACCCGAGGGACTGGATTACGCCTCGTCCGGGGTCGATATCGACCTCGAAGGGAAATCGGTCGCCTCGCTGGTCTCGGCCCTGGGTAATTCGGTGCGCACCAGCGGTACTCCCGGGGCACCGGTCGACCTACCTGGGGGATTTGGCGGGCTGATTGAATTCGGCGATAATCTGTTGGCACTGGCCACCGATGGTGTAGGCAGTAAACTGCAGATAGCCAGTCAATTGAATGCCTGGCATGGGGTCGGAATCGACTGCATGGCGATGAATGTCAACGACCTGTTATGTGTCGGCGCCGAGCCGATCGCCTTTGTCGACTATATCGCCACGCCACGACCCGACCCGGTGATTCACGCCGCTATCGGAAAATCACTGTCTGAGGCGTGTCGGCGCGCCCGGGTTACCTTGGCTGGCGGTGAGACCGCCAGCCTGCCCGAAATTGTAACCGAACTCGACCTCTCGGGTACCGCATTGGGATACCTGCCCAAAGGTGCGGCGATCACCGGCGAGAATCTGGTCGCCGGAGATGTTCTCATCGGCCTACCCAGCAGTGGAATACATTCGAACGGTTTCTCGCTGATTCGTAAGGTCATAGAGGTCAGTGGCGCTGACTTGGACGCCCCGGCACCATTCGACAGCGACCACCCATGGCGGGAGGTAGAGCGTTTCACCGAGGGAGAAATCACTCTGGGAGAAGTCCTACTCAACCCGACGCGTATCTACTGCGACCCGATCGTCGACCTCATCACAGCCTGCCGCAATGACTCGGGCGACAACAGCGACGAGAGGGCTCCTTGCTCGGCTGACGAACTGCACGCCATCGCTCATATCACCGGTGGCGGCCTGTCCAACCTCCTGCGATTACATGACAGCCTAGGTTGGCATATCGCCGACCCCTTGCCCCCACAACCAGAGTTCGCGTGGGCGGCGGCACAGGGTGAAATCAACGCCAAAGAGATGCATCGAACCTTCAACATGGGATTGGGAATGGTCATCGCGGTCAGCGCAGAATCTGCTTCCTCGGTGTGTGAATGGCTGGCTGAGCGACTAGCCGGGACAGCGATTATCGGCGAGGTTCGCAACCATGGTCATCAGGTGACCCACGTCCATCCCGATGTGGTCTACGAGCGCTACTGATTTCTGCCTTCATAAGGGGTGGATTTTCACTTCCACTTTGTGAATTGTTCCTGCTGTCGTGCAAAGTTCGATGGTCAAGAAGAGGGTGAGCTTTGCCCCATCTGCGCCATCTGGAACACCAAAGATGGTTTCAGCAAGCGTCTGGTGCCGGTCTGGCAGAGGTTGGTCGGTGAGCAGTTCCACGATATCATCGATGAGGTGCGGGGTGAATTGTATGATTACATCGAACATGATGTCGGTGGATTATGGGAAATCGGCGCCGAATATGAAGTTGAAGATGATGCCGGAGAATTGGCTGGAGATGAAACTGAAGTTGATGATTGTGGTCGGGGTGTAATTACCCCGGAGGACTTCTTCGATTGGAGCCGGGTTCTACAAATCGTCACCGGGCGGGAAGCAAAGTCATCCGACGACCCACTAGAACACAGCCCCTCGGAGCACTGCCCTCCGGTCGCAAAACTGTATCTTGAGGTAGCTGAAATCGTCGCTCGGAGAGCCGATTTGGCGCTGTTTCGCGATGGCGGCGCCAGCGAAGCCGATATTGACGAGGGCCTCGGCACCGAGTTATCGGGATTCGACCTCGGCCCTTTCACCATCGCCGTGCACGAGCGTGGGATGATGGTCGATAGGGTGGCTGTCAGAAACGGCTGTGGAAAACTGCTGCTGTCCTACATCGTCCAAAGCGTCGTCAATCCACGTCAGAAAGGCCATCCAGCACACCGTTTCAATGGCCTGCATTCAGAATTATGCCGCGAAGATGGCTCGCTGGCGGGAAATGATTGTGGCCAGCAGAGCATTCGTCGGAAGATGATTCGTCGTCAATTCCAAGCCATCGGTGATGCCAATGCACCACCACCATATATCCAAGTCGGCAACTTCAATCAACAGGACGATCTCAATCCGCCACCGCTGTGCAGTTGGAATGATTCAACATACAAATTGGGAATCCACCTTGAGGGTGGTCGCCACCTGCTCGACCTGCCACGTGATATTCGTCTGCTTGAATTCTTTGTCCGCACCTGGCGTGGTCGCTATGGCAGTGAAAGTGCATTGCGACTGCGCGGCGCCTGTATGGAATTGGCTATTCTATTCGGGAAGAAGGGAGACGATGTGCCGATAACTCCACACGAGCGCTCATTCCAACTCTTACGCGCAGTAATTGAAAGTAATCCAGAAATGATTGACTTGACCGATGACGGTATGCTAATCACCGGCACAAGTGGCACCCGATGGTGGATGTGGCCCGGTGAAGGTGCACACGGCTCAAGTTGCATTATCGCCCCTGCCGACCCACGGATGGACGACCCACTGGATGACCCTGGGGCATGTCTTGAGATGATCTGTCTGTTTGAGTCGAAGCAGCACCTGCCGCTGGGCGACCGGGTGGTTGCAAACGTCCTCGGCCTGCTCAATGACGAGGCGATGGCACAGCGAATCTACCAGGTCAGGAATGCGATTCACCGGGTTGACATGATCCGGCGACGAGGTTAGGCATGGCGGAGAGGTGATGGGAGGGAAGCCTACCCCAAAAAACATCGGTGAGGCGCCAAGTGCTGACCACAGGCTACCTGATGGCTGGCCTGAGAGACTTTGGCTGGATATTACAGAATCTGTTCCAGAAAGAGTTTCGTCCGGTCCTCGACGGGATTGTCGAAGAAGATGTCGGGAGTCGCCTCCTCCACCAGCAGTCCCTCGTCGAAGAACAGCACACGGTCTGCGACTTCCTTGGCGAAGCCCATCTCGTGAGTCACGACGATCA
>JAPOGE010000089.1 GCA_028283345.1 Candidatus Poseidoniales archaeon
GGTGGGCCGCTGGGTGGTGGGCCGCTGGGTGGTGGGCCGCTGGGTGGTGGGCCGCTGGGTGGTGGGCCGCTGGGTGGTGGGCCGCTGGGTGGGCCGCTCGGCTGGCCACTTAGCGGAGTGAATCCTGCCGGCTGCTCGTCGGCACCGGTTTCGGTACTTTCTTCATCTCCGGTGGTTACTTCGGACTCTGGTGGGATGGGTTCTCCCTCGACCGGGGTTTCAGTGGAAATGGGTACCTCAGCATCTGTTTCCTCATCTGAGGTTTTCTCAACATCAGGCGTATCGGTTTCTGTAACCTCCGGTTCTGGCCTGCCCGACTCTGCGACCTCCATTTCATCGAAGGTGGTTGCGAACAGGTTACCGACTTCAGCCTCTTTGGCCTCGTCTCTCTCCTTTTGTTTGCTGGTCGATTGCTGGCCCGCCATGGCACTACCCATTCACCCTGTGGAGCGCGCCTTAAATACAGGTTTCCTTTGCCCGACCTGCAAAGAGCCGTTGTAGTGTAGGGGTTAACATGGGAGGTTGTCGATCTCCCGCCCCGGGTTCAAATCCCGGCAACGGCGCCAAAATACAAATACCGAGGTTTTCTCAAACCTGTGAATCATAATTTGTGTTGCATCACCCTACCACAGACGATACAGTATACCGAGGTCGGCTCAATCGCCGGAATTACTCCGCTGACATCAATCTGATTGCCGCAGGTACAGGATACCTTCACCATGATATTGCCTCGGTAATTGTCGCCAAGTCGAGACCTGCGTTAAGCATGACGCCGCGATGATGTCATCAAGCACCGAGCCAGGCAGTGAATCTCGTCAACACTTTGGTAGTGCTATACTGGCGTCTGATTTCCAATTCACAGGAGTTGGGTGAGGGTTGCATGTTGACTATTATTTCACCAAGCCGCGCCTCGGCGGCGGGGATTTCCATCTCCTCTAGAACCACCCATCCACGTAACAGGGTTGGGCTGTCATCCCTCAACAGGGGGAGCAATCGGGGCAGGTGGTCGATGGTATCGTGGGGGAGGTTCATCAACAGTAAATCGAATTGCCGCACCAGATTCGGGTTTTCTGCCAAACTCAGGGCATCGGCAAGGCCGGTGGGGAATCGATTATCTCGGCCGGCGCCACTTGCGGTCAGATTCTCATCCAGTAATTCAATCACCGCTGGATTCAGGTCGGTGGCGAGGAAGTTATCGACCAAGTCGGGTGCCCTTAAAAGTTGTACAATTGCCGGGCCGACGCCGCAATATGGGTCGGCGATGTTGAGTGGACGCTCGAGTTTTTCTCGCAATGTAATGGCCATGGAAACCGTTTGTGAACGCTCATTCGCCAGCCGCGCCGAATAATATACGACACTCGGGTCGGTGATGATGGTGGCGCCGTATTCGGTAATCGGCACTCTGGTCGAGGTGACACGGGTTCTCGTCTCCTCATCCAATTCACCAATTCCGTGCTGGTCGAGGATTTTTCCCTGGTGGCGTGCCGCCAAAGGTTGCAGTTCACGAATCCTGAAAGGCCCTACTACACCATTATCGAGTAATACTAACCTCGATTTGTGGCTGAATTCCAATTTTGCCAGAGCGATTTCCCTTAGGTGTTCGGTAATGTTATCGTCAGCCTTGAAGATTATCAGGTCACCGAAGTGCTCCTGTGCATTCGGCCATTGACCAAGGTGTTGCTCAATGGTCTCGGCGGACAGGTGGTTCGCCAGATGGGTGAGCCAGTTGGTATTATCCGGGGACGGCTCTCTCGCAATTTCGACTATCGGGATTTGGCTAAACTCACCTCCAAGGTCATCAGGGGAGGTGGCGCAGATCGGAATCAGCGTGCACTCTCCATCAGCAAGAATACGGTATCCCTTCGCCGCCCATTCCTTGGCCGCCAAGGCATCAGCGAAACGTTGGGTATCTCGCTTCGGCACGCTCAAGTGACGCATTCGACTCGGTAGTGCCAGTGGAGGTTATGGTTTGACGTTGGCGGAAGTGGGGCATGGCCTGGTTCTCATCGGCACAGGGGTAGGCTCACCGACCCAGATGTCGGTGGCTGGGGTTGAGTATGCCACCAAGAGTGAATATCGTTTCCTTGATGGTTATACCTCGGTGCTCGGTGAAATCGACAGTCAATTGCTCGAGACCCAGGTAGGCACGATTGAGACCCTGCTGAGGAATGATGTCGAGAACCCCCGCCGAATCCTTGAATTGGCAAAGGAGGAGTTGGTTTCATTGCTGGTAATCGGCGACCCCCTGCAAGCAACTACCCATGTCGATTTACTACTACGTTGCCATGATCAGGGTATTCCCTATGAGGTGGTTCACGCGGCCTCGGTAACGACTTTGGTCAGCGGTGGAATCGGCCTGCAGAGCTGCCGCTTCGGCCGCCAGGTCACCCTGACTTTTCCAGTTGGGGATTATCTGCCGACCTCGCCGTTGGAAATACTCTGTGAGTCATTATTTCTCGGTAATCATGTAATGGTCTTATTCGATCTCGACCCGACTGGAAGTGGTGATGTGAAGCCGATTCCAATGACTCCCGAACAGGCGGTATTGACGTTGGAATTGATGGCGCAGAAACTGCGCCATGACCTCCCTCCTCATCTCAATGAAGATGAATTGGCAGCCGACGACGTACGCGGGCGCTTGAGAGCCCGGGCGGTGCAGGAGCGGTTGGCAGCGCCGGTACGGCAATGGTTCGGCATCCTGTGCTCAGACCTCGGTACGACAGAGAAACGCATTCGCCGCGGCTCTCTCGGTACTCTTTCACAACTACGGGATGGAGAGATTCACTGTTTGGTAATTCCGGGTGAATTGCAGGGCCTTGAGGCCGAGGCGGTGGAAAAACTGATTCCACCGGCATGATTACCTTTGCGATGCACCTATTTGGAAGTGGTTATTCGGCGGGGGGAGGAGAGAGGATGGCGGGACCTAGTCAAGTGGAGTTTCCAGGCCAGAAGAAGCAACGCCTGCGGCTGCGTGGAACTAAACGGGCGTCGCAGAATGTTCAGCAACGCCTGCGTAAGAATCTCGATATATTGATCGCCACCCCCGAAGTCGCTTTGCCGGAAATGCGCTGGGATGGGCACTTGCCATGGGGCCGTACCGACCCAGTCACCAAGACCTTGAAGGAAATTGCCAAGGTTTTGGATAAACGCCACTATATCTCATGGCTCAACAAGCGGATGATGAGTAAACGCGGCGATGCGGTAGCCAAGGCTTGGGCCGGTGCTCTGGCCGCGGCTCACGATGATGATATCACGCTGGTCGGCACCTTCAATCACCCGATTTACGGCAATAGTTCATTTGTCAGAAAGGGGGATTCCAAACCTATTCTCTCGGTCGGGGTGCAGAATCACCCCAATGTCCGACTACGCCTGCTGACCTGGGAAGGGCATGCTCGGAAGGGCTGGTTTTTCTTCTCGTGGTCAGGTGGTTTCGTGTGCACCGGAAACTCGGCGAAGATTCCAGATGGATGGTTAGGTGAAGTGGTTACCAACTTGGATGTGAAGGTCGAGGAAAGCGCTGACGGGTATACCATTGGCGAAATCGATGATGGTTGTGTCATTCTGGAATATATCGATGGTACGACGGTTCGGTTCGGACCCGATGCCCTTGCCGCCAAAAGAAAGATTTCACTCATCACCGAATTAGCACTGTCGATGTTGCCGCCGAAACTCACCGAGATTGCCAAAGGTGATTTTTCTTGGCGCCCGGATGGGTGGCCAGAGGAGCGGGAGTTGCCGCAGCAAGCGGTGGATAATATCGAGAAAGTAATCATTGCATGGATGGAGTTGAGTGTTATTGAGGCTGACCTATGGGGCTCACTGCAAAGGGTTTTGACCAGCAATCTCGGTGATGGAATCGCCATCGGTGATTCATGGTTCGACGCAGATGATGTCGAAGTGGCAATCAAATCATTGTCCGGCAGCGACATCGAGCGCGAGGCTGCGGCGATTGGAATTACCTTGATGATCGAAGCAGGAGTCGGTGCTACAATCGGAGAAAATGGAGAATTCGAAGTCCGGGAAGATGTGATGATATGGTGCTTGGCCACCACTTCACACCATCTGTTATCGGCACTCTGGGAAGATTATGGTGAGGATATTCTGCTCCACCTCGGTATCGCTGCGGACGAGGCTGAGGATGACTGGAGAACTCAACTGGAGCGCAAAACCCCGTTTGGGAAATTCTTGCGCGGCCTAGCATCAAAACGTGCCGCAGCAAGTCTGTTACAACTATTCCCCTGGGGTGAGAATGAACTTGTGGGTATCTGTGGCCAAGCGCATGATCTGGTGCTTCTCGCCCAAGGTCAGGGAACTGGGCGGGCGCATGCAAAAGCGACCAAGATGCACGGTGATATCGCCACTCAAGCACTCTGCTGGGCGTGGCTATCGGCACACGGTAAAGAAGGTGGTCAAGAATGGCACTTTGAGCAGGATGCGCGCGACCGAGGCTCGGGCTGGAGTCTGGCAATAGGTGAATTATGGGAGGTTGGTTGTTCCCTGGTCGATGGTGGTGATGGGGCGACCATGGATGATTATGTCGCGGCGATGAAGAGTCTGGCCAGCGCTTGTGGTGAGCGCGGTGACTTGCCCAAGCCCGGTAACCTCAGTTGAGGGCCTTGACGATATCTCCCCACAGGTCTTCAATTTCTTCGATGCCGACACTCATGCGGACGAAGCCGGAAACCACTCCGACGGTGATTGGGACTTTCTCATCGAGGTCGTCGCCAGCAGTATGGATGCCCCGGGAGATGCGATTCTCGATTCCCTGTCGCAACTAGAGGGGGTTGGTAGAACCAATATCATGATCTCCTTCTATGATTTTGAGGGGCGGTCTTAAATTTGTCTCTCATCTCCCTTTGTGGGTAATGGAATCTCCAGCCTATCGACCATCTCAAGATACCTGTCAGCGTGCTCGGTTCCGGGAATATTAATCATGAATTGCCAATATCGCCACGCTGCCACCGACACCACCGCAAAGCGGTGCAGGTCCGGGAGGGCGGCATGTTCGGCCGGAGTCAAGGGTCGGACTGATTGGTAGCCATCGATTAGCGCCTGCCATAACTCCTCCACCGGTAGGCCGTCTTTCCAACCGAATCCAGCATAGGTCATCATCAGGTCAAAAGCCAAGGAATCCACACATATCTCCTCAAAATCGAGTAGGGCGAGCACCTCGCCGGTACGCCCAATCACATTGTCAGGAAATAGATCTCCGTGAACTATGCCGCGGGGGAGGTCGGTGGGAATCTTTTTCTTGAGTTCGCCGGATTCTTGCCGTAACAGGTGGAGGAATGGGGTGATGGTTCCTTCTCGTTGCGCGGTCGAGACCATCTCATCCCAAAAATCGAAGCCTACCGCAAAAGTACGAGGTATCCCTTCGCTCACGGGAATCGCATGCAACCGTGCCAGCACACAGCCTAAATCGAAAAGTGATGCTGGGTCAGCTGGAAGCCAGCCGCCGGAGATGTGGGGTATCAGCATCCACCCCTGGTCGTCCACCACCAGCATTCTCTCGCCGTTTTCCAACATCAGCGGAACCGGTGTGGGGAAGCCGTGGTCGGCCAGCCAAAGGGTGTTCGCAGTCACCTTCTCCACTTCATCAGGGGTTCTTTCATCCCAGACTTTCAGCACCAGTTGTGAGTCGTCTTCCAGGGTCAGGAGGTAATTGGAATTTGCCCAACCACCATCGAGTAGCCGCATATTTCGCAGTCCTGTATCCCCAACCCCAAGACCGGCTGCCTTGAGCAGGTTTGTCGCCTGGTCCTCATCAACTACAGTATATGCCATCGCTTCACCACCATTCTCTATTCGACTCATCTTGAATAATATAGGATGGATGATTCTCATTCTGCGGCCGGATTTTATGCTTACCGACCGCACCACTTCACCTTAATACAGTGAATGATGGTTTTAATATGTGTTAAGGATGAATGATTGGGTCAGTGGTTGGACCGAGAAAGAATGGGAGTGAGGGACGTTTCGGTTCCCAAACCCTCATCATCTCATCGCTGACACAGCATTCGTGGGGGTTAGCCGTGCTACGTGATGACTGCTTTTGGGAGGGCCCTATCGACTCGGGGCCGATTCCTGAGTCGGGTGAGCATTTCGACATCGTGGTTGTCGGCGGCGGGCCGGGTGGTAGTGCGGCCGCGTTCTATGCGGCGGAGCGTGGTTTGAGAGTCCTGTTGCTCGAAAGGAGGGTGTTTCCCGACACCAAGGTCTGCGGTGATGCAGTGGGTGGACGATCCTTGAGTTTCATCAAGGAGATGGGGATTAAAGAGAGATTGGAAAGCGGCGCTCACTTCCGGGTTCTCGGTATTACATTCTCCGATGGTAAGAACTTCATCGAGATTCCCTTGCCCGAGGATGAAGTCGAAGCAAAGGAAGCGGGATATTCCCTACCTCGCATCAGAACCGACTGGTTGTTATTCAACCGGGCGACCGAAGTGGTGCGCGAGAATGGTGGGGCGGTGATTCAGGATTTCCTGGTAAAGAAGGTACTCTATGATGATGGAAAGGGAGGGGATGACCCCGGGCCGGGTAGTGGGGATGGTCGCAGAGTAATCGGTGTTGTGGGATTGCACGGCGGGCGTGGTGGTGAGGAGTTGTCTTTCACCGCACCCTTTACCATCGGCGCCGGTGGCTACAATTGCCCGATTGCCAGAGGGACTGTCAAAGACACCTATGGTGAATCGATGTTGATACGCAAGCATATGTGTGGGGGATTTCGCCAATACTGGCGTAATGTGAAGGGGTTTACCACCAATTCCGGAAATATTGAGATTCACTTCGTCGATAATATGGTGAACGGTTATTTCTGGATCTTCGGGGTCGGGGAAGGGGTCTGCAATGTCGGAATCGGGATGATAATGTCTGATATGGATAAGAGCAAGAAGAAATTGAAAGCTCTGCAACACGAGATAATCACCTCCCACCCTTCCTTTGTCGAACGGTTTGCCGATGCGGAATTTGTCGAAGGTTCCTCAAAGGGCTGGCAATTACCATTCGGCGACCCGCGCAATAAGAAGGAGTTGGAATCGTATCAACCGCGCCGTGCCTTCATGGCCGGGGCGGTGTGCATCGGTGATGCCGCCAGTCTGGTCGATGGCTTCTCCGGAGAAGGTGTCTCGCATGCTTTCATCACCGGGGAAATGG
>JAPOGE010000008.1 GCA_028283345.1 Candidatus Poseidoniales archaeon
GAATGGAATATACCTAAATTATGTTCGGAAAAGGGGTCTCCTCCATCGAGATCAATTACAACTAGAGCAATGTTTTCAGCACCACTGGGCCATATTGAATCGATATGTTCACTACCTTCACGGCTCTCATCATCTGGAGGTAGGGCCTCGATTGAAGAAAGGGCGAATTCAGCTTGCAAGAAAGGCATACCCGCGCCAAGTAGAATGATTAGTGTGGGGACGAGAACTGCTATTGGGTGCTTCATGACAAAGCGCGCAATACTCCCCCAATAACCTCCATTCTCTGAATCCAAACTCATTCTTATCGGTGATTTCCAGCGATTGATATTGTGTCCAACAGAAGCTAATATTGCTGGTAAAACGATGATTGAATAAACCATGGCAATACTGACTACCAAGGTTCCACCAATACCTAGACTTGGCATACTAGTATTAGTGAAAAATAGCATTCCCATCAGGCCGATTGCAACCATAATTCCAGAGTAAAAAACAGCTTTACCAGCAGTTGCAACACTCATCGCAGTAGCTGTGCGGATGTCTCTACCCCTGGATAATTCCTCGCGGAATCTATACACAAGGAATAGCGAATAGTCGATTGATACACCAATTCCAATCAATGAAATGATATTGATTGAGTATTGATTTACGTCAATAATATTTGATAGCCAAATAGTCACTCCAATGGCCGGTAGTACGGTCATTACACCCATGGAAAATGGTAGAAGAGCAGCTACTATGGTGCCAAAAACGATGAGGAGAATGATGAGAGTGAGCGGTCCTGAAACCATTTCTGCTTTGACTAAATCGTCACTGATTCTTGAATCAAAGGTAGCATGGACTGCGATATCTTTCGTGCGCCATCCCTCAAATCCATCGCCGATGGAAACCGTGTCCTTCATCTCTTGATAGACTATCTTTGCTTGCTTCTGGTCACCATCTATCCGAACTTCGTTAATGGCCCAATAACCATTTTCCTCAAGACTGACTGCATCAACCCTTTCCTCAACAGATAATTCCCATGAATATATGATTTCAACGTCATCACGTTCGGAGAAATCAGCTAATGCGCTTTCGACATTTTCCCGCCATACAATATCTGAATCGTTGAGTGTTTCGTGATGTACAAGATAGGAAAAGGTTCGATACCCACTTTCATCTAAAGCGAAGGCTTCATTCTTCATTTCGATAGCCCGACTACTCTCCATATTTCCTTCGCCAAATGACTCGGCCCAATCAGGACCTATTGCTGAAAGAGATGATAACCCAATGCAAATGAGTACTCCGAGGACTATGATTGGCTTGCGATTATCATAAGTGAATTCACCAAGCCGGTAGAATACTCTATCCTTGAGCATAGCCGGGTCAGTCGCACTCTCCATAGCCCGACGGCCTGTTAGTCTACCTTATCAACCGAGTGGAAACCAATATTAGCGAAACTTGGAGATTCTCAAGTTCAAAGGATTTGCAGTAGTAAATTGTAAAGTATCACTAGAATGTGGCAGGTCCATGGCTAGGTTCCAATCTTTATTGATTGCACTTCTTTTCTCAACAACATACTTGGCTGGTTGTTTGGATACAGGAGGTGAAGAAGATGGTGAAAATACCGAATACAGCCTAATTAGTTTAAGCGGAAGTATTGAGCATAATTTCTGCAATCTTGGACCGGGTGAAGGCACACAGGATGGTAATTCAACGAACAACCAAACAGGAAATTGCCCAATTGATGATGAAACCATTGCCGATTATTGGTCTGCAATTTCAAATCTTACGACATTAGAACAAGCAACTGGAGAAAGCATCAAGATTCATGAATATGCATCAGTTTCATTCGGTACAGACTGTGCTAATGGTGCCATTGTAGGATGGTCAATTTATCCAGACAATAAGGAAACGTACAACAATGCTCAGTCATATTCAGAAGGTGGATTGCTTCCATTTCCGGGACAGGAATGCACTCATACATTGCATTATATGGCATTTCAAAACTCGACAGTATATTGGAGTGTTACGTACGAAATCATTCCCGTTTCAACTAGTTAACGAAATAGCGCAAATGGCTACACAGTGACTAGTCACTGCTTCATTCGATGAAAAAACACAGGAAAAAAACCCACCTTAGGATTCTTCTTCTAGAGGTGTCCACAACGGTGGGTAATCAAAGTCCGGATTCTTATCTTCGTCGAACTGCACTACGTATATTCCCGAAACCATCTCCGAGATGTAGATGAAACCGCGCGGGTCATACTGCAACCCCCAATCAAAGGGAATCATGCACGAAGCCCAACAATCGGCCAAATCGTAGCCCATGCTCTGCGCCGGGTCATCAATCCACGGCGGGCCTGCGGGGAGATAATAACCGACGATTTCAGTATCGGCCATCGTTTCAATACCCTGCCAGCCCAACTCCGGTGATACCACCCCATCCTTCCACACGAGATCAGACCAGATATTACCGTGGTCGGTCACCCAGGTGCCGGCATGATAGTGCGCCCAGTAGACATTCCCATCGGTTCCCGTATCACCATTGTGCGGGCTGTAGATATAACCGCCAGGGATGTAATGTTGAGGATGACTGCTACCATTGGCCAACAGCCCCTCGCCGGGCAGGCGCCACTTACTTACCAGAAACGGCTTGGCCGGATCGGTGGTGTCAATGGTCCAGATATATCCGGTATGATTCTGGTTTGAACCGTATTCCGGGGCGATGATGGTGTAGTGGCGCCAATTGACTCCATAAGTGGCATCTTCAGGCCCAGTGCCGCATTCATCCGGCCATTCGCTGGCCGGGTTCAATTCTGAAATCCCATTACATATCAGGTTCTCGTATGGTACCGCATAGTGGATATTACCATTACCTTGTGCCGCATCATTCCATTCAGTACCATTCATTCCAGAATGTCCACCACCCTCGGGGCCATACCAGCCATCGCTGGCAGATGAACACCCCATCCAGCGGCCGACCTCATTATCCTGCGGCCAGGAGAAACCTTCCGGGTCGGCGATATCGGGTGGGTTGGAGACGTCAACGATACGCAATCCAGCATCCCAATAGGAGATGTAGAGTAGTTTCTGTCCGGTGATGGGGTGGATGCTGAAGACATTGTCATGATTGAAGATGCTGCCACCACAGGTGGTTTCCAATTCCGGGGTGTAGGCGCCCCAGCGGATGATTTCCCGACTTGAATTCTGTTCTTCATCTGTCTGCGTCGGTAGCCACGATTCAAACCCAAGAGGAACATAGAAGATCTGCGTACCTTTGAGGTTCTCCCCATTCCCTCCCTCAACCGCTTCGGGTAGCGGGTCGACCCCGAACAGGAACAGGTGACAATCCTCCTGCGCCCAGACCGGGTTGGCCGGCTCCCAGTCACAGTACACATGGACATCCTGATTATGGAAACCAGCCGGTGGGTTATTCCATTCAGCTACCTTGATCGGCTCATTCTTATTACCGACATAGATTACATCGAGCCGATTGACGCCACTGTTGGCATCATCATCATTTGGAATCGGGTCGAGTTCGGTATTGGTCAGTTCATGATTGACCAGGACCCAGTTATTATCCGGCGTTACCTTGATGTCGATGATTCGCGCGGTCTCAGCATAATATGTCGATAGCAAGACTATGTTATTGGGTTGTGAGATATCGAGAATCTCAAACTGATTATATGATGAGACATAGGCATAACAACCACCACTGCCATCGGGATGGATGATACAATCTTCAAGGAAATTACCCTCTATGGCAACCTCCGAATTATCTCCTGGGGTCGGCTCGACATTCTTGAACGCTGGGTCACATGGCCTTCCCGCAGTGTTGTCCAATTCCGGAGGAGGTTTCACATTTCCATCGCAATTGAGGTTATGATAATCGATCAACCGGGCATTCGGGGTCGCCAGCCGGTGCGCGAGCAGGTCGGTATGGCTGTGATTCTCATCCTCAATCTCCATCACCGGGTCAACCCATTCCCACCCTGGCACATCCACCACCTCCCCACTTGTTGAGGAGGTGAGAAACCAGTAGGAAACCCCACCGATGGAAAACAACATCGCCACCAAAATGACCGCGGCCTTTTGGTCGAGGCCAGCCTCATTCAGGCGCGTTCGGCGGGGTTGCATGGGCAAGGCCCAACATAAATATGCTATTGATTTATCTAACGAAGGACACTACGAATCACCACGACATTCGCCCTTCGTTTATTTTCTTATCAGTGTGGTGTAATGTGTTCTGGGGTGCAGTCCGGTGGGGCGGAAATAGGGTTACAGCCGACGCCGAGGTCAACCCAGTAATCGATGCCATCAACCTTGGCGGGATAATCGGTGGTGATGGTATGGGCGCCAACGGCGATGGCCGCCTCAAGGCGTGTAGTCTCGTTATTGTCAGCCTCACCATCCACAGCATCATCGGCGCGACTACGGACGATATAACCCTCTTCGACCAGTCGCTGGATGCGCTCGCCATCACCTTCGGGATTGGTGTTGGAGAAGATTGCCGCCTCGGGGGTATTCTCGACCGCCTTCGTGAACATCACCGCCCCCTCAAGGTTAGGATGCTGAGAATGGTAATCGGCGCGTAAGTCCCCTCCAGCTAAAAGGATGAACATCACCTTACCACGAGATTCTTCCAACAGTGGCCAGCCGTCGGTGGTGACAGCGGTGGAGACGTCGGCATGACTTCCACGAACATCATCAGGGGTTATCACCAACTCACGCGGCCATACATCAATCAATCCCTGCTCAATATCCTCGAGCATGTTCTGCGCTTCGATGACAGTGGTCAGGTCGGTGGTCGCCCAAGTCCATTCTTTCGGTTCAATCCATATCATCAACGGCACATGCGAGGGGTTGGACTGTGACCATACGAGCAGATCGGTGAGACATTGTTCAAGGGTCTGACAGGTAGTACCGCGGTCGTATTGGTTGTGATAGACCTGCAAATTCTGCCCCGGACTCCACCATATATCCAACTCGAATTGCCGCACCGAGAAATCTTCCGCCTGCACCTCCAAGGGTTCGTGGCTGTAGTCATATTGTCTGAGGGTCGGGCCGTTCGGGGCGAGGTGGTAGGAGTTGTGGGTGCCCTTAACCTGTAGGTGATTGATTCGTAATGGAGTAAGAATATCTTCGTCCAGCGCATCTGTATCGTCACCCACCAAACCAAGACACCCCGACAGCGGTGCTACCAACAAGGCGAAGACGAGAGCGAAAACGTAACACTTCATCACAGGACGACGAAGCCAGCGAGCGATAATGAATCCTTCCACGAAAAATTTCATCACGAAGAGGGATGATTTTTCATGGCCATTCCAGCTATTCTCCCGATGGTTTAGGAAGTTTCCCTCTAACCCTTAACCAGGTCTCACTGGCGAATAACAAGAGATAGATTGAGCCCAACCACAACACTGGGCGCTGGAAGATTTCAAGTTCGGAGAGCGAAGTCGAATTTCCTGAGGCACTCGCTCCACCATCCCCAGCCAGGATGATGGTGAACAAGGCCCCCAATAATAACAGGGTTGCAAAGTCCAAGCCCCACCGCAGACCGGCAAGGATCTGTTTACTATTGGCACGCATCTCCTTGAATTGTGATTGTGTCAATAAGGCACTGACCCCACCAATCCGTGCTTTCAAAGTCTCCAAGGCGCTCTCTCCCTCAGTCCAGTGCATCCGTCCCAAACGAATGCGATTGATGCCCTCGATGACCAGGAACAAGGTGACCCAGACCACCGTGACCTCGAGAACCCAAGTAGCCCAGCCCAAGGTGAAGGAATCCACCATCGTACTCCATATCAACAGTGTCCACAACCAACCGGCTAGGACTACCTGGGTATATTTGGCGAAGCGAGAGAGTTTGCGGATTAACTCCGCATCATGACTCAGCACGGCCTCCAGCACGACGAATCCGAGCACCACCGAGGTGGCGAGCAAGCCGCCCGCCAACCATGCACCGTTGATGGCCGATTCTCGCCACGCCATCATCAGTGCCACCAGAGTCCACACCAGCACCACCGCACTGACCGCATTGGTCACCGCCTGCATCAGATAGAGTGGGTCGCGACCATCACGCAGTACCGCCAGACCCCCCATCAGGCGAACCTCGAAGGCATCGTCACTGATTTTCCCTTGGCCGGCCGCGGCCATGCCATCAACCTTGATACGGGCTGAGGCGACAAGACCCGGATCATCATCGATTCCCTCGGTGCCCTGCGCCGCGGCTTGCGCCGCTCCACCACCACCCCGCCGCTTTCTCCCTCTGCCTTTGGAGCGCGCCCACTGCCGCAGGAATTGCGGCGTCAATTCTTCGACCTGTTCTTCAGATAATGGCGAGCCGTGGTCGGTATACAGCCAACGACATTGCAAGGGAATAGGGGCCGGGTCGACATCAGGGGATACCAATTGGAATTGGCCCGGCCCCAGTGTCGGCAACTCTGCGACCAGAGAGAGGTCCCCTCCCCCCTCCTTGAGCAGGTGTTTTACTTTCTCGATATCTTGAGGTTGGGTGAATCGCCCGATAAAAGTGGTATTGGCCTGAGCGAGGATCTTGTAATCTACATCGGAGACATTCTGGGTGGCAAGGACACAGGCGACGCCGTATTTCCGTGCCTGTTTGAAAATCAGTTTGATAAGTTCTTTAGCCGGTGGATTACGCGGATAAGGTGGTAGGTAAGGGGCGACCTCATCCATGAAGAATAGCAGTTTCAATTCTCCTTCAACCGGTTGTTGGGTGAGCATCCAATCATACAATCCGCGGGCAATCTCCTGAACGAAGTACTGCTTCTGTGCATCGTCTTGAATGGTGTTTAGATAGATGATGTTGAGGGGGACTTTTCCTCGCTCTACCGGCTCGATGAAGGTATCGAAATTTATCGGCGCACCGTTGGAGAAAAGTAATTGATTCACCCCACTCGAGTAGGCCGAGAGGCGGCGCGCCAACTCGTTGCGGGTATTGCGCGGCAACATGTCCTCATAATGCGGCAATAAATGCTCAACCATCACCTCATCCCAATCCGGTACCGCGACCTTCTCATCATCATCCTCAACATCGTAATAGCACTCGGGATAGAGCAGGCGGGTGAACAATTCATGTGGCTCACGCACCACTTTAGCCAAGCTCTGGAAATCACCGACCGGTAACTCCAGCCGGGTTCCGTGCACCATGATCTCGTAGATGTAGGTCTTAACCTGCTTGCCACTTGCCTTCTCGGCATCATAATCAGCCAGGCCGGTGAATCCTGCGGCGACCATATCCCAGGCGGTGATCGCCTCCTCGGCATCAAGACCATCGGGAGGAGCGACGAATGGGTCGATACAGATTGGCAGACCCTTGCTGCGCAGTGGGGTCCACAACCTGACCTCCACCATATCGAGGAGTCGGGCACGCCGCTTCAAGTCACCATCGTGGTCACGTAGGTCCTGCTCATCGATTCCCAGAGCAAGGCGAGCCAAGTCGCCTTGGGGATCGAGGATGAGACATGGTATTCCCGCCAGTGCCGCCTCCTCTATCAACGCCTTGGCCATCACCGTCTTCCCCGAACCGGTCGAGCCCAGCATCGCCGCGTGGCGGGAGAGAATGGTCGGTGAAATCGCCAATTCCTCACCGGTATCACGCCTGGTGCCCAAAATCATCCGTTTCGATTTCCGTCGTCGCGGCTTGACCTCGGCCACCGCTTCACGAGCCTTGGTTGCCAGAATCTCGGGCGCCACCACCCCACTGCCACCAGTGCCACCGGCAACCGCAGAAGAAGCGGCCATTGCCGCGGTACGGGCATCACCAGCCGTAGTGTCAGCACCATCACCAGCGCTGGCCACAGCGTCACGAACCGCGGCGGAAAAATCACTTCCAGCAGAGTCTTCCTCCTCCTCCAGCAAGTTTTCCAAACCCCAGCGGTCGGATTCATCCGAATCACCAGATGACTCTACCATGACGGCCCAGTAACACCCCTCACTTTTAGCATTGAACCTCCGTCCCTACCGGGCAATACCGACTTCACCGGCATTACCAACCCACCATATTCCCTCATTCAAGGGTAATGTGAGCGCTTGGCCAAAGCGAAATTATCCCATTCCGCAACTCCGGTTATCTCATCACCAAACCACTCTGGTAACCCGGGTAAATCCAGTTGAATCTCCGTAGAGAATAATTCAATCTCAGCGATTAACAGGCCGGTAAGACTTCCCGAAAAAACGTCAACCTCACAAAGCAAATCACCATCCAAAGGGCAGTAAATCCGGGTTTTACTAATTCCCAGCCAGCCTTTACTCTCACCGAATTGCCTGACCACCCCAGCATCTACCGGCCACTCATATTCAGCCCGCTCCGCCCCAACCCAGCGGCCTTTGACAGTGAGAAAAGCCGAATCTCCCTTAGTGCGGATTCGCACTCCACTACCATTGAAAATAAGTTCGCACACCCCCTTCCAATCAGATTTTGAGATGCTCTCAATCATCACCCGCCCTGATATCGCAATGGCATTATTTTGTGGCAATAATCCGACCTCACCACCCGGTGGATACCACTGGTTGATTTTTACTTGGCCACTGCTTTCCGCCCGAATCACTGGCAGGTTTTCAATATCGACCAGCCAGCGGCGCTCGATTTCAATATTATCCGGCACATCAGTAACACAACGGTTGAGCGTTTGAAGGAAGCGCCCAGAGAGTCACTCGACCCTGCCCTTGTCGGGGGTGCTTCTATATTCGTTTCGTTTATTTTGCAGATTAGCTGGTCGCTTCCGGGAAATAACCTCAGTGATTTGGACGATTCGGACATTATTGTTTAATCAAATAATTCTAATGTTGGGTGATACTCTACCTTTTACCGAACTCTTCTTTGAGGTGATATTCAGGGGGAAATGGGCGGTGAGGTCTTTCTTCACGGTTCTGCTTTTGCATCTATTTGTAAAATCATTTTACCATGTTACTCATAATAGACAGATGTAATCGGAATGTGTGAACGGAGGCATCACGGTACGGTTTCTCGTCGTGCTGGCCACCCTATCCATCATTGTGGGCGGTTTCCTGGTCAACGAGGAGAGAATAGCTGGTAATGATGATGGCGATGCCAAAGGATTCGACATGGCCCTAGATGGTATTGACAGCGATGACGGTAATATCAGCGGTAATTCCACTTCTTCCGATAATAGGAGTTCTGATACCTCGAGCGAGGGGAACAGCAGTGGAAACAGCAGTGAAGAATCCGAAGCAGGTGGTGGAGACAGTGTCGCTGGTGATAGTGCCAGTGATTCAGATGATGACAGTGGCGATGGTGGCGCCAGTGGCGAAGATGACAGCGCCGGATCTGAAGCGGGCTCATCTGAGCCAACTGCATCAGATGAAGAGTCGTTTGATTCACAGAAGATGGCCGATGATACATCAGAGGATTACACCGGCGCCGCCGACGGGGATAGCGTTGAGCCTTCTACCAGCCGCTCGCTGATTCCAGAACTGAGTGTGCCCGAAGGACTGGTGGTCGGCGGTGGCGCGGCCTTGGGTTCATTAGCGATTGGGGCATTATTCGCCGAGGTGATGAAGGTGGCGATTCTGGTTGGCCTGGTAGTCCCAGTGATGGCGGCGCGGCGCAAGAACCGCGAAGATATGATGACGCGCGGGCGCCTGCTCGGTTATCTGGAAGCCAATGCCGGGATTCATTTCTCAGCCCTGCGCGATGCTCTTGGATTGGCCAACGGCGTCAGTGCTTACCACCTACAGGTGCTAGAGAGCAGTGGGCAGATCATTTCCTGGCGCGACGGGAAATTACGCCGCTATGCGGTCGCCACCCTTTCCCAAGAAGAGGCCAAGCGGGTCAAGAACCCGATTGCCGGCACCAGATTGGCAATTCTCGAAGTCCTTTCCGATTCGGGAAATCTCGGCCTGTCAGGGCCTGAGATCCGCATTAAATTGGCGATTTCACGCCAACTTCTCAGCCACCATCTGGCCGAATTACGTGCCGCCGAACTGGTTGAAGCCGCAAGTCAGGCCAAACGGCCGAAATGGCGAGTATCCCTGGGCGGCCAAGATACCTTGGAGGTATCGAGACAGATCGCCCGTGCCGAAGCCGTGGCATGACTTACAAACCACCCCTAATTTACTAGTGCTAGCGGGGTAAATTTCCGGATAGTGGTAATTATCTTCTACTTTCGCGCAGCCTTTTACACATTCAGTGGTTAAATGTCCAATCATCTCACCAACCGCTCTATAATAGGCGGCGCCCCCCCACAATCCATGAACAACCGAAGCACAACCGCGTTTTTCGTACTAACCCTACTCCTTACATCGGGTTGCATGGGACTTATTGATGGACAGAGAATTGATGATGGTGGCGTTACTCCTCCCAATGAACCATGGGCACCGGCCGAACTACCAGACGAATGGTCGAACATCGTCGCCCGCACCCGCGGCAGTCCTAATTTGATTGGTTTCACCGACTGTGACCAACTCGAGCAGACCCTCAAAGACCACATCGCTGAAGAGATGCGAGTGCATTTCCTGGAGATGCTGGAAAATGATTGGGGTTATTATGGCTTGGGTTGGGCCGAGGACGACATGATGATGGATGGCGATGCTGTCGCTGAATCATCGAGTGCCGTCGGCGGCGACTCAGCGGGTTCCTCGGGTGGTCAACAGACCAACCGCGAGGAGGGGGTTGATTTCTCCGGTACCAATAATCAAGAGGAAGGGGTCGATGAGGCGGATTTCGTCAAGACCGACGGCTATTACATCTACATGTTACAGAATAATCGCCTGTTCATTCTCGGCACCCCAGAGCCCGGCCAACTCACCTATGAGTCGAATATCACCATCGAGGGCAGTCCGATGACGATGATGTTGGCCGATGACTACCTGGTGGTGATGTCGGTGGTAAACTCTTGGAATCTGAATTCAAATGACCCATTGTACGACATACTCTATGACGAGGACAGTTATTGGTGGCGCTCAAACACCCTGACCAAGTTGACGGTCATCGATATCTCCAACCGCTCCGCTCCCGAGGCGCAGCGAGAGTTGTACATCGAGGGATATTACCAGACCGCCCGCGAGGTCAATGGCACCGTGCGCATGGTCACCCACGGCTACCTTGAACTTCCAGGAATGCAATGGTGGTTGGAGATGCCCGACAGTTACTGGGAATATGATTGGGAGGACCCGATGCGCCGAGTCATCCGCAATGAGACGATTTATCTTACCATCCAAGAAAATATGCAGGTCATTTATGACACCCCCTTGGCCAATCTCGTGCCACAGATTTATGAGCGCAGTGATGGCGAGATAACCACTCACCCGCTAGCCGCAGACACCTGTGATGATTTCGTCACCAGCGAGGATAGTACCAGCCGTTCCTTCACTTCAATATTCACTCTCGATTTGATGGCCAGCGACTTTTCCTTCGAGGCTGACCACCTGATGACCAACTGGGCTCAGGTCTATGCCAGTCAGGACGTTCTGGTGATCGCCGAGAGCGCCAACGACTGGTGGTGGTTCTGGGGGAATAATGATTTCACCGAGGCGACCAATCTCCACACCTTCGACATCAGTAATGCTGGCACAACTCTGTACACCGGAAGTGGCCGCGTCGACGGCAATATCCTCGACCAGTTCTCACTTTCCGAATATAACGGCACCCTGCGGGTAGCTACCACCACCGGCCAGTGGGGTCGTTGGTGGATGGACGACCCTGAGCCGATGGAAAACCATGTGGTTACCCTCCAACCCGGCTTTGACCCAATCACCGGCACCAAGGTTCTCAATCAGGTCGGCCATGTCGGCGGAATTGCCGAAGGTGAGAGCATCTGGTCAACCCGATTCGTCGGTGATACCTGCTATATTGTGACCTTCCGTAACATGGACCCTCTGTGGACCATCGACGTGTCCGACCCAGCCAACCCGGCCATCATCGGTGAACTCGAAGTTCCAGGGGTATCGACCTACATCCACCCGATGAGCGACGATTACCTGCTGACCATCGGTATCCCTCCCGCCAATGAGGATGGCACTGGCCTCGATTGGTCATCGGTGCAGGTAAGCCAATTTAATGTCTCAAACCTCTCCAGCCCAACCTTAGTCAACAAGCAACTCCTCTCTCCGGTGGATGAAGATGATGGCGACTATTCGTGGAATTGGGGCTGGTCGGAAGCGACCTATGAGCACAAGGCCTTCCAATACTGGGCGCCGAAGGGGATGTTGGCGGTGCCGATGTCGACCTATACCTATGATTATGCATCTGTGAACGGGCAGGATTATTCACGCTACATCTACGTCAGTCAATTAATGCTCATCAATGCCGTGCCAGGTGAGAACCTCAGCATTCATGGAACTATCGACCACTCAGATTTCTACAATAATTATGAGAATTATTATTGGGGACAGTCCTCGATTCGCCGCACCATCTTCATGGGCGATTTCGTCTATGCAATATCAGCTGCCGGGGTGACCGCTCACAATCTGACCACTCTGAATGAGACCGCCTCGGTGCAGATATGGAAGCCGGAATTCGATAGTTGGTACAATAACTATTACGAGGTGGATGGCGAAGAGGCCACGGGAGACGACGGCACCACTTCGAGCGAGGCTGACCCGACCGACCCTCCTGATAGTGAGGGTGAATCAAGCGGGTCCGACGGCTCCACAGGCTCAGGTGAGACCGGTGGTGGTACCGACGGTGATGACGGAATCGACGAGAGCAACGACTGAGAACCTCTCCGCACCCCTACAATCATAACCACCATTTACCAGTTCACATCCCCGCAGCCCGCAAATCTGGCCTGCTGGCGATATCGACTTCACTGCCGACTTCAAGCCCGAAGGGTCTTGTATATCTGCGCGCCGCCGCAGTGCATGAGTAGGGGCACTGGAAGGCAGGAGAACTTTGCAAAAAAGTGGGTAATGCGGCAATATTGGCGCATCCAGCAGTCACAAGCTTTCATCTCGGTCGGATTTTGGGCGACCACTCTGACCCTGTTGATATGGCCTTATGTGCGCTGGCGGCCGTTCTTCTCATCAACTGAGAGCATACTCGGATTGTCGCGAACATATTGGGGTCTGGCCAGCATATTTGTCAGCGTCCTGCTCTCGGTGTTGTTTGTCGGTTGGATCTACGATCGGGTACTCGGCCTGTGGGTAGAATGGCGTAGTGTCGACACCGAGCGTAATCCGTTCATGACCTATGCGTTGTCACCCAATTGGATGATGGCCACGGCGATGCAGGCCGAGATCCTCAAGCGCGTTGCCAGTGATGATGAAAAAATAGTCCAAGATGCCGAGTGGGTATTAGAGTGGTGCGCGACCCAGGCGAGCGAGGAGATTTTTGCCCGTACGGTACAGAAGTGGGATGAGTTCATGCCCACCCCGACCCCGGAATTCTGGTTCTTGCCACCCGGGACGGTCGAAGCTGCACGAACAGTCGAGCTTGGCGACGACGATTGAACATGCGGCGCGGTTAAGCCCGAACGCTGGGTCAGCAGGTTAGGTGGGATGTATGAGAACGGCCATTCTCGTGATCGGATTCAAGCGACTGCATTACTTCCAACAGACGCTTGAGAGCCTTGAGCGCAACCCCGAGAGCCAGACTCTGGACTTCCATTTCTATCTCGATGGTGGGCGCGAGTCGCGTCAGGATGAACTTATCGAAATGATCGAAGCCTCTTCGATAAAGAACAAGCACATCGTCTGCCGAGATTCAAATTACGGCATCGGACTCCATCTTATCGGTGCTCGCCGCGAAATATTCGACGGATTGGGCTACGACCGCCTCATACTGTTTGAAGACGACATGTTGCTCTCACCGACCTACATCTCAATCGTGTTGAAGATATCCGATTGGGCGCATCAATATGATAATATCGGCACCGTCATGGCTTACAATCTTAACAAGAGCGACCGTAACCAACATGCGGAAGACCTGAACAAAGTCGTCCCCACCAATCGCCATTTCTGGGGCTATTGCCTGACCCGTAAGGTGTGGGATAATATCAAACAGGTATTGTATGACTACGAGGAGGAATACCTTGATGGCGTCCCATACAAGAAGCGCAACCACCGCCGTATCCGCAGTAAGTACATGCCACATTGGATGATGCAACCGAAGCGTAAATACGAGGGAGAAGTAATGCAACTCCCCGACGATGCAATCTCCCCCCCCTTTGGCATCAAACAGAATCGCAACACTCCCACCAGTCAAGATGCGATGACTGCACTGGGGTTGTGGAACGCGGGTTATGCCCGCCTAACCACCGTAGTCCCACGGGCTCGATATATCGGCATTCATGGCCTGTCGTTCACTCCGAGGGTATTTCGCAAGCAGGGCTTCGATACCCAACAGTATTTCGAATTCGCTGAAGATTCCGAGATAACCGAGTTTGAACTGGTTCTGCGCGATGGTGATGGCAACTTCATCAAGCCGACCAAATACGAGTAGTCCGATGGCGAGAATTGAATAATCATCTCCGGCTCGCCGGCATCATGCTAGGTTGTAACCGGCTGTGTATCCAGGCCGCGGTCGTGGCGGTAATCGGAATTGCGGCCGGAATCACATGGGGCGCGATGACCGGATTCTGGCTTTTCTCCGCGCTTGTGGCCGCCACCGCCCTCGCCTATGCCGGGGCGAATTACTCCTACACCACCGCGGCAATGGGATTGACTCCGAAAAAGGTCGGCATAACGGTACTTTTGGTATTGATGACCGTGGCTATGGTACCAATCTATACCACTGCTTTCGGCGCCCCACAATCTGGGGCAATCGTCCTTGCGGTAATCACCACCCTGAGTCTCGGCTGGGCACATGGAACGATGGAACCCACAGGACCTTGAAAGCGGATTGACAGATATGGCGACGTATGGCGACCACCCCGAATTATCGGCCGAAGTCGAAGCGATGTTGGAAAAAGATGTCAGCACACTATTCCTCAAGGCCGGATGTGTCCCACGTGTTAAACGGGGAAAAATCGGCGAGATAGAACTGGTCGATGTCGAAGGCGAAGATGTGTGGAGCAACCTCAAGATGGAGCGCCTGCAGAGCGACTTGGAAAGTTCTATCGAGGCTAACCAAGACCGCCCCGATTGCTTCCGGGAGATTGACCGCATCGGCTGCTTGGTACTGCAATTGGGTGACCTTCGGGTGACCTGTGCAACCCCGCCCTTCTCCGATGCCCGTGAAATCACCATCGTCCGCCCTGTGGTCAAGTTATCACTCGATCATTACCAATTGGACCAACGCCTGATCGAGCGCCTTTCCGACCATCACCGCGGGGTTTTCATCAGTGGGCGGCCCGGTTCGGGAAAGACCACCTTCGCCCAAGCGATAGCCGAATATCTCGATGATGAGATAGGGGCGATGGTCAAGACCATGGAAGCACCGCGCGACCTGCAATTGGCCGACCGTATAACCCAATATGCGCCACTTGAAGGCGACTTGGAGAAGACCGCGGAGATTATTTTCCTGATACGTCCCGATTTCGTCATCTTCGACGAGGTTCGCCGGGCGCGTGACTTTGAGATTTTCAGCGATGTCAGGCTGGCCGGTGTCGGCCTGCTCGGCGTGACCCACGCCAACTCGGCGCTGGAAGCGATTCAGCGCCTCATCGGCAAGGTCGAGTTGGGTCTGGTTCCGCAAGTCCTCGATACCATTCTCCATGTCGAGCACGGAAAAATCGTCAAAGTGCTGGAATTGCGAATGGTGGTAAAGCCCCCCACCGGGATGCAGGAAGACCTTTCCCGCCCGGTCATCGAAGTAGTTGAATTTCCCTCCGGTAAAGTCACCCACGAGATGTTCGCCTTCGGTTCGGAGATTTCGGTGGTGCCGGTCGATGGTGCCGGTGGTGCCGGTGGTGCCAAGAGCCCGGTGCTACGCTTCGCTCGCCATGGCTTATGCAATGCGATACGCGATATGTTGCACATGCGCTGCGAGGTCGATCTGGTCTCTACCTCCCAGGCAAATGTGTATGTCCCCGACCGCATGATCGGTGCCGCAGTCGGCCCTCAGGGCAGCATGGTCAAAGATATGGAGGATGAGACGGGAATCAGCCTACAGATCAAGCCGATGTCGGAGATGCCGCGCCATCTGAAGTCGACCATCGACGATGAAACGGCGAGCGGTTTCGATATCCAAGAAAGTCGTAGCCGCCAATCTCGGGCCTGGGAAGAACACCGTGGTGGCAAGCGCAAAAAGGGCAAAAGACGCCGTTAATAGAAGAAAAACCCCCATCGCGACCTTCATGAATACCTGTGGGCTTGGCGGGGTGTGCCGTCCCTCATCCTGTTAACCTTAGTCGCCTCTTCGGCCACTGTGATAATGAACTTCACTGGCTGGTGGTTGGTGTGGAAACACGAGTACAGTGAAACCGAGAAGGAAAAGGACGAGGAACAACAGCGAGACCTGAAGGACCGATTATTCTGGGTTACTTTCTCCTATTTTCTTCCCATGTTACCGTTCGTCATGGCAACATTAGGTCCTGAAGGAAAGGACATTTTCACTGCCGGCTTCACCTCGGGGCTGGTGACGGTGTTGGCGGTCACCATGGGAATCTTGATGACCGGGCTCTCAGTTTCCAACTATAATTGGATAAAGCGCGATAATGAGCGCGCCGCCCAACGCGGCGAGACTACCCCTTCTACCCTTCCCGACACCGCGAAAATGTACCTCAAATGGACGACGGTGATGACCCTCGCGGTCGCCGCTCTGTGGTGGTATATTGTATTCGGCTGATTCCAAGGCTTCTTGAACGTGGCTCTGCCCGCATGGCTTGGGTGCGAAGATGACTACAGGTGGTGAAGTGCCGGTGATTATCCTGCGCGAGAACAGTTCGGTCACCAGTGGTATCGAAGTGCAGGAGAAACTGACCGGGGCGGCAATCGCATTGGCCAATATTCTTCGCCGGACCTACGGCCCCCGTGGTTTGGACAAAATGCTCTACAAGTCCACCGGTGAGTCCTCGGTCACCAATGATGGTGCCAAGATAATATCGGAATTATTGATAAAACACCCCGCCGCCAAGTCGTTCGTACTGCTCGGTCAATCTCAGGAATCTGTTGCTGGTGACGGCGTTACCGGATGTATTCTGTTCGGCGCCGAATTGATGCAGGAGGCCGGGCGCTTGTTGACCAAGGGCTTACATCCACTGGTCTTGGTAGAGGGGTACCGTCGCGCCCTCGAGGTCGCCCTCGCTGACCTGGAGGAAAATGCCATCATCATCGCCGAGAACGACACCACTTCTTTTCTCAAGGTAGCGGAAACGGCGATGAATGGTAAGGCCGCCGAAGGTCTTGGCAAACACCTGGCCACCCTAGTGGTCGAGGCCCTGAGCACGGTTTCTCGCACCGAAGGCGATGTCCAGCGTTGTTCGAGTGAAGATGTGCTGATTGCTAAAGGGCGCCATAACAGTATCTCTGAAAGCCGACTTTTGCGTGGGTTGATAATCGACAAGAGAATCGAATTACAACATATGCAGCGGTCGTTGAAAGACCTCAAAGTGGCTACCTTGACCTGCCCTCTGGTAATTGAAAAGACCACCATAGACGCCGAGATAGAGATAACCGAAGTCGACCAGTTATCGGCATTTCTCGATGCCGAGAGTGACGCAATTGAGGACAAGGCACAATTCCTGCTCACCGCCGGTGCAAGAGCGATATTCACCACAGGTGAAATCGATAAGAACCTCCTGCACCGCTTGGTAGGTGCCGGATGTTTTGTCGCCAGCAATATCGACCGGCAGGAAGTCGAGCGATTGGCGGCAATATCGGGCGCAACCTTGGTCGACCTGTTAGCTGACCTCAACCCCGAGGATCTAGGTCATCTAAACCACCTCAACGTCGAGCGCCGTGAGGGTGATGAAGGGGTCGAAGAACGGATATTCATCGAAGGTTGCGCCGCTCCACACTACGTCACCATCGAGGTGGGAGGTGCCAATGATACCTCGATTGAGGAGACCGTACGCGCGGTACACGATGCTCTGCGGGCAACCGCAGAGGCGATGGCGACGCGAAAAATATCCGCCGGCGGCGGCAACCCCCACGCTAGTTCTGCTTTGGCGGTCAAAATCGCTGCCGAATCCGAAGCCGGCCGGGAGCGACTGGCAATGGAGGCATTCGCCCGAGCACTGGAGGTGATTCCCACCACCTTGGCGGCAAACTCAGGTGCCGACGCCCTCGACCGATTGCTGGAATTACGGGCGGCACTGCGCGCCGAGCAAACCACCAACACCCCGCTACCCCAATCATCTCCTCCTGACACCACAACCTCAGCCACCACTAACCCAACCCCAACAACCCCTGGAATCACCGCCGAAGGAGTGGTTGGAGATACTAGTGATTACCCATCACCGACCTCATCATTGGCCCATGCATGGCAAGCGGCAACCGAGACCGCCACCATTCTATTGCGAGTTGACCAGGTGATTTCTGCCCGCGGCGATTGAACCCCTCGAGTTGAGCGGTTGCTTGATTAGGAGTAACTGGCTGCCTACAGTACGGGGCAATCGATGACTGACCGTGGCCGAGCGCTCCTCAGCGTTTACGACAAGACCGGAATCGTCGAGTTTGCCACCGGTTTATCTGAACTGGGATTTGAAATCATCTCGACCGGGGGGACCGCCCGATTACTTCGTCAATCAGGATTGGAAGTCACCGATGTCAGCGAGGTCACCGGCCATCCCGAGTGTTTTGACGGTCGGGTTAAGAGCCTGCATCCTGCCATCCACGCCCCCCTGTTGGCGCGTATCGAGCTAGAGGGTGACAGGCAGGGGTTGGCAGATTTGGGCTATTCTCCGATTCAGGTGGTGGCGGTAAATCTCTATGATTTCGCCAGTGCCGCGGCACAAAGACCCCCTCTTGATGACCCGGCTCTATTGGAGATGGTAGATATCGGTGGTCCGACCTTGGTACGGGCCAGCGCCAAGAACCACGCCCATGTGATAATCGCTTGCAATCCGAATTCATATTATGAAATACTCACCGCAATCGAGCGAGGGGGTTCAGTTGCGGGAGTCGGATTGGAGTTACGCCAACAGTTGGCCTTGTCCGCCTTTGAGCATACCGCGGCCTATGATTGTGCCATCGCCGACGAACTACACCACCGCTGGCACGGCTCAGCCTGTGAAGTGGAAGAAGTCGGTGAGCAAGCGTCTCGCTTCCCGACACAATTACTCGCATCGGCCAACCGCCGACACCTGCTGAGGTATGGTGAGAATTCACATCAGGCCGCGGCTCTGTATGTTGAACCATCAGCAATTGCCGCTACAGATGAGGGAGCCCCGGCAACTTTGGTCACGGCTGAAGTAGAGGGAGGTAAGGCGATGTCGTACAATAATTACGCCGATGCCGACGTGTGCCTGCGATTATGTCGAGCCCTATCTGTCGATGAGTGGCCGATCACCCCCCACGCGTGTGTGATAGTCAAGCACAACAACCCCTGTGGTGCCGCCCTCGGCACAACCCAGGTCGAGGCTTTTACCTCGGCTTTAGCCAGTGACCCAGAATCGTCATTCGGCTCGATTATATGTTTCAATCAGCCCTTGGAATTAGTCACCGCCCAAGCCTTGGAGCCATTATTCATCGAATTGCTGATGGCGCCGGCATTCGACGACGAGGCCAAAGCATTGGTGATGGAGAAAAAGAATCGCCGAATCATTACTCTATCATCCCCGGATGGCCGCTTGGAATTCCAGCCCCGTGCCGTGGTCCGCAAGCAGATTGACGGTGGTTGGCTGGTGCAGACCGAAGAGTCCCCGGTAATCGACTGGGACCAATCTGAGGTGGTGACAGAGGCCCAGCTCAGCGAAGCACAGATCGACAGCATGAGATTCGGCGTCCGGGTCTGTGAACAGGTGAAGTCGAATGCCATCGTCTTGGTCAAAGGCACGCGCACGGTCGGTATCGGCCCGGGCCAGACCAGCCGGGTCGAAGCGGTGCGCATCGCCGTTCGCCGCGCCGGCGGTGAAGCAAAGGGAAGCATTCTGGTCAGTGATGCGTTTTTCCCCTTCAAAGATGGAATAGAGCAGGCGGCTGAAGCTGGGGTGGTGGCCATCGTCCAGCCAGGCGGTAGCATCCGCGATGGCGAGGTCATAGAGGAAGCCAATACCAGAGGAATTGCCATGCTGTTCACCGGCCATCGTCTCTTCCGTCACTGACCACCGAAGCCACCTCTGGACTGCCTCCAGCCTAGCGGGAATCCACTTTGTAAACCAACCACCAGAATCCGACCGCCCAGGCCACGGCGATGAAGGCCTGACCATAACCCGGGTCACCGGCGATGGTGGCAAGCCAGATCGACAATCCCGACATCACCGTCATCGTCACGATAATCCATATTTTCGCATGCTTGGGAATGGTCTTGCCGGTGGCATAATATTCAAACAGAGCCGGGCCGAAGAATTTGTTGGTCAGCGACCAGCGGAAATATTTCTCATCCGAGATACTGAAGAGATAGGCGGCTGGAACTGCCCACGAGACGGTTGGCCATCCCGGTACCCAGATGCCGATGATGGCGAAGGCGACGAAGACCCAACCGAGGACGACATAACGCGTTCTCTGCTTAGTGCTCGACTTGCGCATATAGCGCTCGACTATTTCGTCGACACTCTCAAGCCGCCCCCCTACTTCACTCACACGACTTCGTCAAGCCACCCCTACATAACAACGCGGCAATAGGCCAATGCTCATCACCATTCGACCGTTCCCGTTACCCATTGGCGAGCACCATGTTCCGATTACCACGGCCTGCCACGCCCAGCGACCCCCTGCGATTGGCAGTGTTCATCTCCGGATCAGGTTCGGGGATGCTGGCCCTGCTACGGCACCAAGAGGAGAGTGATTGCGCCCATACCACCACAGTGGTTATTTCCAATGTTGTAGGGGTTGCCGGATTGGCCCGCGCCCAGGAACACGGGGTGATGACAGAGGTCATCGAACACCGAGGTCAACCCGGAGAAGATCCTCTCTCTGGTCGGCAAGCACACGAGTCTGTGATTCACGGGCGTCTGGTCGAATTGGAGATTGAAGCGGTGATTTTATCAGGCTATATGCGAATTTTCTCTCCATGGTTCATCGAACGCTGGGAAGGACGACTACTCAACATCCACCCCAGCCTCCTACCAGGGTTTCCCGGTGCACACGCACACCGAGATGTTTTGATTGCCGGGGTGGAACTCACCGGTTGCACGGTACATTTCGTCGATACCGGAACCGATAGTGGGAAGATCATCTCCCAACGTGAGGTGGCGGTGCATTTAGACGATACCGAGGAATCACTTTCACAGCGGGTGAAACAGGCCGAGCACATTCTCTATCCACAGGTCATCGATGCCTATGCCAGTGGAAATATACCACTTTGAGGCCACAATGTGTTGGCGACAAGCGCTTGAAGGGGGAATATCACCCAAGGGTATGGCGCGGTTACTGCTGTTCGGCGGCAAAGGGGGGGTCGGCAAGACAACCTGCGCCGCGGCGACCTCCCTCTGGTTGGCTGATGCCGGCCTGCGCACCTTGTTGGTATCGAGCGACCCGGCGCACTCGACCAGTGATTCACTCAACTTCCAACTCGGGAATGAACCAACCCCTGTAGCCGGGGTCGAGAATCTATGGGGCATGGAATTAGACCCCGAAGGTCAGATGAACGAGATGTTGCCGAAATTATCTGAGGTTATGAGTGGTGGATTTGGTGGCACTATGGATATTTTCTTCGGCCAACAGGCAAAGCAGGAATTCAGCGAGGAATTAGCGGATTTACAGGGCGGAGACCTACTGCTTCCCGGCCTCGACGAGGCCCTGGCGTTCGACCGTCTGCTCAAGCATTTGGAAGACCTACGTTATGACGTGATTGTCTTTGACACCGCTCCGACTGGTCACACCCTGAGGTTTCTCGCCCTGCCTGAGATCCTTGAGCGCTGGAGTGGAAAAATCGCTAGGTTGGCGCGCACCACCGGTGGGGTCAGAAGCGTACTATTCGGTCGGAAACAGGAAGCGGCAATCCAAGAGGAACTGGATAGATTCCAATCCCGGGTAATCGCCACCCGTAAGATTCTAACCGACCATCGCCTGACCGGATTCACCTTGGTCACCATCCCGGAGAAGATGGCCGTCGATGAAAGTGTGCGGGCGGTGGCGGCATTGGCCGATTTCTCAATCCAGGTAGATGGGGCGATCATCAATCGCATCACCCCTGACCTCGACCATGAATTCCTGCAGAATCGTCGCCGTGTCGAGCAATCATACATCGAATTACTGCGGGAGAAATTCGGCACTATGGCAATCGCTGAAATCGAATTGGAAGATACAGATATTCATGGTATTGAGAGCCTACGCAAGGTCGGCTTGATACTTCATGGCGAGAAACCCACCGAGGCCATCGGCATGTCCGAGGTTTACTTCGGCAAGCAATTACCGCTACGTCTGCGGCGTTCCTTCATCATCGAGGAAAGCGACGAACATACGGCGCTGAAGATACACCTGCCAAATATTCCCCGAGAGAAGATAAAAATCATCGAGATAGATGGTAGGTTGGTGATATCCATCGAGGGCCGAGAGCAGGTTCTCCCGATCGAGGAGTCGTGTCGCGCCGAATTCGTCAAGGTCGACCTGGTCGACGAGATTCTTACCCTCACATTACCGATTTGACAGGTCTCGAGCCAAATGCAAATCTTCAGGTGAATTGACATTGAGGAAAGAGGAATCACCAATACCCCTATTCACGATCTCGGTGCGTGAAATCTTCTTCACCACCATTGCCTCGAGTACTGCAAAGATGCTCCTCCGCTCTGATTCACGTACTCTATGTAATGCTTCCAGCATCATTTCCGGCTGTACCAACGCCAGCAACGGCTCCAACCCATTTGGCCCTTCAGGCACCACCGCACCATACTCGGGAGCGGCCGCCCCCTGCAGCATCACCAGCAAATCCCGATCGAGCAATGGAACGTCACAAGGTGCTAACTGCACCCATTCACACCCTAGGCCTCTAGCCACATCCAACCCCGAGGCCAGCCCGGCCTGAGGGCCAACCCAACCCTCATCATCGGCAACGAAAATCGCCTTCCGACCTCCATCCGGTGTCGGCCCAGATTTGGCACTCAGTACCTCAGCATCCGAGCAAATCTCGCCATCCCATCCCGGCCAGGGCTGGCCTTCTCTGGTGGCGATGAGCAGAGGTTCACAACCGGATGACTGCAGTGATTCGGCTACCATCTCGACCATCCCCGCTTGGGAAATTTCCAGTGAATGCTTCTCCATGCCCATCCGGGTGGAATCCCCACCGGCCAGAATCAGCCCACAACGCATGGCCTCAACCCTGTTGCAGTGCCGCCATCTTTTCCATCGCCGACTCCAATTCTTCACCCATGGCCCTCACCCGTCTCATCAGGACCCGTTGTTCGCGCACCGAGCGAGCCTCTGGCAACCACTTGAGTAGACGTGCCATATCGCCGGCATCGCGCGCCACAGTCCATAGGAGAACATCCTCCAGCACCGGGTCGTCGGCGGGAAGAAATCTCTCGGCCATGCTAGGCGCATGGCCCAGGCGTCTTGAATATCACCTAGATAGAAGGCGGTCGCGAATCCGTTCAAACAGTTCTCCACCCTCGGGCGCGGCGCGAATCAAATCCTCGGGTAATTCAGCATCGCGGCGCAGATTTAACACCAATACCGCACATTGATGGGTGATTTTTCCCTTCTTCGCCCATCTCCACAACACCTCATCTTCAGGTACCACATTACCTCCCCGTGCCATCTCTTCAGCGATTTCCAGCACCACTTCCAAGGCCAGGTATTGCCGCTCGATGATGAGATCATAGAAAATGTCCCAGGGGTTGACCGCACCCTCGACACCACCCAGATTTGCCAATAACAGACCGACCAATTTCAGGTCTTCACGCCCATTTCGCACCCACAAGGCGGTGATAATAGCCTGCAAGCGGTGATGGTCATCGGCCACCGTGGTGAATATCCACGATGCGATTCTACGCATCTCGGTATCGGGAGTGCCGATGTAAAATGAATAACCGGTTGACTCATTGAGCACATCTGTCATCGGTACGACCAGAAGCGGCGGTACACCAACGGTATAGGCCAGTTCGAGCCGTTTGAGTAATTTTTTCGGGCGGGTGAAATATCTTTTCGGAATCTCTGACAATATATCGTCCAAAGCATCGGACATAGGTCCACCTCATGCGTTTTTTGTGCGCACACCGTCGAATAATCTCCCGACCAAGGTCACCGAGTCGGATAGGGTATTGAGCATCAGTCCGACTACATTGTCATCATAACGCTCGGTGATGATTTTCTTCAACCCGTCGACCACCTGCTCATAATCATCATCTTCAATATTCAGATGATGGCGCAGGTGGGCGAGGACATTCTCTTCATCGATGGATACCGATTCATTGACCAGCGCGACTTCGTAGACCCGGGTGAAGACCCGGATGCACTCACCTTTGCTCATCTCGCGGCCGCCGGAAATCTCGCGCCCCTCGCGAATCGCTTCGTAGACCTTGGCCGGCTCATCCGGTTCAAGTCCGAGCTGATTGGCCAATTTGATGATGAGACGTTTCTCATCCAATGACAGTAAATCATCACTGAGCATCACTTCTACAGTCCCCTTGAACACTTCAAGGGTTAGAACTTCTCCATCAGCCACGCCGCCTCTAGCATATTCCGGTTTTTGAGGGCATCGGCAGGGGAAAATGAAACCATCCGAGTCTCGACGGCTTGAATAAGGAGGATAATGTCGCCCCGTTTGAGCCCTAGGTTCAATTCCGCTTCACCGGCGCTTCGGCGCTGTTACCGAATGGTCAATGTGACCGGCATTGGTTCTTGGGTCGTAGGAGAAATTCAAATGGGAAGAAGAGATAATAAAGGATTCAACAAGGGCGGCGGTAAATCCAAGGCCATGAAATACATGATTCACGCGTCATTGGAAATCGATGGTAGTGTACAACGAAAGGATGTCATCGGGGCGATCATGGGGCAGACCGAAGGTCTGCTCGGCGATGATTTAGAACTACGAAAACTACAGCGTACCGCCCGTATCGGGCACGTTGACGTTGAGATGGAAGTCATCAAGGGTCGAACCTCGGGTGAAATCACCATCCCCAGCAGCATGGATAATGTCGAGACCGCAATCATCGCCTCGTCGCTGGAAACGATAGATAGAATCGGTCCTTGTAATGCGATAATCAGGGTAACCGACATCCACGACATCCGCGCCGTAAAGCGCACCAATGTGGTTGACCGAGCTAAGGAACTACTTCTCAAGATGGTGAGTAGTGGCAGTGCCACCAGCAAGACCGTCATCGAAGAGGTACGCTCGGTATTGACCACCCAGCAGGTGACCGATCACCATGGTCTGACCTGTGGGCCAAACGCCGTAAGCAGTGAGTCACTGATCATCGTTGAGGGACGTAATGATGTTCGCAACATCATCAACTATGGAATCAAGAACGCGATATCAACCGATGGCGCCGGCAACATCAAGCCGGAATTAATCGAACTCGCCAATAGCAAGGCGACGGTGATTGTCGCCATCGACGGTGACCGCGGCGGCGAAATGCTGTTCCAACAACTCTACAGCACCCTCAAGGTTGACTTCGTCGCCCAGGCACCGGTGGGCCAGGAATGGGAACTACTGCCACAGAAGACCGTCACCAAGTGTCTGTCGATGAAGGTTGAAGCAACCAGATTCCTCAAACAGATCGAAGCCAAGGAATCCGTCGGCGACCATGTCGCTACTGAAGTATTGGCAGCCGGACAAGAACCGGCTCCGAAGAAGGCCAAGGAGCTGTTTCACCACATGGGCGAATTAGCCAGCAAGAAAGCCATCATCGTCTATGTCGATGGTACCCTTTCCGAGCCGATAGGTGCGACCAAACTCGCCAAGGAGGCCGAGCAGGCCGATGGCGCCGTAGCCATCGTCTTCAACGGCCCACTGAGTGATAGAATGGTCGAAATCGCCAGTACCTCGGCAATCGAGACCTTGGTCGGCACCAGTGCCGGCAAGGGTTTCACGACCTCCGATGAAGTCGAGACCTTCATCTTGGCTGATTATCAGTGAAATTCAACTATTCACAGGGTGAAAGGTCATCAGTGGCCGCACTCCTCGGGGTTGTATGTCCGCTGACGGCGAGGGGGGCGAAACGCCCGTTACAGTAATCGATGAATCCCATCCTGATGATGATTTTTGGAGTGAGGATGATGAATCATCGGAGTCCGATTCACACGCCGATGGTGACGATGGCGGTGATGGTGACGATGGTGACGATGGTGACGATGGTGACGATGGTGACGATGGTGACGATGGTGACGATGGTGACGATGGTGATGAGCAACCCTTGGAGGATTCCAGCGATGAGTTGGGTGAAGCGGCCTTGGAAACGACCTATTCCGCCGTCCGTGCAAAAGCGGCCCTGGGCGAAGATTTCGCTGAATTCATTCTACGAGAATCAAGAGATGGTGACCAGGCACACTCCCTATTGGTCGATGATGACTTGATACGGGTCGTACGCACCACCCGCACGTCAAGCGGCTTCGATACCCAGACCGACCTGATGTTGAAGCGTGAGGCCTTCCAAGGATTCTCGCACCGCCGAGTAGATTGGCTCGACAGTGGAATCATCCTCTGGTGGCTGACGGCGATGTTCGGCGCCGGCGCGGTCCTTACCGGGCACTGGTGGGGCCTGATACCATTACTCGCCGGCCTTGGCCTCAGTTCGTTACAACTGGCCGACCCCGAGGTAATCACCTTCCAATCAACATATCACCTACACCGTCTGGTCATCTGGCGCTGGGGCTCCAATCGTCTGTTGACCGCCGCCAGCATGGACCGTCTCGACCATTCGGTGCAAGGAATACTGCACGGGCATGAATTGGATACCAGTGAATTGGACCAACTGGCTGAGGAAATCGATATTGAACGCCGGGATGCAAAACTGATTGCGGCACAGCGCAAACAGGCGCGACTTGCTGAAAAAGCTGCCAAAGTGGAAGAGAGAGCGAGGATTAAGGCTGAAAAAGAAGTTGTCGCCGAGGCAGCTGCTGCCGAGGCAGCTGCTGCGGCCGAACTCACCGCAACACCCCAGATGGAGGGGGTGGGTCAACCCCTGGTCGCCCTGCCCGGTAATATGCCGGCCGGAGCCGTGGCCGGCGGTAATGGTGATGCGGAATCCACTGCTCCAGAGGGTGCGCAGGAACCAGCCCCCGAATCAGCCCCCGAACCAGCCCCCGAACCAGCCCCCGAACCAACTCCGGTAGCGGCATTCACCACCGGTGTTCCGGATGGTGCGCCAATCCCAGAGGGGGTGGCCGTCGCTGACCCTGAAGGTGACCCTGCGCCATTGCCCTTGCCGGGTTTGCCAGCGGTACCAATGCCAGTACCCCCTCCCCCAGCCTCACTTCCCCCCACACCTCCACGACCACCCGGATTGCCATCCCCCCCTCCTCCGGCCATCCCTGCGTCGGAACCTTCCGGTCTTCCCCCACCACCCCCTCCACCTACCCCAGCGGCACCGGGAATGGCGCCACCACCAATTCTGGCCACTCCTGCTCCCCCGCCCGGGATTGGAATGCCACCGCCACCGGCGGGCGCCACCACAGTTCATCTCGATGCTCTAGACCTGGGAATAGAGTCTACCAGTGAAGCTCCAACCGCTGTGGTTCCTGCCGGCGATAGAGTCGACACCATGTCCGGGGATGAAAAGGACGAGTTGCTTTCTGCGTTGGGTGACTGACCTAACCTCGGCCCCCGATGGCCGGTAATCAACCAATGGTAGCCCCTAAAATGCTATTTCAGACGTGACCGATAGTGGCTCGACCATTGAAAAATCACGCATTGGCGACGACGATGTTTCCAGCCGTAGGGAGATTTATCGCCCCCTTTAATTTCTCTACCTGACTCAAGAGATTATCATAATCTTCAAATCTCGGCAGGATGATATCATCAGCCTCCAAGGGTATTGTAATTCCCGGACCTGGGATTCTTTCCAAGGCAAGGCCGAGTGCCTGCCCATCTGCCAATAATTTACCTGAGGAGGAGAGATTTCGAAATAGTAATCTCTCTTTGCTCCAAGCACATAGTTTACTTGCAGACTCAGATAATTTAGCAATTACCAAAACCGATTTCTCAATATCTTTCTGCCGCGCATCACTAGGGGGAATTGCCCGCAGGACCAGGCGTAGCAAGCGGTCGATTCTGGTATCTCGTGGAGCCAAGCCGACATGGGGTGAAAGCGCCCTTCGCAACCCCGGTAAATCACTCGGCCAATCTCCTACGAGGCCATCATCCAAACCGATAATCTCGACAAAATCCTCTATCGCACCAGAGAATATCGACCAATCACCATCACCCTCAACGCCATCATCGCCAAATCCCGCAGTGTCGGGATCAACCCCACCCTTCGACTCATACTCGGGAGCACCCATCGGCACATTTTCAGCAATCTTGTCAGGAATTGACTTCGGTTCCATCTCAGGTGCAGAATCAGACTCCGATTCCACTCTTGGTTCAGACTTTTCTTCGTCTTCGACCGCAAGAGTAGAGTCCGACCCCTCCAGGGGTTCCGACCCCGCTTCGGATGTGTCCGCATCAGCTGATTCCGATTCCTCAGGGGGCCCCGACTCCATCCCCACCTCCGCCATCGGTTCGCGAACAGACTGTGACCGTGAAACCGTTGCCGCCATCTCTTCCACCGCCAACTCAATAGTTGGAGGAACCTCAACCTGTGGTGGTGTTTGGTCTAATCTGGCAACCCCCACTTCGGCTTCTTCGCTCGCAGTCATGGGCTCGGTCGTACTGACAAAACGCCCTTCAACCGCTATTTCATCAACTATTTTTTCTTCGGGTGGGATTTCTTCATCCTGCGCCGACCCGGCTTCGATTTCATCTGCCATGGCGATTATCGCCGCCTCGAGAGCCTCGACCTCTTGGTCGATGGCGAGGTCACTGCCAACCGCGCTGAGAACCTGGGGAATCAAGGTCGGGCGTTGTTCCTCACCCGGCCTCCAGGCCTGCCACCCCCGCTCCCCGGAAACACTTGGCAGGTCTGCCAGGGTGGCGGCAATCTGCGGCAGGTCAGACCAAAGCGCGGATAATTTCTCGGGTCTGCGCATATCCAATTCGACTCTGGTGATGACTTCGTCCGAGCGTTCCACCGGCAGTGCCTCATAGCGCTGCCGCAACCTCTCATGTTTTTCCATCCGTGAGCGAATTTCACCCAACCTGCGGCCAAAGCCGAGCGCATCTTCCTCAATCATCGCCGTGACACCGGAAGTATCCCACCCCGCATCGTCCCAGTTCTCGATTAGAAGTGATAGTTGTGCCCTTAGGCGCATTGCCGCGACTTCACCACCCACAGCCTGTGCCAGTTCAAAATCGGCTTGGTCAGTCCTTCCGGTGGTTGCGACAAAAACCTCAAATTCGGACAGATTCAATTCATCAATACCCTTTGACTGTGATAATTCCGCATCGGCCTTGCCGGCTGAAACGAGTTTACACCACTCATCTTCAAGCATCACCCGATGCCGTAGGTTTCTCCGCCGACGTGTCTCCAGCCAATGGCGTGCTCGTTCAGTGGTTTCTCGCTCGAGCACGGCATCCCGTAGTGCTACGATATGTGACCACGCTTCATCTCCATCCCCCATCGAGACATCGACTCGCTCGATTCCATCGATGATTCGTTTAGCTTCCTCAAGGGTTGGCACGTAAGCCTTGAATTCTTCAAGAGCAAGGCGCGGGTCATCATCGAATCGATGTTGCCATAAGGCCATCGAAAAACCATGGTCGCTCCACCAATCCATCAGGCCCCGTCCCTCTCCGATGGAGGCCCTGGTGAGTTGCTCAAGACTATCTGCGAGTGCGACCAAGTCCTCAATATGCTCCAGGTCACCGCGTAAGACATCAGCATCGCGACGATAATCAGGCCAAATCAGTAACCCTGTTTCAATCCTCTGCCAAGTCTTGTCATGCGCCTCTATCGCCTGCTCAATCTCAGCCATCCGCATCTCCCATACCAACAGGTCTTCAGGTGGTACCGCACCTTCGATTGGCATCGCATAACCTTCGCTCACCCACGCGTCCACTCGCTCTTGAAGTCGTGCCAATCTACTGCGGAATGAATCGGAGACCGCTTCAATCTCAGATTCCAATTGTTGCAGGCGGTCATTTTCATCGATGCCTGGATTTTTTTGTATCTTATTTCTCCGAGTGACATAGTCACTCGCCAACTCGGCATCGAACGGGGTTATTTCGCTGATTATATCCGAACTGATACGGCGGTGCACATCGACCCTTTCTGCAATGATTCCCAACCGTTCTGCCGCCGCCGCCAGACCACCTTCAAAAACCGCCCCGACGGCGAATCCCCCCCCCTCGAGATGTTCCGCCATCTCGCGTAGATTGGCAACCCGCTGGCGCTGTTTTTCCTCGAGTAGACTCACCTCGACCAACAACAACTTATCATCGACACAGGTTGCAATCGCCGAACACACCTGACCTGATTCCAAGGCGAGAGAGAGGTCGAGAGCATCGAGGCGCTCAACCGCTTCCTCGAGAGCTTCGCCAACCCCGGCCCGTTCCCATTCTCGCCGTCTGGCATCGGCCTCCAGGCCCCATGGCCGCATCGATAATTGCATGCGCTTGAATTCCTTTTCTACCGTTGGGGCGCAAAAAGGGTCATCGAGCAATTGCATCCACTCGGCGCGCGCCACTTCCCAATGGCTTGGCAGCCTTACCAATTGCATCCGTAGAACCTCTGCGGCATCGACATATTCCTCGAATTGTTGCAAACGTTTGCTGGCCATTCTCGGATTCGCCTGCATTTCTTCGGCGATACCACCGATATCATAGCCCAAATCAGCGATACCTCCAAGGCGCTCACCCCACCACTCAGAGCCACCGACCACTCCCATTAGCCTCCCGTGCGGTGCAAGGGGAGGCAGGGAGACCTTTTCTATGTCGGTCTAGATGTAGACCCAGATGGCGATTATCGCAGATGGCAATGATTGCGGCCTGGCCTTCAGGCCGTAGCCACAAAAGGGTGCGAAAACCCTCATTTCACCCCCTCTTCCAGCCGCAGACCATAAAGCCGCTACGAGCGGGCTGGTGGTTGATGGAACCGTTCACGATCATACTTGCCTTCTTTTTGGTTACCGTTAGTGGTACGCTGACCTGGTGGCTGACAACTGTGGATACCAGCCTGCGAAGCCTACGGGAAGATTCGCGTATAGACCGTCTCAGTCTAGCGAATGATGTCGATTGGTTGCGCTCCACAGTCGACGAATTGCACTCCGGGGTAAGAGCACTGTTACACGCCAATCCCAACCTTGCCAGCATCATCGAGACCCATCGGGCACTCGACAATATCGAAGCCAGTCTGGCTGGCGACCTGCTGACGGCAGACCCGGACGATGCGGCAACCACCCTGTTGGCAGCGGTGCGGGATTTGCTTTCGACCGTTGAGGTAGATGGCGACCTCGACACCACCCGGAGTGAATTGGATTTGGGCACCCTTCGCTTGGCCGACCGTCTGCAAGAGGTTTTCATCGAGGTCGGACTGCGACCATCAGACCTCGGATTGAGTGACCTTGAAGCCCGCCGCCTCGGCGAGTTGGCCTATCGCAATGGCCACCGCGCATGGGCGTTGGCATGCTATGAAGAGGCGGCGCGTATAGCCCCTGGGGAGAAGACCACCTTGCGAGCACTGGAACATCTCGCCTCTGAAGCCGGCGATGATGAAGCTCGGCAAAGTTGGTTGGAGGCGCAGCTGAAGCGCGACCCCGATAACCCCGAATTACTCCGCTCACACGCCAACCTCCTGGTTAGAGTAGGCGATGCTGGTGCTGAGAGAAGTGTGCTACGACTGGAAGCACTCGGGGTTGATACCCCCGCCGACCGCTCATTGTTATCCGGATTGAGAGAGCGTGCAGGAGCGCGCAGCGAAGCCCTGGAAGCACTCGACCGAGCACTTGAGGAAGACCCTGATAATAGCGGCTATTGGCTGCGTAAGGCAACCCTTCACTTTGAGATGGAAGAGGAGAGTAAGGCGATTAATGCGGTCGACAAGTGTTTATCCTTCGACCGACAGAATGGCGAGGCATGGGCTCTTCATGCGCGCCTTCTTTCAACCGATTCACGCCAATTGGCCTCCGCTCTTAAATCCGCAGTTCACGCGGTGGCATTGGTCGCCGGGGGAACCGAATTGATACTCCTGAAGGCTGACCTGCTGGCGGCGACTGGCAAGGAGGTCGACGCCTATGAATCGCTGGAGAAATCACTCAATCAGAATCCCAGCAACGATACGTTGCGGGCGGCGATGGCGCGCATGGCATTACAAAAGGGCGAGATAGATGAAGCCGAAACCCTCCTGCGAACCGCACCCACCCCGCCAACGATGAGCTTACATCTGCAATTGGAATGGGGCCGCTTACACCTTGCATTTGCTGACCTGAAGAGAGATGGTACCGGTGATACCGACCGGGCCTTGCTCACCGTTGCCGCCGACAACTTCCGCCAAGCACTAGAAGTCGACCGCGAGTCGGGAATTGCCTGGCTCGGAATGGCACGGGTTCAACGGCTGATGAAGGAATTGGAACTTTCCGGAGAATCACTCAATCGTAGCCGACGACTGATGGAAGATGACCCGGCAATCGATGCTGAGGCGGCACTTCTGGCTTTGGACCTGGGCGACCTTTCCGAAGCCCAACGGTTGGTGGAATCGTCCTCGGTAAGCGATCCCGACAATCCTGTCATCACTTACATCAAGGGTAATATCGCCTCCGCCCATGCACGCTACGAGGAAGCCAGGGAGTTCTACACCGACACCCTCCTCAAGCACCCCACCCATGTCCGGGCGCGTTTGAATCGCGCCGCGGTGAACATGGCACTCAATGAACCACAGGATGCCCTTGATGACTGCCGCCATCTGCTCTGCGAAGCACCCGAACTGCACTTAGCGGTGGTGCGACAAAGCGAGGCGTTGATGATGTTGGCACAATGGTCCAAGGCCAAGGAAGGGTGGGATAAAGTCCTCGATTTCAACCCCAATCACTCGCATGCGCTGATGCAGTTAGCCGCCTGTCATATGGCGCTCGAGCGACACGAATTAGCCGAGACCCCACTCAACGATGCCCTCCGCATCGACCCAACCAACGCCGCCGCCTGGCATCAGCGCGGCCTGCTGTACTTGGAATGGGCTCGCGAAGAGGCGGCGCTGGCGGACTTCGAAAAAGCTGCCAAAGCCGACGAGAAACACCTTGAATCACGTCTACACATCGCCGCCATCCACCATGAGGCAAGACGTTGGCATGAGGGACGAACCGCATGGCGAGAAGCCCTGTCAATCGATGCCGAAAATACCGTTGCCCGCCGGAGATTTGAGGAATGCGACATGAAGATTATCGCCGAAGAAGCGCTCAAGAATGCTTGAGCGCCCTCAGCGAACATTCAAGCCCTGCACGAGAATCGAGCATCTGGGAATTATCATGGGATATGAGCCTGGTGACAAAGTAGCGGAATTCAGCCTTCCAAATGCGAACTCAAGTGTAGGTGGTGCCGAGTTATCGCTGGGCGAGGTGGTGACAGAGGTCGGAGCAATAGTGGTGTTCGAGTGTAACCACTGCCCTTATGTGGTCGGCAGCATCGAGCGAATCGAGCGCCTTGCGCAGAGAACCCGAGACCTAGGGATGGGATTTGTCGGCATCAACTCCAACGACGCGGTGAATTATCCCGACGACTCCTTTGCCAATATGGAGAAGCGCGCCGCCAAGGGCATGTCCTATCCCTACCTCCACGACGAGAGCCAATCGGTAGCAACCGAATGGGGGGCCGAGAGAACCCCCGAGTTCTACCTGCTCGATGCAGATGGAGTGGTGGTTTACCGCGGCCGGATGGACAACAGTCCGAGCGATCCCACCAAGGTCTCAGCGCACGATCTACAGGACGCACTGGATGCATTTTCGCTGGGCGAGAAACCACCAGTAGACCGCACCCGGAGCATTGGCTGTTCAGTAAAATGGAAGTAATGAGCAACGGAAGCCACCAAGATTCGTTTGTAGGCTCGGCTTCGCCATATGGGGAACACTCCGCACAACCCATCCACAAGGCCGAACGTCGAAGCAATACGCTGTGGCCTTCTAGCCCACATGAGGTCTCGGGCAAAACGCTAATCGGACCACTCTCTTTGCCTCGCTTGCGCCCGGAGGCGGCATCCTGTATCACCGGGTCGCCGGTGTTGCTCTTTCTTCTGTTCCGGCTACCCTCTCGGGCAACATACGAGTCGAATATTCCTGTCTGGTCGCCTTGGAGCGAAAGCTATACCGATTCAAATCCCAGTGGCTTTAGTTAAGTGTTTAGCCACGACATCCATCCCGCCACAGTCTTCTGTGCCGGGGGAACTTCAGCTTCTTTCCTACATTCAAGAATCCAACACAACTGTTCATCGTGTGGGGTGACACTGAACAATTCACCGCGGAAAATCAGATTTCTCTTTATCTCATCCCCGCGCATGCGAAAATCATCGATGAAACAGTGCACCAAATTGCGCGGGAAGTGCTGAAGCCGGCCCTCGCTGGGATTACAATACATCAGACTGGACTTGAGGAATACCAGAGCGTCACCATTGTCGTGATTGACCTCATGCTTGATTATCCTGGTTCTACCCAGAACTGTTTTCACATCGACATTGTACCAATCTTTCTCCTTATCAGAGAGGGGTAATTCAGCTATCGAATCGAGGAAGGCTTGGCTGGTTGCATGAGCCATTCTCTCCTCTGGCGCCATGGTGTTGCGACCATCTCGTCTATTTTGAAGCCTTGTAACGGTAAAACGCTGAAACCGGGTAATAATAAGTGGGAAAACGGTTATGAAATACAACCCCCACGGAGAGTCTGGGCCAAACTATTATCCCCGAAAAGTAACAAAAAATATGAGTTATCAGTCGGTAAACAACAACTTTCAAACCCAAATCCCCCCTTTCAAAGCATTCATATAGAATAGGCGAAAGCCTAGAGTATGGTAAACATCAGCGAAATTGATCGAGCGATACTAGGGCAACTACGAAAGAACGCCAGAATGTCCTATGTCGATCTCGCAAAATGTGTAGGTGCCAGCGAGAGAACCATCCGCACCCACATCCGCAAGATGGAGGAAAACGGCACGATTCGCGGCTATACGGTGCGTGAAGGAGGCGTCGGATTGACTGCCTTGGTGCGTATCAAGGTCAGCCCCGGTGCCGAAATCGGCTCGCTGGCCGGAGAGGTCAGTGGCTGGACCGGAATTGAATTACTCTACGAGGTCAGCGGCGAGACCGATCTTATCGCCCTGGTCCACGTCGATGACACGATATCCCTGCGCACCCTGCTCGACCGCATCTGGATGGCGGCTCCAGCCGAGATTGCCAGCACCACGACCGAATTGGTCCTTGAACAGTATTGAAAGGTTGGCCGTGCCTCGCCCGACCCGGGGAATCAGATGAGCAAACTCATCACCGGACTGGACGCCCGCCAAATCATCGATAGCCGCGGCAATCCGACCATCGAGGTCGACTGTTATGTCGCCGGACAACTAGCCGGGCGAGCAGCGGTGCCCAGCGGCGCCAGTACCGGACAGCACGAAGCTCTCGAGATGCGCGACGGGGGTACCACCTGGATGGGCAAAGGGGTCGGAAAGGCGGTTTCAAATGTGGTTGAAGATATCCAGGAAGCACTGGTCGGCATGCCGGTCGATGTGCAGAGCGAACTCGATGAGGTCATCATCGAACTCGATGGAACTGCGAATAAATCGAATCTCGGTGCCAATGCCATGCTCGGCGCCAGCATGGCCTGCCTGCATGCGGGAGCCAATACCCACGAATTGCCACTTTGGCGCTATATCGGCGGGGTTGCTGGTGGGTGCCTGCCGGTACCGATGCTGAACATTCTCAACGGTGGCGCTCACGCCGCAACCAATGTCGATGTGCAGGAGTTCATGGTCATCCCCCACGGTTTCGATACCTTTGGCGAATCGCTGCGCGCCGGGGTTGAGTGCTATCATGCCTTGAAAGGGGAACTACAACGTGACGGATTACTCGGTGGACTGGGTGATGAGGGTGGATTCGCCCCCAACCTACCGACCAATGAAGAGGGACTTCGATACATGGTCAAAGCCATCGAAGGTGCCGGCTACAGCACCGAAGAAATCGGTATCGCCCTGGATGTTGCCAGCACAGAATTTTATCGTGATGGCAAATACCACATCGACGGGAAGGCGATCTCGGGCGAGGAGTTGGCCGATATATACTCGGGTTGGCTCGATGACTTCCCGATTCTCTCGATCGAGGACGGCTTTGACGAGGATGACTGGACCTCATGGGCCAACTTCACCAAGAATGACGGCCATCGCGTCCAGTGCGTCGGTGACGACCTGTTCGTCACCCAAGCCGAGCGCCTGGTGATGGGCATCGAGGCCAAAGCTGCCAATGCGATTCTGGTCAAACTGAATCAGGTCGGCACCGTCACCGAAACACTGGAGACCATGGCGATTGCCGATGCCGCCGGCTTCAACTCTATCATCAGCCACCGTTCCGGCGAGACCGAGGATACCACTATCGCCGACCTTGCTGTCGGTACCCGAGCCGGCCAGATAAAGACCGGTGCACCGGCTCGCAGTGACCGCACCGCCAAGTATAACCAACTACTGCGAATCGCCGAGGATTGCGATGAATTCGCTTCCCCTTTCTGAGGCGATGAAATGGCAGGAATCAGTCGTGAAGTCGGCCCAGTGATTCTGATTATCTTCAGTTTGATAGCCGCCCGTGAGGTTTGGCCATATGCTGATGTTCACGACCCACATCTACTCATCGATGGCTTTGTACTCGAGGAGGTGATGACCGACTTGGGTGGCCCGACCTGTCTGCATTGGGCGACCGATTCAGCGCTTCTCATCTGCGACCGCGATGAGGGAACATTGCTTGCAGTACTCTACAATAGTGCCGACGCTTTCATTCCTAATGTGATAATCAAAAACCTCGATGCACCTCACGGTGCTCTGACATGGCAAGACCCCGACAGCGGCGAATGGCGACTTTTCGTTTCCGAAAAGGGAAAATTGTCGGCTTGGAATATCTCAAGTAATGACCCACTATCATGGACAATGGGGGAGAAACAGGTGTTGGTCGAGGGAATCCCCAGTGGCAACCATCAAACAAATGCAGTAATGGATGGAGGCAATGGTACTCTGCTGTGGCACAGCGGTAGTACAAAAAATATCATCGTCGAGGCGGATGAGCGCAATGCAGCCTTACTCTGGGTCGACCCTTGGTCGGGAGAACACGGAGTTGCGGCCAGCGGGGTACGTAATTCTTACGATGGCACCTGGGTTGAGGGAATGGGATATGTGTTCACCGATAATGGCCGAGACTGGGAGGGCGACCATCCACCTGAAGAGGTCAACCTACTGATGGTTGGTGCCGATTACGGCTGGCCTGATGATGACCCCGAACATCCAGTTCCCGCAGGGACGGTTGGCCCGATAGCGACCTGGACTCCACACAGCAGCATCAACGGCATCGATACCCGGCCGGAAAATTCGTCACTACCTGGCGGAGAGTACACGGTTTACGTGACCGTCTATGGCTCGTGGAATACCGCGATTCCCCAAGGCCACGAAATAATCAGAATTGATTTCACTCAGGATTCCAACGGTGATTGGAGCGGACAATCCACAGTCATCGCCAAGGATATCGGAACCCCCCTGCCCCTGAGATTTCACCCGACCACCGGTGACCTGTATTTCGCCAATTTCGGCGAAGGCGGCTCACTGTGGAGAATCTCAGAAGCGTGATCCTTCAGTACTGTTGTAAGCGTATTGAAGGAGCACAGGCCGAGCCAGCGAACTGGACTGAGCGAAGACATCATCGGGCGATACGAGCGAGGGAAGTTCGCGGCCAGGCCAGTGCGTGTACAGTACCTAACGTGTACTACTACTACAAGCGTATCGTAAGAGCACAGGCCGAGATTTGAACTCGGGTATCAGGATCTGCAGTCCCGCACATAGCCGCTCTGTCACCCGTGCTTATCTTGTCGCACAGACAGGTTATATTTCAACGCGACTTTCTCGATTGCAAGTTGGTGGCACGATGGCCAAACAATTTCCATTCTCTACAATCACCATTCTTTTTCTCCCTCTCAGCGATATATTGAGATATGTAAGCCACCATATTGAAAGGCTGTAGCCCCAAGCATACGCTATCCCATTAGGGTAGAGGTGTTAGGATGCCGGATATGAATCGACATTTGGACAGTGTCGGCAGGGGATTTGCTGATTTTCTTATCCCTCCCCCTGAAGGGGTCATCCGTTTCACCGTCGGTCAGCCCGATTTCATCACCCCTGAGGGTATCAGGGAGGTTGCCATCCAATCCCTGCGCGATGGAGAGACCTCTTACACTCGCACCGGGGGCAGTGAGGAGTTGTGCAGAACCGTGGCACGCTTTCTTGACGAGAGATGTGGTATCGAGGTCAGCTGGGAAGATGTGGTCGTCACACCGGGCTGTAAGCAGGCTCTGCTCTATGCCCTGATGGGTCTGGGCAATCCCGGTGATGAGGTGTTGCTTCTTGCCCCAGCTTGGCCGACCTATGATGCCCAGATTCACCTGGTCGGAATGACCCCGGTGCATGTACCGACCCTACGACCATCGTTTCACCCTGACATGGAAGCGTTGGAGGCGGCGGTCACCGAGAATACGAAATTCATCTTCATCAACTCACCCAATAACCCGACGGGGGCGGTCTATACCCCACAGGAGACCAAGGCGCTGGTCGATTTGGCGATACGCCACGACCTGTGGATAATCGATGATATGATCTATGCGACAATGGTGTGGTCAGACCATCCATACACCTCACCTTCGACCATTGAAGGGGGTTGGGAGCGCACCATCAGCATCGGTGGTTGGTCAAAATCCTGGGCGATGACCGGGTGGAGATTGGGCTTTTGTGCTGGTCCACCCGAGGCTGCGCGCGCCCTGCACCTGTGCCAGACCAGTGCCGCCACCCACGTCCCGACTTTTTTGATGAAGGCGGCGGCATTTGCCCTGTTCGATGATGCGGGGCGTATGCCGATGCACAATGCCTTTGGGGAGCGGCGAGAGGTGGTATTTGAGGAATTATCCAACATCCCGCAGATATCGGTCAACAAACCCGAGGGGGCATTCTACATCATCATCGACATCACCGCCACCGGGATGGATGACAAGACCTTCGCTAGGCGAGCCCTCGCCGAGGCACAGGTACAACTCGTTCCCGCCAGCCTGATGCAGGGTGGCGAGGGATATTGTCGAATTTCCTATGCCGCCAGCATCGATGATATCCGCGAGGGTTGTCGACGTCTGCGCCAGTGGCTCGAAAATATCACCGAAGGCAACTAAAACGAAGGCCACAAAGATTCAAATTCAGGCATGGCCTTCGGTAAGGGGGATGAACTCCACACAACCTTTTCCTCGAAGGCCGAACGTCGTAACGACACGTAGTGACCTTCGGTTGCGGAAATAATGAAATGCTTACAGTCTGAATTACCGCCATGGAAGAGGAGTCCGGCGATGGGTCGGTAGAGCAGGAGGTACAAACCCCGCCAGCGGCTGATGCCCCACCACCGAGCGTGGTGGTCGGTGCCTTTGCCTCACCCGGAGGCCAAGTCGCCCCATTGCTGAGTGGGCAGGTCGTAACTCCCGGTGCAACCGGTGGAATTACCGGGGCGGCAGCATCTCCCTATGGAGTGGTAGCCGGGGCTCAACCCAAGTTATCGTTCAAAGATTGGTTCAAACAACTTCACAGCACCACCAATGGTCGTTTCAAAATAATGCTGGTCGCCACCATCATAGCGTTGATGACGGTGGTGCCGATTTTCATGGAAATCGCCTCTGATGAGAGTAATTACAACGAGATGTATGCGGACAAACTCGACCAACCTGTCACCATCGAAGGCAAACAGATGAAGGTCACCCAATTCCCCGAGAGCCCGAGAAGCGAGGATATCCACTGGCTGTCTCTTTCTATTGATGATGGTGATTGCTGGAGCGACGAATCTCCAGAGGAATCTTCGCTCACCGCGCAGTCAGA
>JAPOGE010000090.1 GCA_028283345.1 Candidatus Poseidoniales archaeon
GAAGCACTGTAACAGAATTTGCAGATATTGCTAGAGCATCATCAAAAAGTGTAGCATCACCAAATATTACCTCATCATATGGGATTTCCAATTGCTCAACATTACCTCGATTTAACACGACCATATTGCTATCATCCCCTAATGTCATCTCGAATACCAGAAGGTTCTCTGACACATGGTAAGTGGAATAGGCTCCACGCCGTAGTGCAACATTTTCTAATCTTAATTGAGCGAGTTCAGAGGTGAAATTCAGCAACTCTAACCCTTGTCCTGAGAGATTGAAATCCATCATCCGTCGGTTATCGGGATCAGCACCTCCTGGTTGACCAGATTCATCCCCCATGTATAGTATCGGAGCGCCAGGGGTAGTCAGTAGCCACCCTATTGCTTGGCGAGCCTTATCATATGCTTCAGTAGGAGGATTGCCCGGCCGATCTTGCTCTACCCATTGATTCCACTGTGTACCGCTATCTTCTGCACGTGAAATGAATCGAGGGGTATCATGACTACCGATGAATGGATTCATCACCGCACCCTCAACATACTGGTCTTGGCTTCTATTAGTCCAATAATCAAGATGTTGATAATCCATATTTCCACTTGCTAGGACATTGTCAACCACTGCATGGTAAAGGACGAAATCAGCCTGGCCATCGAGACCATGCTCGCCCATGTAGCTATTGATAGTCGCATATTCGCCGAGATTGTCGGCCAGTTCATGACCGACCCAACCCATCGCGGTCTCGCCTTTGAGATAATAATCAACGCCCCCAGACTCAAAGCGTTGCTCGATGCTGCTGGCGAAGTTGTAGACCGCCAGATCATCGACATGCTTGACCGCATCGAGGCGCGCCCCATCGAGGTCAAAACGCTCTAGCCACCACAAACCATCGGCAATCATCTGCTCGCTGGCATCCCGGTTCTTCCAATCCAAGTCGGGCATATAATCTCGGAACAGGCAATCTAGGCGATGCTCGGTCCAATCGCAATCGGCCGAGCCGCAAAGACAGCCTTGGTTGAACCACTCGGGGTTCTGGGAATAGTACGGGTGGTCTTCGTGAACGTGATTGACGACGAAATCCATCATCACTCGGATTCCTTGTTGGTGGGCACTGGCAACCATTGCCTCGAGTTCGGCCTCACTTCCCAGGCGAGAATCGACCGAGCGGGGAGCGGTCGGCCAGTAGCCGTGATAACCACTGACCTCGTGCACGCCATCCCCGGCCATCTCGGTACCTTGTGCGGCACTGTTGAAGGGGGATAGCCAAAGTGCATTGACACCGAGGTCGGTGAAATATCCAGACTCAATCATCTGGGTTACCCCGGCAAAATCGCCACCTTGCCAACCAGCCCCTGTCGAGGCGGTGGAAGATGAGTTGTCGTCATTGGAGGTATTTCCATTGACGAAACGGTCGGTCATCACCATGTAGATGAGGGCATCTTCCCAGATGAAATCCTGTTGCGGACCGAGCCAGAACGGTATCAGGATATCCTCAGCGGTAAAGCCGTCGTCATCGAGGCCACTGACGAGGAAGGTGTGCTTACCCTCGGGCAGAACACTGAGGTCGAGGTCCCACGCTTCGGTCAACTGGTCATAGGTGGACAACCCCGGATAGTATCCACTCTTCAGTTGCGGCCCACCGGTCGCCAGGATTGAACCATCGGAGCCGGCGTACAACAAGATTCGCGCCGGCAAACCGGTTTCCATATCGAGTTCGAGCGAGAAGGTCGAGCGGGTGTGATTCTTCACTCGAGCGAGAGAATTTTCCATTCCATCACAGTATATTCGCTCCGGATTACTGGCGTCGAAGATGTAATCTGTGCCGTTCAGGAGAAACTTGTAGCAGTATAGGCCCTCGGCAAGGTTCATTTCAGCCAACCAGATGCCGGTAGTAGCATTCACCACCATGTTCACCGGTGCCGACCAATTCCATTCCCCGACAAGGCTGACATTGCTCGGTTGTGACTGACCATCCGTAGGCTGCCACCTGAATTCAGTCATCGCACTACGCACTCGCAGAGGATTACCAGCCCCCTCCCCTTCCCCTTCCGCAGATGTGGTCGGTTGCACCTGAATAAACAACCAGGACTGGGCCAGCAGCAGAAAAACCAACAGTATGGATTTCTGCCGGCTCCTCATCACTTCACCTCTTGCTGACAATGTGGTTGGCGGTCGTGACTATCTCATCGATATGCCGGCACAGAAAATCCTTGACGAAATCATTGGCCGGGTTGTTATAGCACTCATCGGGGGTTGCGTGTTGTTGCAATTCACCATCATTCATTATCGCAATGCGGTCGGCCAAGGTCATCGCCTCGATCTGGTCGTGGGTGACATAGACCGTGGTGGTGCCGTGCTCCTCGTGCAGGCGACGCAATTCGATGCGCATCTGATTGCGTAATTTTGCGTCGAGATTTGATAATGGCTCATCCATCAGCAAGACCTTCGGGCGGCGGATCAAGGCTCGCCCCAGCGCCACTCGCTGGCGCTGACCACCAGACAATTCCCTAGGGCGTTTCTCCAGCAATTCGGCGATTCCCAACAGATTACTTATCTCCTTGACGCGGGACTCGATTTCGTTGCTCGAAAGTGCCTCCTCACCCTTCATCATCTCCATTCCAAAGGTCAGATTCTGCTCGACAGACTTGTGCGGATAGAGCGCATATGATTGGAAAACCATGCCGATATCGCGGGCTTTTGGAGGGAGGTCATTGACTTTGGCGCCGCCGATTCTTATCTCCCCCTCGCTGACTTCCTCAAGGCCAGCCAGCATTCTCAGAGTTGTGGTCTTACCGCAGCCCGAGGGCCCGACCAGGACCAGGAATTCTCCCGACACCACCTCGAGTTCCAGACCCCGCACGGCTTCGGTACCATCCTCGTAGGTCTTCGACACATCAACAAAATTCACTCCACTCACATTCTCATCTCCTTTATCGTCATCATCCCTTTACGCTCCCGGCGGTCAGTCCCTCGATGAGGAATTTCTGGAATACGATGAATAGCAATACCACCGGAATCGCCACCAATAGCGACATCGCCGCGAAGTCACCCCAGGCCGAATCGGTCGCAGAAATATATGAGGCCAGTCCGACCGGTAGCGTGAACATGTCATCGCTGGTATTGAAGGTAAGTGCCAACAGGAACTCATTCCAAGCGACAAGGAATGAAAATAATCCTGTAACGGCAACTGCTGGGAGACTTAAGGGCAATATTATTCGATAAAACACTCCAAACTGACTACATCCATCGAGTAATGCCGCCTCTTCCAACTCTTTAGGCACGGTATCGAAGAAGCCTTTCAACATCCATACACATAACGGTAGAGCGGTGACCGAATAGGCCAGAATCAGCCCGATGGCGGTGTTGAGAAGACCGAGCGACTTCATCACCATGAAGTACGGCACCAGGATGATGATTCCGGGGAACATCTGCACCAAGAGGAAGGTGAACATCATCGCCCCCCTCCCCTTGAAGCGGTAGCGGGAGAAGGCATAGCCGGCAGGAATTGCCAGACACAGACCCAGTAAAGTGGTGCCTATGCTGACTATCACCGAGTTCCGCGCCCAGACCCAGAAGTTGTCGCCACCGAGAATATTGCTGAAGTGCTCACCGGTCGGGCTGGAGAACATCGCCCCGCCCTGCAATGCATCGCCGGGTGAAATCGCGACATCGATGATCCACAACACCGGAATCATGACCACAGCGACGACATGCAGCAACACCACGTGTTTCAGTGCTGCCTGCCACTTTGGCAGGAGTAGACGATTGCGCACCAATCCGTCCTCGGCCTCGACGCGTTCAATGGTTGATCCGACCCAGCGAGACACCAGCGGAGTGGATAGCAGATACAAGCCGGATAGGCCGGGAATAAGCAATACCAGTCCCGCCCAGAGGTCGACCAACAAGTACTCAGCACCACGAATAGCCAATCCTATTACCCCGCAGCCAAGGGTTATTCCCGATGCCATCAAGCCCATATCACGACGCCTGGTACGCCCTTCCTCGGTAAAGTCGATAGCGGTCAGAATCATCACCGTCAGGGCCATCAGTCCCACCCCATGGATAGACATGGAATCATAATCGCCGCGGAAGTAATCGAATAACAACACCACCGACAACAATGCACAGGAGAGAAAACTCATCCCGCTCAGTATCCGTAGTTCCAGTGGGGCGAACCAGCGAATCGCCAGGTCACTCATACCACCGCCTCCGTGGCATTGGTCTTCTTCATGTAAGTGGCTGAGAACCACAATAGAATCAGGAAGATGACCACCGACCAAGCCGCGGCCAGGCCGTACATGCCGCGACGGAAGGCAACATCGTAGACGTAGGTGATGAGAATGTCGGTTGAGCCGGGCTCACCGAACCACAGATTGGGACCACCGTCGGTCATCAGGTAGATTACGTTGAACATATTGAAGGTCCAGATGAATCCGAGCAGGGCGACAGGAACTATCGCCGGTTTGAGCATCGGCAGGGTGAGATGGCGGAATTGCGAGATCGGCGAGACCCCATCGACCTCAGCGGCCTCATAGATATCGCCCGGGAGGGTCTGCAGTGCACCGGAGATGGTCATCATCATGAAGGGAAATCCAAGCCAGATATTGACTACTATCACCGCCGCAGCTGCCGGCACCGGCAGACCGAGAATATCGATCTGGGTACCCAGCAGACCATTGAATAATCCATCGTATTGGAATATCCCGCGCCATATCAAGACGGTGATATAGGAAGGAATCGCCCAAGGTAGTAGCAGAATCGTGCGATAGGCGACCTTACCCTTCACCCGCCCTTGCAGGGCCATCGCCAGGGCCAGACCGATTCCGACATGGGCGAATACGTTGACCACGGTCCACAGCAGGGTGAAGCCGAGCACGCGCAGGAATCCGGCGCTGGTGAACACCTCGACATAATTATCCAGACCGTTGAATGATTGCTCACCCAGAGCACTCTGATTTGCATCGGTAAAGGAGAGAACTATGCCGTATCCGACCGGATAGAAGGTAAGCAGTGCCAAGGCCATCAGCGCCGGGGCAACGTAGAGCATCGCCGAGCGGCCTTGCGCGCTTCGCTCCTTCCAACCCAGCACCGCGAGCAGGACGACCAGTGACAGAGCGATACTGCCGATGGCAAACCATACCGGCCTGGTATCGGCACTCGGGGGTAATTCATCGACCGCGGTGGAAGTCGCACCGACGACCTCTGACAATTCACCCGATATCCAGTGCGAGTCGAACGGCAATATGGCGAGGAACACTTCCGCTCCGACCGGCATGCCGGTCAGGTCACATCGGATCGCAACGGTGCCGGGCGGCACCACCGCACTACCATTTTCACTGCGAAAGACCATCGCCCAATCGTCATCTCCCGAACTACTCTGGCAATCATCGTACCACTCTCCGACTGCGGGCTGAACCATACCATCGGTGGACGCGGTGAAAACGGTCGAATGGATGGTGGCATTACCGGTGTGGGAGAAGGATGATTCGCTGAACATGATGTGAAAACCATCGCCATCCTCGGCCGGACTGGCCAACTCCCAAGTCAGATTGACATTGCGATAACTCGAGGATTCACCACTCGCCTCAACCTTCGATACCGCAGTCGCCTGCACCACGGGCATGGCGAGAAGTGCCACAATAAGTGGCATCACGGCAATCAGGAAAATACCACGCCTCATCCGCCGATTTCCTCCAGCAATTGTTGATTCGCCGCACTCAGCGCCTCATCGGCACTCATCTGCCCGGCATAGACCTGCTCTATCGCCGCCGAAAGTGGGTCCCAGACCATCGACATCTCCCGGGTGGTGGGGGCGGGAAAACCATATTCAGCCTGATTCAGGAATCCCGATAAGACCGGGTCCTGCGCCACTTCAAAATCATTCTGCACCGCGACTGCGGTAGGTAGAGTCCAGGTCTGTAGGGCAAACTGCTTCTGTACTTCAGGGCTGGATAACCACAAGGCCAATTCCACCGCCTCTTCCTTGTGCAGACTCTGTTTGCTGACCGACCAGCCCTTGTAGGTGACCATCGGCGAGATGCGCTCGCCGCTGGAAATGACCATCGGCAGAGGTGCCTGTGCGACATTGATGCGCGCCTGTGAATAGGTCGCCCAGTTCCAAGGACCGTCGATGATCATCGCCGCTTCACGCTCGCGGAACTGATTTTTCATGGTGTCAATGCTGGTGCCGGTCGGCACCATACCGCCATTTGACTGGTCGAGCGCCAACCATGCTTCCAGCCCTGCGGCTGAACCATTGGAATCGAGGGTCGGCACTCCATCCGCAGAGAATAATTCGCCACCGAAACCACGCTGAATGGCCAGCCATCGGTACGGATCTTTGATAGGAACCGACAATCCGACCTGATTGCCGTGGGTCAGGGTTTCGGCCGCTTCCAGCATCTCCTGCCAAGTCCAATTCAAACCGGGCGGCTCGACCCCCTCGGCGGCGAAGATATCGGCATTGTAGATCAGACTGACACAATCGAGGCTGGCAGGAAGGGCTAGCAGGTCATCACCGACCCGCATCGACGAAAGTGCCTGCGCGTCGTAGATGTTCCTCTGCATCGGCGTAAGATGCGGGCGAAGGTCTTCGAGCAAGGGATAACCATTCACCCGCATCGCCCCGACCTGCCCCAACTGGTCGCTGGCAAAACGCATGAGATCCGGAGCCTCGCCACCTTGTGCCGCGACCCGATACGAATCGGCCGCCTGCATATAGGGTCGATTTGAGACATCGATGGTGATCGATGGGTGCTCAGCATCAAAAGTGGCAATAGCAGAGAGAAAAACCTCATCCTCAAGTGAATTAGCCTCAAAGGTCGACCACACCACCAAGGTCACCGAGCCTCCGGGGCCATCTTCTCCGGCGCCGCCGGCGCCATCTCCCCCGGCACCATCACCAGTACTGAGACACCCGGGAATCATGATGACCAATACCAGCAAGAGGGCAACCCCAGCACGGCCACCACGGCCACCACGGCCACCACGGCCACCACGACCACCACGACCAGCCCAGCAACCACGGCCAGCCCAGCCACCACGGCCAGCCCAGCCAGCCCAGCCACCACTCGAATTCACTCTGAATCAT
>JAPOGE010000091.1 GCA_028283345.1 Candidatus Poseidoniales archaeon
AAACTCGCCTTCATTCCGCTGGTGCCACACGCCTCCATCGGCCGCACCGGGCAGTTCAGCCAGATGTCGACGCCATTGGTCATCGCCCTTCCCGTGTCCATCGAGTAATCCTCTAGGAAGGCGACCGGAATCTTCCCTTCCAACTCCTTTCCGGCGCTGACGACATTGGCAATCAATTGCTTACCATCTTCGTCTTTGGGATGGGCTTTGCCGGCGAATACAAACTGAATCTTTCCCTGACCGAATTCGCTCAGGCGGGCAATGTTACGGAATACCAGGTCAGCACGTTTGTAGGTGGCGAATCTGCGGGCGAAGCCGATGGTCAGTGCCTTTTCATTGAATTCCACCCCGGTACAGACCTTGACCAATTCGTGCAATACCGCCCGAGATTTATTGCGAGCTGAAATAAGATCGTCGACAGGGATTCGCTGAGATTTGCGCAATTCACCCGGGTCGCGACGCCAATCTGGCAGGTATTCGTCGTAGACTTCCTGCATCGCCGTGCCAACCCAGGTCAGGTGGTGCACGCCATTGGTGACCGGATGAACGGTGGTGGTTGGAAACATCTCTCCTGCGACCTTGGCATTCAATTTCGACACCGCGTTGACCTTGCCGGCGAGGTGTGCCGCCAAGTGCGACATCGAGCAGGTCGCCCCACCCAGGGCCGGACGCAGGTCATCGGGCAGTCCATCCCCTAGAATCGCTTCGACCTCATCCCAGGCGAAGTGGTCATGACCGGCCGGAACCGGGGTGTGCGAGGTGAAAAGACAACGGCGGGACAATTGTTCTCTCGACCATCCTTGTCGCAACATCTCCAACGCCGCAAAGGCGCAATGACCCTCGTTGAGGTGTATCCCTTTCAACGGCCAGATTCCCAAAGCCTTGAGCGCCCTGATTCCACCGATTCCGAGCAGGTATTCCTGGCGGATTCTGGTCTCATCACCGCCGCCATAAAGACGTGAGCCGAGGTCTGAGTGAATGGTATCGTTATCGGGATGTGCGGTATCGAGGAATAATACGTCAACCTGTCCGCCGAATTCTGATTTCACCGTATATTTCCATATTCGGCTGTACAGGCTCTTGCCGTCGAGGGGAATGGCGATGTCGATTCCGGTATCTTCGAGAATCATGTGCGGGTCATAGGCCGGATAGGTCTCGGTCTGCCTACCGTCGTCATCGAGGTGCTGACGGCCGTAACCCCGGCGGTAGAGCAGGGTTATTGCGACGAAATCCAGACCCTTGTCAGCGGCCGCCTTGACATGGTCACCGGCCAGAACACCTAGGCCTCCAGAATATGTCGGCAGGTCGCTGCGTAGGCCGATCTCAGCGCTGAAGTAAGCGACCACCTCGCCCCTCCTCTCGCTGGCTCGTCCACCATCCCGGCCACCACCACCGCTCCGGTGCCCAGCTTCCACTGCGTCATCGACAGGGTCAGCAGCATCAGTATCACCAATTCCGGCACTATTGCCGCCGCCACGGCCACGGACGTCACCACCTCCACCCGCAAGAGTACTTCCTTGTGGCCACCTCCCGGTCGCTTCGGTGGTTGCCGCGAGCCAATTCAGGTCGGTCTGGGCTATGTCGCTCCACATGAATTGCCAATTCCAGTTTCCTTCCTTGGTGCCCGGTGTGTTCATTCTCGCGCTAGAGTCCAGACCCATCACGTCCTGCAGTGGTAGAATGGTGAGTGCGGCAGGGCTTGCCATCCCGGCTCGCATCAGGCGACGATGAATCGGCCGCTCGCCCTTGTCGATGGTCTTTGCGGACAGGGCGATGGCAATATTTTCCCGGGTATCGTGGTCGATGGCCGAATACCATCCCACAGTGGTATCATTGTCGTGGGTTCCGGTATAGCAGATGACATCATCACTGATATTTTCTGGCAGGTGAGGATTATCCCTGCTTCCATCGAATGCGAACTGCAGAACCGCCATCCCGAGCATCTTGTGACGACGGCGCATCTCGATTACCGTCGCCGGGATGATACCCAGGTCCTCGGCGATGAGTCTGCCCTCTCCTGCAACCTTACAAAGAACCGTGAGTAATTCATCCCCAGGGCCTTCCTTCCATTCACCGTATCTGGCATCTTTTGAACTTGCAGGTATCGACCAATACCTCTCAATAGCCCGAAAATGGTCGATGCGCAGGCGGTGAAAGCGCTGGAGTGCCACCTCCACCCGCTTTCGCCACCAAGAAAATCCTTCGCTACGGTGTTCATTCCAAGCGAATAATGGCGTGCCCCAATACTGTCCGTGTTGGGTGAAGGCATCGGGTGGTACTCCTGAAACCTCACTCGGACGTCCGGACTCATCGAGTTGGAACAGGTGCTGATCTGCCCACACATCGGCGCTGTCACCGGCGACGAAGAATGGCAGGTCGCCGACCAACTCGATGCCACGCGCCTCAGCGGCGTGGCGTAAATCATCCCACTGGTGTTCAAACGCCATCTGCTCGCCGATATGGCGCCAGTATTCTCTCAGATTCGTCTTGCGCATCTGCTCCAATGCCGTTCTCTCACGGCGGCGAATCGGCTCATCCCACTCAGTCCATGGCTCGCCGTCGTGCAGTTGTTTGGCAATCTGGTACAGCGCCCAGTCATGCACCCAGGGATTGGATACACGATATTCAATCAGTCCACCTCGGGTGAATGGCCGGACCCGGATGGTGCGGTCGAGCAGGTTGATGTCGCCGGCGAATGCCGAGGTGCTGGCATAGGGTGAATCATACTGGTCGGGGGGGTGAATCGGTAACATCTGCCATACCGATTGCCCGGTACTCTGCAGGATATCGAGGAAGCGAATCGCGTGATGACCCATACAACCCTTGCCACTCTCGCTCGGCAGTGAGGTGAGATGGCACAGGACTCCACTGCTACGCACGTTTTCTCGGGGGGTCGAGAAGGGGGTTCAACTTACCCCTCCCAGCAATTCCCAAAATCACTAATAGAGTAGATACCACGAGGTGATTCCATGACCGCCCACAGGAGTGTTTTGGCGGTACTTGGATTACTACTTCTCACGCCGTGGTCTGGGGTGATTTCCGAGACACCAACCGATATCACCAGTGATGGTGCATTGGCTGATTGGGATGAAGATGCGATAATGGAGAGCGATGCCAATAATGTCTCATTTTTGCTGACGTGGAATGAAACCCATCTGAATCTGGGGTGGAATGGCACTGATTGGGACAGTGCCGACGAGGGCGCCGATTGGTTCGTCTACCTCAATACCTCGACTGGGGGTAGTAATGCCGCCAAGCCGTGGGGGGTGCAACACGCATTGCCGTTTGCCGCCGATTATGGCTTCGTGTTGGAGAATAATAGCTACTACCGATTAATCTTGTGGGATGGAGGTGAATGGGTCGATGCCCCGACCCAACCCGAACAGAACTCAACCTTCATCGGCTACTCCGGGAATAAGAATACCGAGGTGAGCATACCTTGGTCGGCGCTGGGAAATCCGTACTCCTTTGATATCTTGTCTTGGGCACAGTGGGAGGATGGGGGCAATGTGTGGACTTCCTTCCCCTCTCAGAATCCGGCCTCAAACTCTGGTCTTGAGACCTTCACCCATGCCTGGCATTGTGAAAATCGCAGTGTCAGCGTCGCCCCCAATACTCTCCCTATAATCGCCTCTGAGGCGGGTGAGAAGTTTGCCGATGCCCTCAATCTGGCCATCATCTTTCACCAGCATCAGCCCTATTACAAGAATAAGTTGACCGGGATGTATGAGATGCCGTGGGTGCGGGTCCATGCGATGACCGAATACGTCGATTCGCCGGGAATTCTCTCCCGTTACCCTGAGACTAAAATAACCTATAATCTGGTTCCCTCCTTTGTCGAACAATTGGTGGATTACCACAAAAATGAGGCTCTCGATGTCCACACTGAGTTTGCCGGGCGTGCTTGGCCGCTCGATGAGAATGGTACCGTGAGTGGCTATCCGAATGCCACGGCGGGTGAATTGCACACCATGCAATTCCAATCTTTTTGGAATTCGGGCTGGATTTACAATGTCTCTTCCGACGATGCAGAATTAGCTTGGCTCTATCCCTCGAGTCAGCGATATGCGCAGATATACGGCATGACCTTGCACAATCTCAAACCGGCGACCATCATGAATGATGTATTGCTCGAGCCACAGGATTTCCTCGACCTGCAGGTCTTGTGGTATCTGTACCAGTTCTCACCCGATTATGTGTTGGGACAATACCAGTCGATTGAGGATTCCACTGCTGATGGCCGCCCTGCGCATGGTGACGTCACCCTGCAGAATCTGTTTGCACAGAACGGCGGCTATGCCAGCGCCGACCTCGATTACGTCATCGCCGCGCAACTATCGCACATGGCCAATGTCCTGCCGATGTATTCGGCGCTGGCCGCCCGTGGGCAGATTGAATTGACCACCTCGCCTTATTACCACCCCATCATGCCACTGCTGATGATGGATGGCTGGACCTTTGAAGATGGCATCGAGGTCGACAAGGATTCGTGGCCCGATGATACCCGGAATCAACTGGTGAATGGGATGGATCTGTTCGAGGCCGAACTTGGATTCCGCCCCACCGGGATGTGGCCGAGCGAACAGTCGGTCAGTCCGGCGATGGTTCAGCCGGTCAGCGATGTCGGGATTCAATGGATGGTGACCGATGAGGTGAACCTCGCTGGGTCTACCGATGTGAACGGAGATTATATCGATACTTCAATCGCCTCAAATCTCGCGACCCCGTGGATTACAACCGGCGTGGACGGGGGTGAGGTTGTGACGATTTTCCGCGACCGCGTCATCAGTGACCGCATCGCCTTTGAGTATGGCAAGATGACACCTGAGGATGCGGTCAGCGATTTCATCAATTATGTCGACGGGATTCGCAATGAGATTCTCGCCGCGGGCAAAGATCCGAGCCAGCACCTGCTGACGGTGGCGCTGGATGGGGAGAATTGGATGTTCATGTCTGAATTCCAACACCATGACAATGCCCGCCCCTTCACCGATGAATGGTTCCGTGGCCTGGCCAGCCACCCCAGCATAGTCACCACCACCCCGAGTGAATTCCTGGCCAAGAATACCACCCTGCCGAAAATCACCACCATCTCGACCGGTTCGTGGATCGACGGCACCCTGTCGACCTGGGCCGGAGAGGCCGAGGAGAGTCTGGGCTGGCAGCGTCTGGTCGAGGCGCGGCAGGCCTTGGTGGCATTTGAGCAGGTAAATCCAACCCATACGGGGTTATCTGCGGCCTGGGAATCGCTGTACATTGCTCAGGGGAGTGACTGGTTCTGGTGGTATGGGCTCGACCAGGACAGCGGTTATGATGAGTTGTGGGATACCCTGTTCAAGGTGCATCTGTCCAATGTCTACAAGGCCATTGATTTGGGATTACCTCCCTACCTGCAAGACCTGTGGTCGAATCCAACCCTGCCAGTAGAGCCCTATTCGGGAATAGTCGAGCCGTTGATAGACGGGGTTGCCCTTCCGGGGGAATGGGAAGGTGCGGCGAAATACGACGCTCCGAGCGATGGCGGGGAATTGGATTTCAGCGCCTTTTATCTCGGCTATGACGCGACCAATGTATATGTTCGAATCGATATGGCCAACATGTCGAATGTGATTTCTGCAACCGGTTCGCAGACCCCCGACATCGCGATTTATTTCATGCAGGCGAATGCCATCAATTTCAACGAGATCGAGACTAATTTCCTTACCTATTACGGCAACGAGATTCTCGGCTTTCCCGCCAAGAGCATGGTCAGCTTGAACCTCGACGACCTGCGCGGTGATGGCCGGGCTTCGTGGATGTTATTCACCGCCAAGGGGAAGAGCGGCGACAAGGAGGTCTGGGTCGGAAGTACCCCTAGTGCTCTGGGAACCGCCGCCGCTGACGAGGTCATTGAATTGCAGATACCGTGGTCCGACCTCGGACTTGCCCCCCGTTATTCGACTCGGGTCAAGGTGGTGACCAGCCTGGCCAATTCGACCGCTTATGGTGATGGAATTGATTTGGAGATGGCTCCCCCGGCGCCTGCCGAAATACAACTTCCCGACCTTGAGTCATGGGTGGAGATGCTCGACATGGCCGATGCCACCGGGGATGAGGATGGCTCTGGTGATATCGTCTACGGATTATCCGGTGACTTTGCCCCCGGCCACGGGTTATTCGATTTGACCAATTTCAGGATGATGCAATCCTCGTGGAATGTGCGCTACGAGTTCACCTTTGCCGAGATGACCAACATCTGGGGGATGAGCAATGGTTTCAGCCATCAGATCGTCCAGGTCTACATCGACCAGGACCGGGTCAGTGGCTCGGGAAATATCGCCCTGTTGGAAGGGGCAAATGCCCAAGCCCATCCCGACTGGGCCTGGGAAGTGGCCATTTCAGCCACCGGCGAGCCGGGCGCGGTCAAGGCGGTGCTCGCCGCAACCGGCGAGACCACGGCAAAAGGTATCGAGGTGACAGCCGACCTGTCAAGCAAAATCATCACCATCACCGTCTCCAAGGATCTGGTCGGCGACTCACCGCAAGATTATGGCTACATCATCGTCGTTGGCAGCCAAGATGGCTTCGGACCCGGAAAATGGCGAGATGTCGATGCTGACGCCGGCACCTGGGTTTTGGGAGGTGGCGATGATTCGGCCGATGACGGCATCGACTACGACCCGAACATTCTCGATATTCTGCTCGAGCCCGAAGTCGACCAAGCGGCGATGTTATCGGCCTACAGCACCACCGACCATACCTTTGCCCAATTATCGGGAATCGAGATTCCCGAAGTGCCACAGCAGATTTTCGGTTTGAGCATTGGCGTGGTGACCGGTACCAGCGCGGTGCTGACCTGGTTGACCACCCAAGCGGCAGCGGCGACTACCGAGTACCACATCGCCGGCCAGAGCGAGAATACGAATATTGTTCAAAGCGAGAATTC
>JAPOGE010000092.1 GCA_028283345.1 Candidatus Poseidoniales archaeon
GTAGCACTGGAATTCCAAAGTGATCTTTTGTGCCATTATTTTCGGGATGGTCAATCCATCCTTCAGTGATGAAGCCACTTTCACTAAAGTTGGTATCTTCTTCACCCAAACATCCTGCGAACACAGGGGTAAGAAAGATGAGGAACATAAGCAAAACTTCTGCTCGCATGATTCTCCCCATCTCTACTGAACACTTAGAATTGATGCCGTCGTTCTGCTTGTATGAAAATTCCGGACATTACCCACCCTATGCACGGGGGCTATATCGGAATGGTGGAATTCTTCATACAGTGTTGCGAAAATCGCTCAATGACATAATTGGCGAAACTACAACAAGGAAGAAGTTATACGAGAAATGTCAGGAGAGAGATGTTTTGCGCTTTCGAGCATTTTCTATCGTTTCTATTTTTGTGTTGTCAATAGCATTACCGATGATTTCAGCAGCACCCGTAATTAAAAATGAATTTGAATACTTCCAGACAGAAGTTACTCTTTATCCAGGCCTGAACGAAACAACTGCAATACCTCATTTTCCTGGTTACCGGTCGCAATCTGCTACTTTAGATTGGGAATTATTCCCTGAATCTCAAGATTTTGAAGAAACAGTAAATGTGGGATTAAATCATTCTCAACTAGGTACTTCTTACAACCTCACTGGAGGAAGTGGGGGACTTTCACTATATTCTTCTTTAGTAGGACCTTCAACTGCTGGAAGTACAAGTTTGCATCTATTCAACAATTCTAATATGCAGGGATTCAAATCTTATGATACACTACAACTTTCTTGTGGAATTGTTAGTTGTGGTACAATTACTGCAACTGACAATCTTACTATTCATGCTAACAATGTGATTATTGATGCTTTTACTTCCATTTCTGGTAATGACAGAATTACTAATAATACCGGCGATGGTGGTGCAGGTTCTGCTTCTTCATCTTGGACTGGATATGCTGGTGGAGGTGCGGGACACGCTGCAGCAGGTGGTGATGGTGGTGATACTTCAGGCAATGGCGGGAGCTCATATGGCAATGGAACTGAAGCAGGTTCTGCAGGTGGTTCAGTAAGACATACCGGGGCATCAAACACCATAGGTGGTTATGGAGGAGTAGTAATCACAATTATAGCAGGCAATGTCGAAATTAATGGTACACTTTCCAGTGCAGGTGGAGGTGGAGATGCAGGGCCATCACGTGCAAATGGCGGTAACGGAGGTAATGGTGCTGGAGGTGGCTCTGGCGGTTCAATCATTGTCAAAGCAAACACAATTTCAATTGGGCAATATGGCTTAATTTCCACCTCTGGAGGTGATGGCGGGGACGGAGCGGATGGGCACTGTCAGCCTGGCAATCCATGTCTATTCCTGTATCATGGAGGAGATGGCGGAGGTGGTGGAGCAGGTGGTTTCATTAAATTGATTACCACTTCAGCCGGTTTGTCAAATTCAGGTAGTGTGTCTGCATCAGGAGGGTCCGGTGGTGATTATGGACTCAAATATGGCACTGGTTCAGATGGTATTGCAGGTGATGATGGAGGAAATGGCACTGTTTCAAATTCGACTTTTAGTGGGTTTATTTCCACAGGCAATGTTAGTTCTGATGAAGGATGGTTCCTCATTGAAGATCTTGGTCCTGGGGATGATGAAGTAGAGCAATTTGCCTGGTTGAATTCATCTGCAACCATTCCTAGTGGTTCCAGCCTGGATTTCTTTTACAATTACACTATGGATAATAGCACATGGTCAGGATGGGTTGAAGGGAATATTACTCATCAAATGATGCCTAGATTTACCAATCTTCATCTTCTTTATGATTTTCAAAGATCATCGAGTGGTGGCGCTCCAGTCTTGCATTCACTAACCCATGGAATCACCTTTTATGATTCATTAGAAAACCTGAGTTTAGAATTAGAAGGAAATCCGATTTTAGGTCCAATACCCGAGTACTATGGGCTCATCGAAGAAGGTGGTAGTAATGTTACTGCAACGGGAGTCAATCTTTGGATCGAGGTCCCACTTTATGGTCAAGCAGTGGCAGATTTTCACATGTGGTTAGCAATTTACAATACTTCTCAATCAAATGGAAATATCGTTGGTAGTTTTGATAGTGGTGCTTCAATGAATTGGAGTTTTTCAGATATCGAAGCAGGAGGAATTGACCTAATTATTCCGGCTTCCCTAATCAACTATAATTGGCCAACTACTGCCAATAATACTGTTGATCAAATAACTTGGGCAAGATATAATTTTTCTTTATCAATACCAACTCAGACTAGTTATGATATTCAACATATCAGCTTCTATCATACAGTAGCAGGTAGCATTGATTTCACCTCACAGATGGAAGCACACGCTCTTTCGACCTGTGGAACTTGGTATCAGGCTACATCATCATGTTTGCAGGAATTTGAGATAACTAGTTCCGGAGATCCACCAGATGGAGTGGGGTGGAATCAAACACTATTACTTGAAAATCTGAACATTGTATGGGTTGATGATATATCACCGCAAATTCTCACATTGTCTCATAGAGTGAATACTGTAGATTGGGCAGATGCCCGTAATGGCGATCATATCGTAATTATTGCTACTGACGTCAATGGCGAAGATGACTTACAGGGCCGCATTTGGGTTCATGATAATCCGGTTAGCAATATTAGTGAACTGCTTTCAACTCCAAATCAGACTCTTGTTTATTCAACCCAAGTCAATGGATATTGGACCAGTGTTCCAACTACGACATATGACCCCGTATTAACTCATGAAGTATGGGTATCTCTTGAAATGACTGATGTTGAAGGGAATACCGCTATATTATTGAATGGTGATTCTGTAAAAATACTTCCAGCCTTGCCAGAAGTTGGAAGTTTAACTATCACCAATACTGATGGAGATGCGATTGGTTGGATGTGGCCTGCAAGTACGACTGATGAAATCGTATTTTACGTTGAGGATTCTAATAATCGAACAGACCTTGATGTTGAACTTGATTTGAGTGGTCCTTCGGGTATTTACACAATTTCATTGCCATGGGACAATAATACCAATTCCTATACTTCAACATGGGTTTCTTCTAGAGCGGATATAGGTGATTGGGCTGTTGAAATTGTAGCTTCTGAATTCACTTCGGGAGAAACCGACTTAGATGGTTTGCAAGATGGTGTAGATGCTCGGTTTTCTATTGTTGATATCACCTTGCCAGTAATTGTTTCCGCAGTCTCATCTGAGGAGGGTAGTCAAGGAAGAGTAGATGTTGAATGGCTTAGCGAAGAAAATGAAACTATTAATTCATGGGTTGTTATTTTGAATGAGACCGACTTCTTCATCAAGACTGAGGTGATTCAGCATGATACTGAAAATAGTGGACATGCAATTATTGCCACAGATCGATATGACCCAGGAGATTATTGGGCAGTTGTTCATGTGAAGGATGACCAAAACAATGAAGTTAATCAAACGATTTTCTTTGTAAATATTCCAATGTCATTACCTGTAGTAAATTCGTCGAATATCAATTTAGAGGTGATTGGCGAATCGATTCATGCAAGTGGAAATGTTGTTTTCAGAACAGGAAATGGAATGCTGATATGGATTGTTGATGGACAAGAAGTTGAGAATATTTCAATCATTGATGGAATTGTTGAAACCAATATCTCACTAAGTCAATTGACAAATGGCACTCATGATGTTGAATTATTGATTTGTAGTTTTGGAGTTTGTGAGAATTGGAACCAAACTGTAGATAGTAGCCCTTGGTGGGCAATTTCTACTACTCATCTCTGTGTGGATACTAATTGTACAGTTACCAATTTAGGAACAAGTACTATTACAACTAGAATGATAATGAATTCAAATTTCTCTCTCTTCATTTGTAGTGGAGAGAAAATTGTAGCCACGAATGAAACAATCAGCCACAATTGCACAATTACTGATTCAACACCTGTAGGGAATCATACACTGGATTGGGCTCTTGAGGTTCAAGATCGTTCAGGATATTGGCTTTTGATTGAACATTCTACAACGACTTTCTTCATCGGAGATCAAATTATTCAGGAGAACGAATCTAACGATCAGAGTGATTCAACTGTTGATGAGAGTAAATCGGGCAATGATGCATCATCATCTTCAACAATATATTGGATAATAGGTTTAATTGCATTTGTAGTTGGAGCGTTTCTGGTCTTTGCAATGTTTGGTAGATCTAAGGATATTGAATTCGCTGAAGAGAATGATGATTTTGAATTAATCAAAGCAGCAGAAGAGCCTGTGGATATACAACATCTCACTCCACGAATTGTAGATTCATGGGAAGGCCTTCCACCTAATGGCAATTATCATAATCGCGATGACGGAATGTGGTACCAAGACGCTGAAGGCGGTTGGTGGTGGCAACACCCTGATGGTAGATTCGAACTGATTTGAACCGGTTGGTTGCCGGCTCACCGCGGTTAGGTCTGTTTGATTCACGAGTTGAGAGGTTCCGTTCGATATCGTTTCCGTTTTGATGAGGAAGATGTTGATGTTCTTCTTGAAGGTGACCTTGCAGAAATTAACCAGGTTGCTCAGTCTGACCCTCGCACTTTCGTATGAGCGGGGTATCTTTCTCTCGTACCAACGCCTGACCTCTGCGTCCTTCAGTAACTCATTCGTATTCAGGTTCCTTCTCGATGGCATATCCTCATTCATCTGCCACCGAGTATATCTGTCCTCGCTGCCGATGTCGGCATCGTCTGTACCCCGCATGGTACGGACACACAAGGGTCCGTACTCTTCGATTGGGACAAAGAGATTATTGATACAAGACCCTGTGGGATAAACGTGGAAAGGAAGTTTCTAGTTGTCCTTCTGGTTGTCACCATGTTCTTTGTTAGTGGTGCCAGGCATTATTTCCGGCCCAGCAACCTTTACTCTTACAGCAATTGCAGCACCAAGCATTGCAACCAATCCTAAAATCGCTGTAAAGCCGGGTAATCCTCCTGAACTGGATGGTACTTGCGCATCTCCATCAAGATTGACAATTACCGTAGCTGAAGCGGTATTTATTCCATCATCCCATGTAATTGTAACAGTGATAGATTCGTCAACATCAGATCCAATCTCAATAAGTGCTCCTGCTTTGACTTCACCAGTCATTGGTCCAACAGTGATACCATTTACTGTAACAGTAATTGGATCATTATCAGGGTCAATACATACTGCAATCAAGTAATACTTACCAGCAGGAATTGTGATTTCTGGAGTATTACCTGATGTTGTTGCTGCAGTAGATGCTGCTGCAACTAGAGTTGGAATTACTGCTTCACCAGACATCGGCCCTGTTGGAATTCCATCAACTTCTAGTGTGTAATGAATTGAACAAATCGGTAATTGATTAGTTGGTTTACTATTAGCGTCTAATGGATCTGTACCACTAACCAATTCAACAGAGTCAAGATAGCCATCACCATCATCATCATCATCAAGATAATCACATTCACCATCTCCATCGGTATCTACTGGAGTTGAAGATGAATTGCTTGGATCGGTATCACATACAATTTCATCGCTATCATCCCAGCCATCAAAATCCGTATCTTTACATCCATTAAGTTGAACATTTGTTGTTCCTTGTGGAGTTCCCGGACATTCATCATCAGGATCATACACTCCATCAGTATCTTGGTCTGAAGTTGAATGTTGGTCCCAGCATGCTGCATTGGTTTGTGAATCCAATTCGGTTTCACCAGCATAGAATATCAATGATAAACAAGCATCGACTGTATCGTCAAGATATCTAAATTCAATGACGATTACTTCACTACCACTACTTCCAGCAACCCAAGTCATCGTTGCATCATCCATGACTCCAAGACCAGTTACCGGCGAATTATCATTTACAATCCACTCAACTGAATAACCCTGTCCAGCATCTAAATCACTAGCAGTAATGGTAACTGTAGCCCAATTCTCAACTGAATCAACAACATGTGAAACTTGGATAGTCGCATCATCTTGATTACTAGTATCATCGATAACAGAGAAAGTATCTCCAGTTGCTGTTGCCATCAGTGCACTGTCAACGTCTCGATGTAGAGTACACTCAACATAGTGGTCTCCATCTGTAGTAGGTTGCAAATCATCCCAGTTGATGTCAAGGTAGTCGTGTTCGTTATTCCAAGTATCTGAATCTGAATCTTCTAGCGCATTAGTACTTGAATTATATAATCCACAATTAGTAGTGTAATCTAAAATATACTGATTATAATGATCCAAATACCCCCCTGCACTTCCTTCACTTACCATATTCAACAAAATATTTTCATGATAATAGTTAGCCCAAGAATACTCGACTTCACCACCAAGAACAAATCCATTAGTCATATTATCTGTCAAGTAAACATCTTGAACATCAAGCGAAACTATAAATCCATAAGAGCCGTTTAACAAGCCATTCATGACTTCTTGTTGTAATGTAGAATCATATTCAATTTCTCCACAACATCCTGGAATGTTAATTGTAATTGATTCAGTATGTGTAGAGGTTGTTGCTTGAATAGTTACCTCGTCTTCAATTATTGGTTCATCATTATTTGTCCAATCTCCCAATGGGTAACACCATTGATCGTCAATATTGCCCATTGATTCAAAATCACATAGAGTATAAGTTAACGTATATTCAGTTCCTACAAACAAATCTGAAACATCAATTGTAAGTGCTATTGTACTGCTTCTGTCATAGTAGATAGAATCCACTGAAACTACTACCTCTTCATCTCCAGTAATATCTGCATCAATTACTGTGAAAGTATCTCCAGTTGCTGTTGCCATCAGTGCACTGTCAACGTCTCGATGTAGAGTACACTCAACATAGTGGTCTC
>JAPOGE010000093.1 GCA_028283345.1 Candidatus Poseidoniales archaeon
AGGTGGTCGCCACCAGTGCACAGATCCTCACTTCGGCAAATACCCCCTTGCCCCTGGGTGTGACCGATGATGTTCACATCGACCTCGATACCAGACTGAATAATCGCTTTCTCGATTTACGGCGCCAACATGTGAACGCGATGTTCCAATTGCGAAGTCGAGTTCTGCAATATGGTCGTGAGTTTCTGATAAGCGAGGGATTCGGCGAAATCAACACCCCGAAAATCATCGCCGCAGCCGCCGAAGGCGGTACCAATCTATTCCCGATACAATACTTCGACACCCCGGCTTTTCTGTCGCAATCACCACAATTGTACAAGCAATTGTGTATTCTCGGTGGTCTCGACCGTGTGTTTGAGGTCGGGCCTGCATTCCGCGCTGAGAAGCATGATACCTACCGCCACTTGAACGAGTTCATCTCGTTCGATATCGAGATGGCCTGGGCTGATGATGAGGATGTGATGGGCGTGCTCGAACGAATGATAAACCATGTGTGGGGAAAAATCGCCGAGAAGGCGATGCACCTTTTTACACCGATTAACGAATACCGTGCTGGTCAGGGTCTGGACCCGGTGTCGGTGGAGGTTCCCAGCCTCCCCTTCCCTCGTCTATCCTATGACGATGCAATCAGTCTGATTCAATCGAAGGGCGGTGATATTGAGTGGGGAGACGACATCGAGGCCGGCCAGTGTGACCTGATCGCCGAGGAGTATCCCGGATTCTACTTCCTGCCACGCTGGCCGATGGCGATGAAACCCTTCTACATCCACCATCTCAAAGGAGAGGATGGTATGACTGGCGAGCAATTGAGCCGTGGCTTCGACCTCAACTATGGCCGGGATGAGATGACCAGTGGCGGGCAGAGGGAACACCGGGTCGATGTGCTTGAGCAGAACTTGCGAGACATGGGTTTGGAACCCGATGATTTCACCTTCTACACCGATGGTTTCCGCTATGGCGCCCCGCCGCACGCCGGTTGGGGGCTTGGGGTGGCGCGGCTGTTGATGGCTCTGACCGGCGCCAGCAATGTGCGAGAAATCGTCTTGTTCCCTCGCGACCGTAGGCGTATTACGCCCTAGTGAAGGCCTGACTTGAAATTGAACACCTGCGGCTTTCGCCGAAAATAATGGGTATGTTTTTGTCTTCGGGAAGATATGCCCGGGTGCCCGAGCTTTGCTTATCTCTTACTCAAGGAGCACCCATACGGGCGTGAAATGCTGCGCCAGATTCTCTCCGAAGGCTTTGTTCCGACCATCATCATCTCCGAGGATTCGGCCATCGGCGACGAGGAGCGTGAGAAGTTCCTGACGCGAATCGAAGGCAATCCCATCGCTCCGACCATCGAGCAGCAGTTGGCCGAATTGGCGCAAGATGGGGTGGTTGTCCCCCACATCACTGTATCTATTCACAATACCGAAGAGGTGATGCCTCACCTTGCTGGTCTCAAACTCGACCTGATCGTCTTCGGTGGCACGAGAATCATCCGCGGCGAGATTCTCGACCACCCCGCCGATGGCGTCATCAATTCCCACCCCGGGCTATTGCCCGAGTGCCGGGGTTCTGCCAGTCCGGCATGGTCGGTCTACCACGACATTCCCATCGGCTCCTCAACCCATTTCTGCGATAACGGCATCGATACCGGTGAACTTCTCATGCGCCGAGAGGTTGCCGTGACCCGAGGCATGACCTACGAGGACCTGTGCTACGAGACCTTGGTCCTGGCCGGGGTTCTGATGAAGGAGGCGTTGCAGGGATATGTAGCAGGAAAGTGGGATGAAATGCGTCACCCTCAGGGTGATAGTGAATACCCGACCTTTCGCAATGCTTCGGATGAGGTGCTGGAAGTGGTTGCTGAGAAGTTGTCCAACCAGACCTATGCCCATTATGTAGATTGAGAGAATCGCAGAGTGGGGTTGAGATGGCATACGTTCCTTCACCGCTGAAATCCGACTCCTTGGCCGGGCTGCACGCCTTGGTCTGTGGCGCCAGTTCCGGGATAGGGCAGGCGACGGCCATCGCCCTGGTCGAAGCCGGTGCGACCCTGACGCTGGTCAGCCGTAATGAGGAGAAGTTGAAGGCCATGGCGCGACAATTCGCCGAGTTGGGTGCCAAAGTGGTTCACGTCTTGGCGCTCGACCTTGAGGATGGTGCCGCAGTTGAATCTTTGGTCACTCAGCATATCACCGAGAACGGTCATATCCAGATATTGATCAACAATACCGGTGGGCCGCCCAGCGGCCCCCTTCTAGAAGCCGGTGACGACGATTTCTTCAAGCCGCTGACTCGCCACCTGTTCGCTTCTCATCGCCTGGTCAAGGCTTGCCTCGAGGGCATGGTGGCCAGCGATTATGGGCGAATCGTCAATATCGTCTCGACCTCGGTGAAGGAGCCGATTCCCAATCTCGGAGTCTCGAATACCATTCGTGGGGCGATGGCGAGTTGGGCGAAGACCCTGTCACGTGAACTGCCCGAATGTATCTCCATCAACAATGTTCTTCCCGGATTCACCGACACGCCGCGATTGACCTCTCTGGCCGAGCAGCTCTCCGAGAAGCGCGGTGTATCAACCGATGAGGTAATGGCCGGTTGGTTGGCCGAAGTTCCGGCCGGGAGACTGATTGACCCGTCCGAGACCGCCGCCGCCATCGCCTTTCTGTGCAGTCCGGCCGGCGGCGCCATTCGCGGCGTTAGCCTGGCGGTAGACGGCGGTCGTCTACGCAGTATCTGAGTGGGTATTATTTACCCACGACGCGATGCGTGGCTTGAAGAAGGGGTGGCATTCCGCCCCAATCATGAGCGACAAGGTCACCGAGATGAGCCATGCCCAAGTCAGCATGATGCTCGACCTGGTATTGTCGCAGGATGGCATCCATGCCGACCTCGATTCCAAGGCACTCATCAACCTCGCCGAGGCCGCCGAGGTGCTCGGCCGAAGCGAGGATGCTGCCAAGCTCCTTGCCAATATCGATACCACCGACATCACCGCCACCTGGGAAGGTCTGACACAGGCGAGCATCCTGCTACGGCGTGAACCCGAATCTGGATTGACAACCATGGATGAACTGGTCATCGAAATCCGCTCACATGAGGACCAACCACTACTCGCTGGTGCCCTCAACCTGCTCTCGCAAGCACAGGCGTTAACCGATGACCTGGATTCAGCACAGGAGACCCAGTACGAAAGTCTGGCGATAAAGACCTCGCTGGGAAGTCTGGTCGGTCAGGCCAACGCCCATCACAATCTACTGCAATTCGCCAAACAATCTGATGATTTGGAATCTGCCCTGACCCATGCAAATAGAATCATCGAACTGGTGCGGGATTCGGGTGACAGGGAATGGGAGATGTCCGCCTTGGCCGACCTTGCACACCTGCAGTCCTGCGACGAACAATTCAACCTGGCCACAGATAATTATCGCCTCAGTCTGGACCTGGCCGAAGAAAACAAAGACATGATTGCGGCGGTAATCGCCCATTGGGGAATTGCCGACCTAGCGATGGTGGGCGGTGATGGCCAAATGGCGATGGAACATTATTCCCAAGCCTTGGCCAGCCAGATTCAGACCGGTAATCCGGCACCACCGGCTCTCCTACAGAGGATTAAGGCGTTGACCGGTGAGGAATAACAGGCTGATTCCCGGTGCGTCCGCAGAATCCTATCGTGGGGGTTGGAGGCACTAGCGTCCGACAATACAGCATTTCGGTTCGGACACTGGTCTGACTTACTTGAGCGAGGCGCAAACGCTCATCTGAAACTCTTTGTTCCGTATTGTTGATTCGGGGATACAGTATTGCTTCCAGCGCAGTCTCCTCTTCGCTTGCTCCTCGCCGTGCATCCTCAGAATCTTGATGTTGGGGGTCGAACGCACTGATAATCTACCGAAAATAACGGGTATGGCGACCCCCTCGGACAAATCGGGCTGAGGGAGATTTCATGGAATACGATATCTTCTTCTCGATTGCGCAAACCCCTGATGAATCAGGTGAGATTCCTTCCGAGCAGGTGATGCTGAACAATTACTTTCAGCAGGTCGAGTTAGCCGACCAACTGGGATTCGGGGTGGCATGGATCGCCCAAGCCCACCTCTCGACCGCTACTCAGAAGTTGAATCGCCGCCCGGTAGTACCCCATTGGCGGGGCGAGGTTGGTCTGTGTACCGATTTTCCGCAACTTGCTCTAGAGACCTTCAGGCGCACCAACCGAATAGAAGTCGGCAGTGCGGTGCTCAGCATCCTTGCCAGCGGCGGCCCGATCGCGATGGCCGAGCGCATCGCCAACACGCTGCAACTGCACGGACTTCACCCTCAGGAGTCGCGCCGACTGCACGTCGGATTTTCGGCCGGTCGGTTTGAATTCATGGCCAGGCCATATGGGATCGAGCCGAGGGATACGGTCGAGGAAGCGGCATGGCCGGCTCTGCGCGGGCAGATTTTCATGGAGGCGAGCGAGATTTTTCTGCGCTTGCTGCGCGGTGATGTGATCAGCAGTGCTGATATCATGTCGACCACTCTGTCACGGGAAAACTTCCGTGACGGTGCGGACTGGGCCGGGGTGCAGGAAGCGGCGATGGCAAGGGATGGTTTGGGTGAAGCGCCAGATGAAGTCGGGATTGCCCGACGCTATGACTTCGAGGACTTGAAAATCATCCCGACCACCTGGCGACGAGAACTACTCTCTCTGACAGCTGGGACCCATGATCCCAAGGCACAGGTCTTCGTCAATCAATTTCTGCCGGTCAAGGTCTTCAACCTCTCGATCACCGTACCCGAGGTTATTGATGCGACCCATGCGCGCATGAGCGAGTGCTACCATCGCGATGGCGGTGACTGGCAGCGCCGAGACATGCCGCGCACCTCCTTTGTCTTCCTCAATGCCGAGGATGGCCTCAGTCCCGAAGAGCAGAGCTCGGCCGCGGCGGGCGAAGCGAAGGCGGCGCTGGGTTCGTACTGGCAGGCCTTGGAAGGCACGCTCGACCCGACCAAGGTCGAGCGGGCTGCCGATAATGCTCTTATTGGCAATGTCGAAGAGGTCGCGCAGCAGATGGTCGAGCGTTTTCACCGCGATGACCGCATCATGACCTGGTTCGATTTCTTTAACCATGATAGCGTCCGGGTCTGTCGTAACATGACCGCATTCACCGAGCAGGTCACCCCTCGGGTCGAGGAATTATTGGTAGCGGGAGGTGATTAGATGGCGAAAAAACAACTTCGCCACGACGACCACTCCGCAGTCTCTCCGGGCCGGCCCGGAAGCGGGGTATTCCCCGATAGCCCGTTGGGTGAGAATATCGAAGGCATCCCCACCGGCCGAGATGTCGAGTGGGAACCACTGCTCGACTATCGCCGCAACGGCGTCTCCGAGACCACGATTCATGGTGCTGTCTCCTGGGCGCACGGCGATGAGGTCGTCCATTCCTTCGGTGGCAACGTGCTGTGCTATGGCCGCAGCATGATGAAACCCTTCATGCTCAAACCCTTCACCGGAGTCTTGGCCGATACCACGACCTGGGAACAGAAGGCCATCGCAGTCGCCAGTCACAATGGCGACACCGAGCATATCGCCGCCGCGCAAAGCCTGCTTTCAGAGGCCGAATGGCCGCTGATGATGACTCCACTCGATGTTCCGCTGATACAATTCGGCAGGCAAGTCCGTCGCCCGCGTCGCTGGTATCATACCTGTTCGGGAGAGCATGCGGCGATTCTCAAGGGTTGCCGACTACTCGGACACAATCGAGCCGGCTACACCCTGCCTAGCCACGAAACCTTTACCGGGTTCCTTGCGGCATTACGTAGCACATTGGGCGAGGATTGGCAACCCCTACGGGTCGGAAAAGATGGCTGTGGCCTACCGACCGTCAGCAATACAGTAAACGAGTTGGCGCGGCTTTATGCTGGGCTGGTACGAGAAAAAGACGACAATTGGATTTGGCAGGCGATGGTCGAACACCCCGACCTGGTCGGTGGTTTCAACCGTCTCGACTCGACCATTCTCAAGGCCGGCGGAGGCAAGGTGATCGCTAAGGAAGGAGCAGATGGGCTGCTGGGAATTGCCATCGAGCACGCCGATTATCCGAAGGGCCTGGGCATCGTCATCAAAATTGCCCACGGCTGGAATGGTCAGGCGACATGGTATCTCGCCAGAGCGATTCTAGGAACTCTGGGGATTGAATTGCGCAACCCCTATCCCCTACACCGGCAAAAGGCCTTCATCGTTTCAGGCATCGTCCCTGCCGACCGGTTGGAAGTGCTGGAGACCATACCGACCTGGGATGAGTGGGACCCCGATCAGGACCGCTGGCAGTATGATTGGTCAAAATACACTGATGTTCACAACCCGAGAGTCACACCCGGGGAGGACTGAAAATGGAGCAGATAATGAACTTCATCGGCGGGAAGTTCACCCCCTGTTCCAGTGGACATGGCATCGACAACATCGCCCCGGCGAGCGGCGAGGTCTATTCGACGATTCCTCGCTCCAACGCGGCCGACGTCGATATAGCTGTAGCCGCCGCCCAAGCAGCCCAACCGGCATGGGCGGCACTATCCCGGGATGAGCGCAGTGCTTGGCTGGTACGTATCGCTGAGGCCTTGGATTCTCGCAGTGAGGATATTGCCGCAGCCGAGTCTCGCGATACCGGCAAGCCGATTTCGCTGGCACGGGAGGTCGATGCCGCACGCTCGGTCGACAATTTCCGTTTCTTCGCCCAGATGCTGCTGGAGCGCGCCGAAGAGACCTACGAGATGAGTGACGCGACCAATCATGTCATCGACAAGCCGATTGGTGTGGT
>JAPOGE010000094.1 GCA_028283345.1 Candidatus Poseidoniales archaeon
GTAACCAACCGCTGGATGCTGTTCGGGGAATTTGACTTGATCGTCCGCATCCAAGCCGATGATGAATCCCTATTGGCCCGGTGTATCGTCGAAGAGATTCGTACCATCGATGGTGTATGTGATACCCGCACACTACTCGGTGCTGAACTCTGACGAAGGCCGAGCCTGAATTTGAATCCTTGTGACCTTCGTTAGCGTAGCATCTGGTGCATCTTCTGCGTCAGTTCCTGCGCCGCGTGAGCACATTCCGCAGCGCGATATCGGTGTATCGCCTCGCGCCAATATTCCAAACCATCTGCGCTGTCGAGCACTCCCTTCCAATACCACAGTTTGGCCTGTAGTCGACGAGCGGTTGGGCCAGCGGGCAAGCCCTCTCCGGCACCTTTGAGCAGTTTTCTCGCCTCTCCTGCGTCGTGTTCAGCGATTTTTTCGACCAATGTCAAACGTAGTGAAAGGGCTCGAAGGGGTGGAGATGAGGTCAGATGTCGACGCATGGCCTCAGATTCTCGATGCCAATCCGGTGTATCCCACTTGGCGACTGCAAGTGCGGCACACAGGGCCATCTCAGTCAATAGCGGGTCGGATTCATCGGTAAGTGCACCCAGTTGCTGGCGAACCTTCTCGGCCGCCGAATAGTCCTGTTCAAGCAATGCCAGACGATGTTGAATGGTGGCTATTGCAACCAAGGCGCGCTGACGGGTATCGGCACCGATTTCGGCAAGTTTGACCTCGCCGAGTCGACGCTTGATCTCGGCGCCGGAAATAACCGGCATTCCATGCGGTAGCCGGTCATCGAGAATGCGCGCCAGATGTGATATCACAATGCGAATCCGGTCATCTGGCGGGGCGGTTGCCGCCGCCTCTTCCTGCAATGCATCGGCCGCTTCCCGCCGTCCCTGCTGCAAGGCTTGGCGAGAGCGCAGTGCTAACGCTGGCGCGGAATCTGAGTTCGGCATCTGGGCAAATAACTCCTCTGCCACATCTCCCTCGCCGCGGTCGAGAGCGGTTTTGGCGGCAAGATACCACAGCGCATCCACCTCCGGGTGTTTGTCGATTCCATCATGCAACAAGGCCGCCAAAGCACCATCATCGCAATTGCCGAGGTCGTCGGCATGCAAGGTGATGAAGGCCGCCACATCTTCGTCACCGGCTTGTAGGCGGTGATGGAATTCAACGAAGCGAGCCTGAGATTCAGGATGCTCGGCCCAACGCTCGGCCGCCGCCGCATGCACTCTGTGGGCGGTCTCCTCGTCCCACATCTCCCGCCGTACCTGACGCACCAGATGTTGCAATTCCACTGCGCTGGCATCCTCATCCGACCAACGTAGCAACGCGTGGTCATCGAGAACTCCGATCGCAGCATCATTTCGTAGTCTCTCGGCGACGACCGGAAGTGGCTGGGCCGCCAATTCATCCAGTCCGTCGATACAATCCTCGGGTAGGGAATCGAGGACTGTCCGCTCGATGAATTGGGAGATATCCTGACCGATGGTATCGTAATCCGCTTCAGCATCGTGCAGTTTCAGCGCCAGTGGGTGACCACCAAGTGAGGCGATGATTTTCACCCCCAACTCGGCATCTATCTCATCGCCGAGTAGAGCGAGCGCCGATTCCTCAGCCAATTCACCGATGAGAATCGGCTCGGGTGATTTGAGTGGTGATGGCGCTCGGCAAGCGACGATCAGGTTCGGGCCGCGCTCGATGATTTCGTTTATCAGGCTGAGAATCGCGGCGCGGTGGCGGCTGTGAATTTCCTGTAATTCATCGATGATGAGCACACCACGGCCAATTTTTCGCACCAGCCAGTCGACCGTGGCGTCAGGGTCTGTAGGTGGCTCTCGACCATCGAAAGCTCCGGAAAACAAGGCCGTAGAATCGTCAAAGCGGGTGCATCGCGCCCATGCTATATCTTTGCCAGCATCCATCAATTCTTCGGCAACCGCCCGCAGTAGCGAGGTTTTGCCGATTCCAGGCAACCCGGTGACCATGGCACAACCGGATTCTTCAACCGATTTGATAACCTCTGCCACAACCTCATCTCGGCCGATTATCGCTATCAGCGGCTCCGCATTTCCGCTCAGTATTCCGCGCTTCGCCGCCGCCCCAGCCGGATTCTCATCAGCAGGAAGTTCGGCGAGATGATTCCATCCCGCGGTCGACAAGTGGTACACATTACGGCGCCGCGCCCCACCGCCGCTAACGTGCGCCAAGCGGCTCTCGAGCAGATCGAGTTCGACCAATTCCTTGAGCGGGGCGTGCAGTGCCGAGCGAACCACTCCCATCGCCTCGGATAGGCCCGGTAAGGAGACTTCGCGGGGGACATCCCAAGCCTGACTCAGGTCACGGGGAAAACGCCCCAACCAACGGATTATCCGCTCCTGCGACGCGCTCAGCATGACCACCCCAGGGGCGGTTGGTTCTTTGGGGTTCACCCTCTACGTGCACCATGGCGGTCAGCCTTGAAAGTCTCGACCTGCCGCGCCGACCTGGGGTCTATCTGTTTCGCAATTCGGATGACCGGGTGCTCTATGTCGGTAAAGCCGGTGACCTGCACAACCGGGTGCGCTCCTACTTTGCCAGTAATCCCGACCGAGTGATGATTCCCGAACTGGTCAGTAATTCGACGCACGTCGACTGCATCGTCACCAACAATCCTTCCGAGGCACTGGTGCTGGAGCGCCAACTCATCCGTGAGCACAAACCGAGGTATAACTCGAGGCTCAAAGACGACAAATCATACCCCTTTCTGGCACTCACAAATGAAGATGTCCCGAGGATTCTCTATACCCGCAATCCCCCGACTGACGCGAGAATCTGGGGGCCATTTCCCAATGCCGGCGCGGCAAAACGCGTGGTGCAGTTACTGCGCCGGCACTTCGGGATTCGTGATTGTAAGGAATTACTGCCACAGGGTTGCCTATCGATGCATATCGGACTTTGTAGCGCACCCTGCATCGACGGCACCGGTTATTCACAAAGTGTCGCGGCCGCGGCGCAGGTGCTCGACGGTGATGGTCGGCAACTTCTCGAAACGTTGGTCGAGGAAATGGAATCCCAATCAGCGGCGATGGATTTTGAGTTGGCGGCACAGACCCGCGACCTCATCGATTCGGTACAGGTAACCTTGCGACAGCAGGTAATCAGCAGTAAATTCTATCGCGATTGCGATGCACTGGGATTTGCCAGCCGCGGCGATTTGGCGGTGATCACGGTCCTGCACGCCGATGCCGGGGTGGTCAAGGCGCAGGAATCATGGCCGATGATTCATCGCCAGGATATCGGTGAGAGCGTCGCCCGCTTCGTCGCCGAACATTATGCTAATCACACCCCACCCCGGCTGTTGCTGAGCCCCACGCCGCTGGGAGAATGGCTTGAGGGGTGGCTTTGTGAGCGCCGCACCAGACCGGTCGAAGTACGGGTGCCGGAGCGTGGAGACCTGGCAACTCTGCGCAAATTGGCCGACCAGAACGCCCAGGTGCAACTCGAAAGAACCGGTGATAAGCAGTCTGGCAGTCTTGAACAGAGAGCCGCCGATGATGCGGCCGAATTACTCGGCCATGAGTCGCTTGACCATATCGTCTGTTTCGATATGGCACAATTGCAGGGTGCTGAACGGGTCGGCGCCAGCGTGGTGTTCAACAATGGCCGACCGGCGAAGAAAGAGTACCGCTCATACCGCATCAAGGGCGACGCGCTCGACGACCTGCAGATGATGCGCGAGGTGGTTGAGCGCTGGCTGAAGCGGCAGGAATCATGGCCTGATCTGGTTCTGCTCGACGGCGGCAAGGTGCATCTCGATACGATTTGGAAATTGCTCAAAGAAAATGGCGTCGACGACCGCTGTGAACTGGCGGCGCTGGCAAAGCGCGAGGAAACCCTGCACCGGCGTGGCAGAGAACCCATTATTCTCGACCGGCGTGGCCGAGTATTGGTGCACGCCCGCGACGAAGCCCACCGCTACGCCAACACCTTCCACCGCAGGCGGCGCGGCCGGGTTGCCCTATCCGACCCCCTGCAGGAGATATCTGGGCTCGGAGCGAAGAAATTGCAAGACCTGATGCGGCATTTCGGTGGCCACAAAGGTATCGAACATGCCGGTCTCGAACAACTTACCACGGTCCCGGGCATTGGCCGAGCCTTGGCGCAGAGGATTCTCGATTCAAGGCGAAAGTGATTATTCCCAGCCCATCATATCCTCAAAGGATTTTCCCTTCTTGCCATGGGGACTTGCGGGCATATCAGGACCTTGCGGTTCATCTTGAACGGTCGGTGGAGGCGCTTCGACCTCTTCCTTCTCACCCCATTCTTCCGGCGTCGCGTCGTAATGACCTTCGTAGGAAAAACCATCGTCGACGGCAAACTCTGGAACCTCTTTCTCAAATGCCGGATGCGAATACTCCTTTTCGATCAGTTCGTCCTTCAACTCGCGCTTGCGCTTCTTCTTCTGTCCGCGCTTGTAGATCAACAGAGCAATGAGCAGCACCGGGATAGCAACATAAGCCCATATCTCACCGATGATGAACCACCATGAAATCTTGAAGCCAAAGGAAACCGTGTCCGATTCTCCGGGGTCGGGGAAGGTGTAGACCAAGCGCTGTTGCCCGCTCTCGGTCATCGTTATTTCCGCATTATTGCCTGAAGATTTGAAATCGTGGAATAGCAAGCCTTTGGGGAGTTTCAAATCCAAGGTCAAATCTGGCGTGGTGTTCAATTGCTCGAGTTCCAATCCGGGGTTTTCTATGGTGGTCTCAAACCCCTTACCGCCGTCATCAAAGACAATCCCATCGCCTCCAGCGTTTACCGCAAAGGCATTGGTCAATCGGTTAATCGCATTGGCAAATGTTGCCTCAAGCGCTGAATGAGCGTTGAGCGAAGCGGTCTTGGTATCCAGGTCCAGCGCCAGGGTGAAGGTGGTTTTCGGGATTCTCACCGAAATCGAAACTGGAGTTTTATCGCTCACCGATGAGGGATTTGGCACCGGTATTTTCCCGATATCAACGATTACTTTCATGCCGGTTAAATCCATCTCCATTCCCGTATCTTTATCGCCAAGTGCATGTAACATATCGGTTGCTATCTCCCCCATGTCGTCGCCGAAACTATCGAGGCCATCCCTTGAGAACTCGACATCATAAGTCTCATTGCCGATATCGAAACTGGTGGAGAAAGGATCAGCCATCCGGTCGCCCATATCGACGATTAGGTGAATCATGTCAGCGGGGATGACATCGAAGGAAATCGACGCTTCATCAGTGGTCAGCATATCTGAGATGGCGGGAGGAACTTCAAGTCGATAGAACTTGAATTCGAGCGAGGCATCGACGGTCAGGGTCACGGTCTGCGACCACTCATTTATCGAGATGTCTTCCATGTTTAATTCGACCACCAATGAGGTGCAGGTCTTTTGATACATCGAGCAGATTTCCTTACCACCATCGGTTATGGGATCGAATATTCCTGAGATAGGGTAAGGGTTGGTCCCCTGTAATTTGATGCGGGTCGAGTCTTCACCCCTGAAATTATCCCGCAGAACTATTCGGTCACTTGCATTTTCACCGGCAATCCAAGGTGGTAGAATTATCGTCAACATCATATCGGTTGGGGGCATATCTTCGGGCATGAATCCACTGAGGAAACTTTCACCCAAATCCAATTCCGCGGACAGGCCGGCATTGAATATTGCTTTGAGGTCGTTGGTGTCCATAATGTCCATAGTGGAGGCAGGAATATCTTCGCTCAGGTCATCTATCATGTCCTTTATCATATCCAATAGTGAGAAGTCAAATGGCTCAACGCTCTCGGTGGTCAGATAAATCGGGTAATCCATATTCATGGCACCACCACCTTCGATACAGTAATACTTGGGTTCGATGAGGGTAGAAATGTCATCACACGATTCGGTGGCATCGATATTGTGTACGAAGTCCATCCCGCCATCCTTGTAGGTCGGTTGAATCTCGACCTCTTTCATCGTCACCGGGTTGCCTTCCAGCATTGAATTTATTCCCATTGCAAGGGCCTCGGTGGGAAAACTATCCTTCAACAGACTATCGTCAATCATGCCATTGTGTTTGGCCAATCTGATACCATCTGAAGTAACCAGGGGAATCGACGCATCGGATGATAATTCGACCAGATTGATGCCCCAATTTTCCATGGTGGCTGCATCGATGTAATAGATTGCCACCTCGACCGTCAATTTGGAATTCGACTCGTCGCGCATATCCAAGATGATCTCAATATCCACTCCTCTTTCAGTCGAGGTATCCACCGCGACCGCAGGAGTTGAGGCATTGGCTTTGTACTTCATCCGCAGAGATACATTCAGAGTCTGGTCTACTTCTCCCTGCGGCCGAGCCTTGCTGTTTATCTCCCATGTGGCATAATCCGGCAACGATATCCCTGCGGCAGGTGTGACGCTGACTATCTGAGCGTAATCTGTTGGAATAATCTTGAAATGAGAGTCGTGGCCGGGTGGTGATTGCAGGGTGAAACCGGTGGAAATCTCGGCGCCCATTATCAGTAGGCCGCGGTAGGTTCTCTCGATATCTGCATCGGAATCGATATTCACTGCGGAGGCATCGAGATCCACCGTAGCGGTTACTTTCAGGCATAAGGCGGGCAGATATGCATTATCCTTAAAGGCGTTTTCCGTCGCTCCGAAGGCGTCCTTGGCCGGGTCGCTTTCACACGATATG
>JAPOGE010000095.1 GCA_028283345.1 Candidatus Poseidoniales archaeon
AGATACTCGATGGTACGGGTTGAGATATCCACCCCCCATACTTTGAATCCGGCATCGAGAAACCCTATCGCGGTGGGCAATCCAACGTAGCCAAGGCCGATGATTCCGACGACCAAATCTCCCGATTCAATACGGGAGGTGAGCGATGGGGCATTCGACATGGCCGAGGGCTCCTAACATGTGTTAATCAAACCCTCGGCAATGGAATAGGGTGCCAAAACGCATTTTTCCTATTCCTTGTCCTGCCGCCCTGCCTCGAACATCTCTTTCAGCGAGCCATCCTGCAACATCTCCATGGCGATATCCGAGCCACCGATAAGTTCGCCATGAACGTAAATCTGCGGCATCGTCGGGAAGTCCGACCACTCACAGATCATCGGAATCGCCCGCGCATCGGACAGCACATCGATGCTGGCAAAGGGCTCGCCTAGGCCCTGCAACACCTGAGCGGCGCGACTTGAGAAGCCACACTGTGCCTCGCTCGGGTTTCCTTTCATGAACAGCACCAGGGCGTGTTCATCAACTATTGCTTGCAATTCATCGGGTGTCCATTCCATATTTTCTACTCCTTATCTTGTTTTGATTGACGCTTTTCGATGCTCTTGACGTGAATTCCCTGACCATCACCATGGGGATGGAAAACCGTGTCCCCGGTGGTCTCGGCCTGCTCTGGCGTCATCGCCCTGATATCGATGGCGTGGATGCTGTGCGGGATGTGCGCTTTGAAGTGATTGAGAATTATCTTTTGCCGTTGCAGTGGTCTCATTCCGGTAAAACTGGCATCGACCACGCGGACGTGGAAATGGTCGCTCCCACCGGTTAGGTCGGTAACCTCGACCACACAGTTCGGCAGGATTCCCCGGACCTCGGATTCCATCCACTCGGTGCTCGGCATGCTCTCCCTCAGCCAACGTGAATAGTGGGTGGGCTTTCAACCATTGGCTCGCACGCCGTGGTATGGACGAGAAGGTGGGAAGACGTCCTGAACTGGTGCGGGATTCTTCGTGGTTGGCCGGCTCCGACTTGGTGGTAGTCGCCCTTGGCCTGGTCGGTCAAGCCTTTCTGGCGAAGTCGCTGTTGCGCAGCGATTTCGGCCTGATGGTTGTGCTCATCGATGCCTTTGCAGTGATGTTCCTGTTCATCGATGCCGGCCTGCCGACCATCATCACCCGCGATGTTCCGCGAGCGCGCCACCAATGCCGAGCATTGGTCGGACAGACCTATCGAATTCAGGCTGTTCTTTGTCTGGTGATGTTGCCCCCGGGTCTGCTCATCGGATTTTCGCTATGGCCCGCGGCACCGACTGAATTGCTTTTGGCCTGTGGCGGAATCGCCATCGTCCATGTCTTCACCTATGCCCCACGCTCAGCCCTGCGCGCCTTGGGTGAAGCTCGTCAGGAAGCGATTGTGAAGTTTATTGAAAGAGGAGTTGTGACCTCAGGATATGGTCTCCTTACATGGGTTGGTATTACCTCGCCGACATATTATGCCTCAGCATTCTTGCTCGGAGTGGTCCTAAGTCTGGTGTATGCCCTTTTCGCCGCCTCCCGACTATGGAATTCGGTGCTAATCCCTACTGGGGCACTCGAAAAGCCATCCTCCGGACTCGAAACACCTCAGGAATCTCGGGAAAACATCCTCTTGTCGAATAAGGAGTTGATTCTCTCGGCCCTCCCCTTCGCCATCACCCTGGGGGTGATTCCTCTGATTGGGAGATTTGAGAAACTACTGCTCTCCGCCTACCACGGCACCGCTGAGGTAGCGGTCTTCCACGTCGCCTTTCTCGCCTATCTCGCCGGGCTGACCCTGCCGCAGGCGATTCGCGCCGCGATGCTGCCGATTCTAGGCCAGATTCGCGCTGATATCTCTGCCACCAGGAGCGAGATTCGCAAAGCCCGACGAATTATTCTGTGGTTGATTCCCCTTGGCCTGGTCGGTGGTGTGGTGGTGGTGAAACTGTTGATGCAGGTGGCTTTTTCAGATTATGTCGTCGATTCCTATGGTCTATTCCTAATCCTGCTGGCAGGTTGGGCAATCACCATGTTGACCGCCCCCAATTATGTCGCCGTCCAAGCCGGCAATAATCCTTGGAAATTCACCATGATGTTATTCATCGGTGTCACCATCGCCATCGCCTCCGCCTTGGTGCTGATCCCTGAACTCGGTGTGGTAGGGGCGGCATACTCGAGCGTGGCCGGTGCCCTTGCCCTCGGTGTCGTCGCGGTGGTATTCTCCGGCGAGTTCTCACCCACCTCGACCGGGGTCAGCCCAGGTCACGAATCTGAGTGAACATCTCATCCAGTGCTCGACCGACATACTCCTCGCCGAATCGGGTTGGGGGAATCAGGTCATCGAGGGGGTCGGCAAGGGTCGCCTCGATGGCATCAGCGATTTCAGAAGGTGTTGCAGTGTTCGCAATGCACCGCTCTGGCAACCAGGTGGTAAGGTCACCGACCTCCACCGCAGCCACCGGTAAGCCGCAGGCGATGGCTTCTCGGGCGACCAATGGCCCTGCCTCACGGCTGCTGGTTATCAAAGCGATATCGCAGGTGACCATCCGGTCGAATACCATCTCTCTGGGAACATTGGCCAGCCCACCCATATGGACATTCCAACCTCTGGTCTCAAGTTCGGCACAGGCCTTCAGCGCCAACATGTGGCGCTTCTCGGGACGGCGCGGATTGGCAGGAAACAACACTTCCAATTTGCCGCGTCGCCAATGACCGCGATATCGGCGCAGAGGCTGGCGCCAATCCACCCCTACCGAGGTATGGCAAGCGATCACTGTACAGTCGTCGGCGGTGGCGGTGGCGGGGGCAAGTTTCGCCAGACGCGGGGTGACGGCGACCAATCTGGTCGCCGAGCCGGCCAATCGACGAATGTGTTTGCCGGCCACGCTGGCCAGACCGATGTCGAAATCCCACCCGTGGACGGTTGCTGACCAAGCCACATTCCAGCGTCTGGCCAGAGTATCCGCTAATTCAGCCACCGGCCAGATGGTATGGCAGGATATCACCTCGGGGCGCCAATCCCCCAGCCACTTCTCGACCTTCCTGGCTAGGCCGCGCAATGATGAGATTGTCCACCACAGCACGTTATGGTCGGGTAATTGGGTGTATTTGGGATGGCATACGACCCCCTCATCTTCATCAGGTGTGTATTTCGGACAACGGGAAACTCCTCTCAAGGTCGAGCGACGCGCTTCGTTGATTCGCAACATTCGCGGTAATGGATTGACCACCCTGACCTCATGCCCCAACTTCCGAAGGAGAGCGACTCGGTCAGCAATGAAAATCCCGCGGCCAGGGTTATCGGGAAGGGGATAAAGAAGGGTCAGCACAAGGATTCGCATTTCCTTTCCTCTCTCACTCGCACCAGCACTCACCCTTTACCATGGTCCTCGTAACACCCTCGCTCAACCCCCGTAATTCTCCCACCCATACCTCACCTACAGTGCGGCATGAATTTCTGCGAGATTCTCGGCGATGCTCGAGTTATCGTTGATAAGACCCGAGCCGATGACCGCAACCTCGACCCCCCAGTCTCTGACCTGAGCGATGTTGTGCGCCTTGATGCCACCATCTATCATTATCTTGGTCGCTCGCCCACCACCGGCCTTCTGCGCCTCGATGGCGGTCCTCAGAGCTCGCACTTTGGACTCCACCTCAGGCATGAAGGATTGGCCGCCCTTGCCGGGCACAACCGACATCACCAGCACCAGATCGAGGTAGGAAAGGTGAGGCAGGACTTCCTCTACCGGAGTTGCCGGGTTGAACACCATCCCGGCCTGGATTCCATAATCGTGTAATGCCGCGGCTAATCCTTTGAAGTCCTCAACAGCCTCGACATGGGCGATCACCAGGTCGACACCGGCATCTGCATATTGCTTCCAGGTATCCTCGGCATTGGTGACCATCAGATGGCAATCGAGGAATACTTCGGAACCGACATGTTTGCGAATCGATTTTATCACCGCCGGACCAAAGGTGATGGTCTTGTTCACCACCCAATTACCATCCATGATATCGAGATGAATCCAAGAAATGCCGGCGGTGACCGAGTCATCCATCACCTGGCCCAAGCGAGTGAAGTCAGCGGTCAGAATGCTCGGAGCGATTTCCATCGGCGACCCTCGATTCATCTGGCAGGGCCAGCGTCCATAGTGGTTTTCCCCATACCCACAGTTTTTGCAGCAACCGGTACGAGGCAAGGTCAATAAATGGCCGGCTTGCCGAGGGCTTGAGGAACATGTCAACACCGATAGAAGTTAATGATGCAGAGTACGATTCAGTGATATCCGATAACGAGTGGGTGCTGGTCGATTTCTGGGCGCCTTGGTGTGGCCCATGCAAGGCACTGGGGCCTTCTCTTGCAACGATTGGCGGTGAGCGCGATTCCTTGGTCATCGCCAAGGTCAACACCGATTCCAACTCTATGAATGCGGGTAAATTGGGAGTCCGCGGTATTCCCGCCCTATTCCTTTACCACAATGGCAAGGTCGTCGACCAGATGACCGGGGTGGTTCCGAAGCCGGCCTTGGATACCTGGCTCGACGGACATATGGGATAAACTGCGAAGGCCACCACGAATTGATACGAAGTTCCGCCTTCGTTCACTTGAAGTTCCGCTTCTTGGCACAGCATTTCAAGAATTTCTTCTTGCTGCCACAGGGACATTTATCCTTGTTCATGTGGCACTTGCGATACTGTTTGCGAGAACCACAATGACACGGGGCTTTCGAAGAGGAGGGGGTTTTTGAGAAGGCCAGAATCTGGTCGGTCAGTTTGGTATCTCCACCACCGAATGGACCGGAGGTTCTCGCCGCCCTCTCCTCATCACTCATCTCGGCCCAGATACGCTCATCCTCGGCATCGACTCGGCCATCGCGATTGAAATCCTTGGGATGATGTGATGGCAGACTGATGCCGCCGCCGGTAGCCATATCCTTGAGCGAGACCAGGTCCTTTCTCCGCTCTCTCTGCACCGGGACTCGCTTGGTGCCACGGCTGGCATCGCGCTCGGCCTTTTGTTCTCGTAACATCTCCGCCACCGACAGCATCTCCTCCTGCACACCGCGCATCGCCTCCATTCCCTCCTGAAAGTCACCATCGCTGATACCGCTGGCTCCGGCGACCAAGGTCTCCTTGGGCAGGAAGTCGGCCAGGCCAAGGTCCTCGGCACGCAACTCTATCATCGACATCAGGTCACCGAACCCGCCGGTCGGAAGCAGACGCTTCTCATCGGCTTTCTCGATATCCAGTTGTATCCGTCGCAGACCGCTTGAAGACTGTGCCGAATCGATGCGCTTCTCAAACTTCTTCATGCGCTTTTTCATCACCATGTCGGAGCGAATGGTGATGACACGGTAACCGTAGCCGAGTATCCCGAGGCCGAATACCGCGGCGCTGATTATCTTGCCGTACTTGGTCTGAATCTGCTCGATTATCTCGCCGGCGACCGGGATGTTGGTCCACCATTCGTTGCTCGCCTCTTCTTCCTCATCACTATCTGGGGAAGTATCCAGAGCACTGCAGTATACGTTTAATATCCCGGTTGGAATGTCTTTCGTACTCAAAGATGATGGGATAGTGGGGTTCGTTGATGAATCAGCGAAATTGATTCCCCAAGCAATTACTTCACCTCCGTAAAGAACCTTTATTGTTAGATTACAGTCAGCATTACAGAAATTAGCACCTGTGTCACTAAGGATTAGGGTCTCTCCCTTCTCCCAAGTTTCTCCATCTTGTCCACCAAGCTGCACCGAACCACAGTTCTGACCCTGTACTCCCGGATTGTCACAGACGACTGTGCCTTGGTCTGAGGTGATGATCAATTGAACTAATGCCCAGTTAAGGTCCTCTCCATGCGCGAAGGTTAGATTCATCACACCAGCATGAGATTCGATGGGATCCCCATGATCTTGAACTGTAAGCCCTATACCTTCATCGTCACATTCTTTCTCCAGCAGTTCACAGGCGATTACATCAGGGTTGGATGAACACCAATCAGAAAGCGCCTGAATACATGCTTCCTCGTTTCCACCTTGGCATTGAATGCCAGCATAATCTAAAGCGCTTTGTGGAAACAGGTTATTGTAAATGAGATTCCAGGGCGAAGTGGGTCCATCAGGATTATCGCCGCCCCCGGTGCCATTTCCGCTGGTGCCGGTGGATGATGATGTGCCATACTTCAGGTCTTCATTGGTGTTGTCATAGTATGAGACATGCACATCATCATTGGAATCTATGGCCAGTGAGGTGTACAAGCCCACGTCGCCTTCGGAATCGATGTCATCGGTCTCCCATGAACCGCTGGAATCGGTGGCATACTTCAGATTGTTATTGGTGTCGTCATAGTATGAGATGTGCACAGCACCATTGGAATCGAGAGCCAGTGAGGTGTATTCGCCCACGTTGTCGCTGGAATCGAGGGTCCAGATGTCCCACACGCCGCTGGAATCGGTGGTGTACATCAGGTCCTTATTGCCTGCATCATAGTACGAGATATGCACATCACCGTTGGAATCAACGGCCAGTGAAGTGTACTCACCACCACCACCATCGACCGCTGTGATGGCCCAAGAGCCGCTGGAATCGGTGGCGTACTTCAGGTCGTTATTGGTGAAATCCCAGTACGAGATATGCACAGCACCATTGGAATTGATGGCCAGAGAGGTGTGCGT
>JAPOGE010000096.1 GCA_028283345.1 Candidatus Poseidoniales archaeon
TCTTCAGCGCCTTGCTCATCTCGGTACTGGCCTCAATGACTGGGGGGAGTTCTGCCATGCTCTTTCGCTGATTGATGATAGGTTGACCGTCGACAAAACCCCAAAGGAAGGTGGCGAAAGAGTCTTCATCCATACCGAAATTATCAACGAAGACTTTGGCATTGTTGATGGCCGACCTTATCTTGGCCTGGTTGCGAATGATACCAGCATCACCGAGCAGACGCACCACATCATCATCGTCGAAGGCAGCGACCTTGGCAGGATCAAATCCCTCGAACAGGCGGCGGTAGTTTTCGCGTTTCTTGAGGATGGTTATCCAGGACAGGCCAGCTTGTGCTCCTTCAAGGATTATCTTCTCGAACAAGCGTCGTCCATCGCGGTTGGGCCGGCCCCATTCCTCATCATGATAGGTGATGTATAGGGGGTCTTTTGTCGACCATGGACATCTGGTAAGTTCCGCCATCAATTGAGTGGTATGGGCAAAGTCGTTTGGTCTTTATCGAAGGCCAATACGCTGTGAGGGCGACCGGGCGAAAATATTCGAATAATATGTCGTCCGAGAGGAAAAATGCTGACAACTAGAATGCGAGTGCAAGGCTGTTGCCATAATTCAATCAAAAATAGGCAAGAGACTTCGCCGAGCATTCTCAAATGCATTTCAAGCGTTTTTAAAGTCAAGCAAGTACGACACTCGGCCTTCGGAAAGGGGGTTCAGTGCGGGGTGACACAATTGAAAGGAATCGGCCATACCGTGGCGGTATCGGTATTCATTATCTCGACGAATTCACCATCCGGGGTAAAGCCCTGTACCGTACCACTGAATGATTGACCGATATAACTGACATCGACCTCATCACCAAGGGCAAATCCGACCACATCGGCCTTACCCATCACATCGGCTTGATGGCGCTCGGCGGCCTCGGCTTCGGCCGCCCATTGTGCCGCCAACTCATCGACCATCGAGCGCATCCGAGCGGTCTTACTGCGGTTGCGTAGTTTCTCTGGGATCTCATCGAGCACCCGCAGTCGCAGACGTGCCGCCTCACACACCTTGCCATGCTCGTGTTCAAGCAATTCAGTCAGTGGGTCGGCCGTATAGAACGATGCTATCGACTCGATGGTCTCTTGCGCCTGCACTAGGAAGCGCTTTCGCTTCTTGGCTGCAACGTCAACCTCCTGGTCCTGATAACCAAAGGCTATGGCGGGGATATCCTCAAGCGCCAGACTGTTGCGAATCCGGTGCAGTAAGTCTTCCTTCTCCGAGCCGAGCAGTTTTCGGCGCTTACGACGCGCCGCTCGGCGCACCTCATCATCATCGTGTTTGAGTGCTTCTTGGGGGATATCATCAGCATCATCGACCGACCTGATGATTGCCAATAGTTCCTCTTTGCGCTCTAGTTCTCCCAGACGCTGACTTGCGTGGCGACGGAGTTCATCATCCTCGTGTTTTAGCAACTCCGAAGGGAAGTCGGCGAGATTCAGTACCTCGGCCAGTTCGGCAATACCCTTCATGCGCTCCTGTCCCATCCTGCGGGCGCGCATCTTTCCCTGCGCCTTGTCTCGAGCGATGCTTTTCAGTTCACTGCGCTTGGCCTGCGCCAGAACATTGACCACGTGGTCAGCGTGACTGAGCAGATGTTCGGGGATATCCGAAACCGTCTCCACTCCGACCAGTTGTTGCTCGACCTCAGAGCGGAAGGCAAACATCTGAATCATGTCATTGGCGGCCTGATGGATTTCCGGGTCGTCGATCTGGAAGGCCAATTCGGGGATATCTGCTTCGCACAATGCCGCGGCAATCTGCTCGGGCAGGAGTACCCAATCCATGGTCATGACGATCTGCTCATCGACTTCGTCGGTGGCCTCGCATATCTCCTCATACTTCTTTTTCGCCGCCTCGACATTGCGCTCTTGTGCCAGCTGAACGAATTCCTCATAGAGGGAGGTGACAGTGAATTCCTCGACCTGGGTCAGCCGTAATTGGTTCAACTGATAGATCAGGCCTTTCTGTTCCAGACGGCGCCAACCTCTGATGTTATTCTTCTCGGCAATCTCACCGAGTTGCTCCATGCTCATGTCCCATAAATCGGCCAGGGGAGGAATTCCTTCTTCCCCGATATCGCCCTCATAGTCGCATTTCGGACAGAAACCCATCTCTGAATCGAATGCTGAACCGCAATCCGCACAGTAGGTGACCTGCTTCATAGTAGTTGCGAAGGAGGCTTTTCTTTAACGTATTTTCCCCGACATTTTTTTTTTTGGTGTTTTCCCGGCACTAATAACCAGATTTTGGTAAATTACCAGTAGGAAGAGAAAGGTTGCCCCTTCGGCGGCGCACCGCCGAAGGAACTGTTGCTCCCCTGTCGAGCAGGGTGTTTTGAACTTCAACCGATTACGATTTTACGATTTATTTCAAACTTCGTCGATATCGAGGATTCCGTCGTTATCGTCGTCATCATCTTCGTGGTCGTCTATGCCGTCATTGTCGTGGTCGAACTGACCGGTTAGCGGATTGCCATCGTTGGCCTCAAACCAATCGGTCAGGCCATCGTTGTCATCATCCGTGTCACTGAGGTCCCACATGCCATCGTTGTCGTGGTCATAGCGATAAGTGCCCCAGGCACCGTCGAGTTCGTCAACATCCAAGATGTTGTCGTTGTCGTCGTCGGGGTCGACCCCGTCGTTCATTCCATCGTTATCATGATCGCGACTGTAGTCTTCGCCATTTGGTCCAACGTCATTCCAGTTGTCGATTCCGTCGTTGTCGATGTCGAGGTCGATCGCATCGTGGATGCCATCGTTGTCGTGGTCGTAGATGTTGGTGTTTGGATCACCATCGTTGACCTCTTCGGTGTCGAGTATACCGTCACCGTCGTCATCGTCGTCTTCAGAGTCTACAATACCGTCGTTGTCGTGGTCCATCGGGTTGTCATCGACATCATCAGGAATGCCGTCGTTATCGTCATCGTTGTCGAGGTCGTTAGGTATACCGTCGCCATCGTTGTCGTTGTCGCCATTTTGGTCCTGATTGTCAAGTTGCTGACCTTGTTGTTGGTCGGACTGCTGACCTTGCTGACCTTGTTGACCGTTCTGGGTCTGTCCCTGCTGTTGCTGGTTCTGCCCATTCTGGTTCTGGCCGTTCTGGTCCTGCTGTTGTCCGGAGTCTTGTTGGCCGCCTTGTTCGCCGCCTTGGTTCTGTTGACTCTGGCCGTTGTCCTGCTGTTGACCTTGCTGTCCCTGCTGTCCCTGCTGACCCTGCTGACCTTGCTGACCTTGCCCGGACTGCTGGCCCTGTTGTGAGCCCTGGCCTTGCTGGCCCTGTTGGCCCTGCTGACCTTGCTGTCCTTGCTGTCCTTGTCCCTGCTGGCCTTGCTGGCCTTGCTGGGAGCCTTGAGACTGACCTTGACCCTGGCCTTGACCCTGGCCTTGACCTTGACCTTGACCTTGACCTTGACCTTGGCCTTGACCCTGACCTTGACCTTGACCTTGGCCTTGACCTTGTCCTTGACCTTGGCCTTGTCCCTGACCTTGTCCCTGACCTTGTCCCTGGCCTTGACCTTGTCCCTGTCCTTGACCGGAACCTTGGCCTTGGCCTTCGCCTTGGCCTTGGTCTTCGGATTCGCCGCCACCTTGGGTGCCGCCGTCTCCAGCTCCGGCCTGAGACTCCTGGAAGTCTGGGTCGTAGGCGTCGGGGATTCCGTCGCCGTCAGAGTCGCTGTACTCACCGTCGTTCGGGTCGTTCGGGTATTGATCGACATTGTCGTTCTTACCGTCGCCATCCGTGTCGGGGTTGTTTGGGTCGGTGCCCATAGCATACTCTTGGCTGTTGGTCAAGCCGTCTCCGTCTGGGTCTGCCTGGCCGTCGCCGCCGTTAAGCGGGTCCAATCCGTTGGCAACTTCCCATCCATCTGGTAGGCCGTCTCCGTCGCTATCTGCATTGTTCATGTTCGTGCCATGTTGCTGTTCTTCTGCATTAGTTAGTCCGTCTCCGTCCCAGTCGGCGCCGCCATCAGACGGGTCGAGTGGATCAGAACCGTCGCCACTTACCACTGCTAGAGCGGAGGTTGCGAGAAGTACTGCAATAAGCAAACTCATTATTCTATTCTTCATATTTGATCTCTCCTTTATTTTATTTTTTTTTTACTGATCAGAGAACCCGCTGTTCTCTCTTTCCATCGATACTCGAGACTGGCTCGAAAAGTCGCATGGGATGGTGCGGGCGTCTTCTCCCCCGAAAACACCCGAAAAGCGGGCGCTGTAAAGGGGTGATTGGGGTGAGGAAACAGTGCTTACGCCGATGTCGTTGACACCCTGCAGTATCGTCGCAGTGTGGCGATTATCTCTATTATTCAGCGCTGTTATCTGGTTATCCTCTTGCATTAATTTTCACGTTTCGTTCGTAGGGAACCCACCGTTCCCTCTAAACTTCGCTGGATACTAGATACTTATGAAGCCTGCGCGCGGCGGCATCAACGCTTTTTCCATACATCTGGAGATAGTGTGAGCGAAGTTGAGGATGAAGATGGTGAACTCGGTAAGAGTACACTTGCGGGGTGGAAACTCAGCCATCGCGCGGTCGGCTCGCGCATTCCTTCGTCAGAGAAACGATATTGCCGCAGACGGCCATGGCCTTCGGCTGAAGCAAAGACACCGCCTTTAATTCCTGCTTTGATGGCAAGTCGGGCGAGGGCGATTTTTGCCGCCCTGATGGTATTCGAGGCTTCCTTCAATTCCTCGGCGCTATCGCTGGCCAGCGCCAAGCGGTCGATGAGTTGGCCCTGAGAAACGCCCTCGGGGGCGCTGGCAATCATCCCTAAGATAATGAATTGGTCTTTGGTCGATGCATCCCAGCGTTCCCATTTCTCAGTGAATCTCAGCTCGATATTCAGCAACCAGGATTTCTTCTCGCCTTTGAATTGGCGTGGATTGATTCCCTTACCCGAACTTAGATTGAGATTATAGCACTGGTCACCCTTAGGAAGAACTTCGGAGAAATGATGAAACTTCCACTCACGCTCAAGCCAATTATCGACCTGTGTCAATAGGAAAGGGTCACTCCCTCTGGTCTGCCAGATCCCCTGGCGGAGTAATTTCGGGGCTATATTGCGAAAGCCCTCGGGGTCGCGCTTGGAAAAAATCTCAAATGCTTCGACCAGCCGCTTGATCTGCTTCTTGCGTGCCCGCTCATCTCGTTTACCGGAGAGCGGTTTCTCGGCTGCCATCGGTTGGCTTGTGAACATCCTTATTCAAATCCATTTCGTTGTCCTGTGCCGGTAGCGAAGATTACTATGTATTGTTACGAAGTTCGGCCTTCGGAGTATGGGGTAGACTGTGGTGTATCCCCTTTAGCGAAGGCCGAGCTTCGACTTGCTGAGCCGAAATACTCCGAAACTCGGCTAAGTTTCTTGCCTGCATTCTGATGCCTACTGGCAACAGCCTTGCACTCGTATTCGTCGTCTTCCTCTAGGTCGAAATACGTAATGCTACATATTGTCCGGTCGACCTCACGGTATCCTTCGCTTAGATTCCACCGACTAGTGCGTTAGGCATCAAGATCGTACCGACCTTGGCCCAATCTGCCTTGGCCAGAAATTCCCCGTCGACTAGACGGTTGTCGGCAAAGACCCAGGTATTAGGTTGGGAGGTAAGACGCTGGATGGTCTCCTCCTTGGTCAGTTCCAAGGTCGTGTGTCCGGTATTGTCGGCGATCTTTACTGTGGTGCGTATATCATTGCTCATTTTATTCTCCTGCCATCGTATGGCAATAGCACAGATTCCTTACCTAATATAAACCACGAACTCAAGTGAACCCTCCCCTGAGATGGTAAATCACCCTTCGTAAGCCTCATCCCCCGGCACTGTAACGGCTCACTGAGGGATGGTTGTGCGGCGCTCGAGAATGGCAAAACCGGGTGAAGATTTGCCCGCGGGATATTTCACCACCCGTTACCAAACCCTGCGCCAACCGTTGGGTTTCCCTTCGGAAGCTGAACACATCGCCGATGATGGGCAAGCCCTACACGCATGGGTGGAGGTAGATGGCGAAGTGGTGGCGGTCGGGCGTGCGCATCTGATTCCACCCGACGAGGATGGTAGTGCGGCTGACCATGCGGGTGCTGATGCAGCGACCTGCCCGGCCTTTGCCCCGCTCAATGGCGCGGACGACTTTCCTGCGCCCTATGAATTACGACCAGCCTTCCATATTCGCCAGATGGGCACGCTTGAGAAATGGCGGCGGCAAGGATGTGCCAAAGATATCCTGGAACTGCTTGAGGCCGGGGCTTGCACCCAGTGGGGTTGTGCCAGCGGGTGGCTTCAGGCGCGATTGCCGGCCATTACGTTCTACGAAAGGAGGGGGTGGACCGCCTTTGGGCCAACCTACGAGGTAGAAGGAATCGGGCCGCACGTATCAATGTACAAGTTGTGCCGGTGATTTCGCCGGTCTGGTCACAAAGATTCCAATAATCGATATCGGAATCAACAGACAGCCGACGACAGGAAGGAAATCAGCGATTATCACCAATGCCGTCATCGATTCGATATCCAGAACCTCGCCATACTTGCTTTCATGGGCGAAGAGGAAGTTGCCATCATCATCAATTCGCACCCAGCCATTTTCACTTCTCCAGGAATAATCATCCTCCCATCCACCCCAGGTATCGCAGGTGATTG
>JAPOGE010000097.1 GCA_028283345.1 Candidatus Poseidoniales archaeon
GCTTCCTGCTGGTCCCTCTCACCGCCATGGCGACAACCCTGTGGCAGCGAACCCATCCCGGCGTGATAACGGTCGGTAGCGGAGGTGGGCTCGACCCGGTGATGGCACAGGTATTCTGGCTCGGAGTGCTCTCATTCACAGTGCTGGCGATAGGAATGATACGCTTGCACATCGGTATCGTCAAATTGGAATACCAAGTCGACGTTATTCAGATAAACCGAGATGCGGAGATGATTTGATGAATGACCTGACCTATCTGGCGAGCGCCTACCTGATAATGATCGGACTGCTCGGAGCGTGGCTGTGGAAAATATATCAGCGCCTTGAGAATATCGAAAAACTACTTTCGAAGGATGAAAATGCTGAGTGATTCCAATTAGCAGAATTGAAAGCCTATGGGTCGAGCGCAGGTCAGGTGAAAGTATCGACCTCGGCGGTGATTTCTGTGTGGTGTGTGGTGCCGAGCCACCGCTATACCACGAACGGATGTGTGAGCAATGCACCCGCATTCGCTCAACCATCGCCAAAGTCCCACAGCATATCCAGTATTTCCAATGCGCCAGCTGCCACCTCTACGATGTCGGTGGGCGATGGGTTGAGGTGTCTTTTGATGACCTGCAGGAAGAATTGCTGAATCGTAATTTACAGGTCGATGAATCAGCCTCTGGATTGGTTACCAAAATAACCGCAGAAGTAACCGATGACCGCAATACCATACTGCATCTCGAACTCACCGCCTCGATTCATGGCCTGAGGTTCGAGGAGCAACACGTCGTCACCTTACGGCGCTCGAATGGGGTTTGTCTGACCTGCACCCGCCGCGCCGGCAATTACTACGTGGCGACGGTGCAACTGCGCTCGGCCGGCCGCCGGCTGAGTGATGATGAACTCGAGGAGCTCCGCACCAGCCTCGACGAGGTGATTGCCGGGATGTCGCCAGACCCGATGTTTTTCATCAGTTCAGAAAGCGAGGTACAAGGTGGTTACGACGTGATTCTCGGCTCGAAAGGTCTGGCCCGGGCCTGGTCGAGGAAACTCCTGCGGAAATGGGGTGGCCAATGCAAGGAGACCAACTCGGTGGTCGGTCACAGGGACGGTGCCGACATCACCCGGCTGACGATTCTATACCGCAGACCCGGCTATGACATCGGTGATGTCGTGCGCTGGCGCGATATTCTTTGGCGGGTCTCAGGCTGGACCGGCGATGGCGCTGTCCTTTCCCGTATCGAATGGATTGAACGCTGTGGGGCTTCTTGGCGAGATATGGAGAAAGCGACCGTCCTATGCCCGCTCGCCAAACAATACGAGGTCGAAATGGTTACCCAGGATTCCTCGGCCGGTGAATTCCTCAACCCCGATACATGGACTCCGACAACGGTCAGGCTCCCCTACGACCATAGCGGTGGTAGCACCATTCTCGTGGCCAAAGTAGAAGGAGATTGGGTGGCTCTGCCAAGTCTGGGTATCGATGCGAGGGATGAAGGATGAGCACATTTGAGGAATTGACGAATTCCTTGGATAGCGAGAACATGATCGGTTTCGTCCGCCGGTTCCCCGCGGATTGCGCAGCCGCGTTCAATCGCCTCGACCAGACCCACCACCCATGGTTGGCGAAACTGCAGCAGCAAGGGTGGAAGGACTGGTTATGCCTGGGGATGGGAGGCTCGGCCGCGGGTGGTTCCTTCATCGCCAATCTGGCTGAGCATGAAGGTGATTCCGCAGTGCACATCCTGCGCCAATACGACCTGCCGTCATGGTGGACCCCGGATACTCTGGTGGTAGCAACCTCATATTCGGGTAATACCGAAGAGACCATCGCCGCGGTCGAAGCTGCGATTGCCAAGGGTGGAACCATCGTCGCCATCTGTTCGGGAGGACATTTGGCCGGGCTTGCCGAAATTCACGAGAATGTCCACCTCGTGCTGGTACCCTCAGGTCAACCGCCGCGCTCGGCCTTCGGTCATCTATTCGGTAGTCAACTCTCACTCGCCTGGGCTCTGGGACTGCTCGAACGCCCAAGTGATGAGACTATCGTGCAAATGGTCGAGCGCCTGAGAAATCACGTAGGTGAAGCGGATTTCCTCAACGGTGACAGTGATATTGCCGATTTGGCAGTGAAACTGCTCGAGCGACCCATCGCCGTGGTCGCGCCGAGTGAGTTCACCGGTGTGGCCGAGAGAATGCGTAATCAGATAAATGAAAATTCTGCCCGTTTCGCCCGCGTCGCAATCCTACCGGAGATGAATCATAATGAAGTGGTGGCATGGGGAGATGCAACAGATTTCGACCCCACGTCAGAGCAACAAGCTCTAATTCTTCTTACCTGGGCTGGCACCCACAAGCGAATCACGCAGAGGATGAATTGGTTCATCGAACATCTGAAGACCCCGGCTGCATGGCGCATCGTCTGTGAAGGTGAGAGTTTGCTTGAAGCGATGTTGAATGCCTGTATCGATATGGATTGGTTGTCGTGTGCACTGGCATTATTGCACGGTAAAGACCCGAGTGCAATCGGGCCGATAAGCAGTCTCAAAGGACATCTCTCATCGGTAGAGTAAACCACGGTCAGTACAGTTTCCCGAGAACGATTCTCGGGTCGGGATAGGTCTTGAGCGCGGTGGCTCTATCGCGTCGGCTGACCACCCCGGGAAGGTCAAACCCATCAGGTTCTTGAAGTGATAATTGAAAGTGTAGGTGTGGCGGCCAACCACCATTTTCATGCTGTCCTCCCAGCCACGCCATTCGCTGACCCGAGCGCAGAGCATCCCCGACCGCCAAATCGTCGAGAGAACTACGGCTGAGATGGCCGTAAAGCGCCCACACCTCAGCCCCGTTGAAATTATGCTGAGTGATTATCGTCGGGCCATAATCGCCGTCCGCAGAATTAACCCCGTAGGAATATACCGCTCCATCGGCGAAAGACTTGACAGGAGTTCCGGCCGGTGCCCCGATATCGATTCCGACATGGATGAAACGATTGCCGGCAAACAGTTCGCTCTCATACATACCGCGACGCTCTTCATCATATCTGCCGATGCTGAACTCCGCCTCACATTGCCCGCTATTGCACGGTGGTGCTGTAAAATCGTGAACGTGCACCACATCGGGTAGGTCGACGACCGGAGACAATTCCATCCCGTCGATTTCGAGCATGCTAGCCGCAGGTACGGTATCGGCATCATACCTTCGCCGTATTGAAAACCACGAGCCTATCCGCAGGTGAGGGGTGTAGGGTGCAGGTCGACTTTCTGGCAATGGTTGGAATCGTGTTGGGTTCTCTTCTCATCCTGGCCTTCGGTACCGTCATTCCCGGCCTCGCGGCGATACGTATTCTCGACCCTACCGCCGATCGTTTCCGCCAATCGATGCTTACCCCGGCCATCGGTCTGCTGCTGCTTCTCGGACTTTCTGGCTGGTCGGTTCTATTGTTCGGGATTTTTTCCAGTACCGGCTTGGTATTGCTGATCATCGGGATGAACTTCATCGCTCTTTCAATATTACGACGTAAGGAAGAAACCGGGAACAGTCCCCTGAGTTCATGGGAGAAACTAGAGAAGGCGATGGGAATCGAGCGTGACGAAATAGAACCGGAAAAGGACATCTGGAGTGAGGAGACTTGGAGTGAAGTCGAGGAGCAGCGCTCGATTCAAGCGAGTCGCCCGACCTGGGGGGGTTGGGCGGTCCTGATCGCGGTGATCCTTTCACTCGCACCATTATTCCTGTTCCGTTTTCCCCACGGTGTCGATTGGATCGGTTTCGCCACCCTGACAAATTCATTCGCCAATAACGGTAACCTCAGCTTACCACCACCATCGGTCGGCAGTTGGACCTATCCCCCCGCTTTCCCGGCCCTTGCAGCCCTCCTGCAACAAGCGCTGAATATCGGCCCTGAGGTCGCAACCCACGTTTTGGCTCGAATCGGACTGCTATGCATCCTGCTCGGAATCGTCGGTGTATGTGACCGATGGGGAAGTGGGGCATACACCTTGGTGGCGATGGGATTGGCGGCTGGTCTTTTCGCCAAGGCGCATGATTCCGGATGGCCGACGATTCTCAGTCAACTAGGCTTGGTGCTGGGATTGCTGGTGGTGATAAAACCAGCCGGAAACCGCCGTCGGGAACACGACTTCGCATTCGCCATCGGCGTACTCTCGGTCGCGGTCATCCACCCGACAGGAGCAATATATCTTGGCACCTTGCTGATGGCCAATCTGATAATCAGACAACTCCATGACCGCGAGGATGAGCGAGCCTTGCGAATCGCCACCATTTCGGCGATAATGCTGGCGGTGGCGGCGGCGGTCACCTTCCTCATGTTTGCCCCTCGCCTTCTCGATGAGGCGGTATTCGCCGAATATGGTTGGCAGGGGGGAGGGCCGATGATCTTCTATACCGCTCCACTATTACCCCTGGCCCTGTATTTCGGCTGGTCATTACGCCACACGGTGGAGGGTGGCGTTGTATTGTTGTGGCTTCTATTGCAATGGTTATTGACTCTCGTGCACCTGTTTGAAGGCATCTCAATCCCGGTCTTGAGCCTGATGTCGTATTCGCTCTACTCGATGGCTTTGCACGCATTTCACATTCCCGCAGCAGTACTCCTTGGGATGGCTTTTGCCCGAGGGGTGGAATGGACCCCGATTGAAGGGGGTATCGACCTGAGTGGCGAGAAGGATGAACGGGCCGACGATGATACCGAAGCAGATGGCCCCGAGGAGAGCGATGATGGCACCGCGGTTGGGTTGGAGTATGACCTTCCCCCCTCATTGGAATCATCAGTTCCGCGAATCGTGAGAAAGTGGTTTGTCGTGCTTGCAATAATCTCAGGGTTATTTGTCGCCGGTTCGGGCGCGGTGCTGATTCGTCTCGGCGACCACGCAGAGCTATTCGTCACCACCGATGGCGATCGGGAAATCGTCAAACTATTGTCAGGCCTGCCAGAAGATTCAATCGTCTACGTGGAGAACTCACACTGGGGTCATGTCTATGATGCCCCTCAAGGGGTGGCGATAACCACCTATCCCTCATTGGGAATAGTCGATACCGAAATGTCGATTCAAGCCCAGGCAAGTGATGCGATTCGCCGCGACAATGCCACCAAACTCACTGAATTGGGGATTACTCATGCAATTTCCAGCCCGCTGGGAACTCTTGTTATGACCCTGTCCGAATCGCCACATTGGCAGGTGATGACGGATATCGATGGGGCGCGTCTGTGGAAATTCACAATCCTCCCGGTAATCGCTGGCGAGGGTTGGTTTGCAACCCCTCAGCAAAGCGATTGTGAGGACAATGAAAAATGCGCGTGGCGAATCGATGTGTGGAAAGAGCAGAGAAGTTGGCAACATGAGGAATTATCCTCAATGCGTCCTTTCCTCGCCGATGGCGCCCTGACCTGGAATGATTCACTGCCCAGCCATCTACCCGGTAATACCCTCATTGTTTCTCTGCTGTTGGAATGTTCCGAGGGAGTGATTGCTACCGTCGAATTGCGCCAAGGTGATTGGTTTTGGCAACAACGTGTCACCTGTGATTTAGGCTGGGGTTATGCATATGACGACGAGGTGGATGGAATCTCTATCGGCGAACTTCAAGTAACCGTTCGCATCGACGCCGGCGGCGGCAAAGTTTGGCTGAACCCATTGGGATTATCTGGACGGGGCGAGAGAGTCATCGATGAGAGCGGTGTTCGAATACATTGGCTTGAACTGCGCAGAGCGGCATAGTGAAGGGGGCAGACTGATGAGCAAGAGCACTGTGACCAACCCCATGCGCAACGTCACCCTGCTGTTGCCAGCACTCGACGAAGCAGGCGCAATTCCATCCCTGATAAGCGAGATTCCCTTTGCCCGACTGAAAAAATGCGGATGGCTATGCGAGGTCCTCCTCGTCGATGGTGGCAGCAAGGACTCAACCGTCGAAATCGCTGAAAAACACGGCTGTGAAATCATCCGCCAGGGCGCCGAAAAGGGCAAGGGCGCAGGAATGCGACTCGCTTTTGAGCAATTTACAAAAACCGATTCCGACGCCTTGGTAATGATTGATGCCGATGGAACCTACGCACCAAAAGACATCATCGCAATGCTAGATGCCTTAGAGGAGAATGACGTTGTCGTCGGCTCCCGCCTACAAGGTGATATCGAAGATGGAGCCATGACCCGTGTGAACTACCTGGGAAACTTCCTGCTGTCATGGTTCGCAACAATTCTCTATGGCGAGTTCGCCTCCGATCTGTGCAGTGGTGCGTGGGCCTTCAGGCGAGATACCATCGAACAGATGGCCTTGAATTCGGTACATTTTGAAATTGAGGCAGAAATGTTTGCTTCCTGCGCACTGGCTGATTTCAGCATCGGATTTGTCCCCATCACCTACAGATGTCGAATCGGTGAACAAAAACTCGGCTCGATTCGCGATGGGGTCAGCATCTTACGAAAACTCTTGATTCGCCGGATTTTCCCCATCGCCGACAAATCATCACAAGATTCCAAGTAATCCGTACTCAAGTGAAACCTCTGCCACCCATTCCAGCTGGTGCTGGAGTTTTTCCGCCGAGCCCGAACTGTGCTCGATATCACCTTCCCGAGCAGGCAGCCGGTCAATTTCTGAGCCCGTTCCAGCCATTTCAATGCACAACTCAGCCAATTCCAGTATCGTCGTCAACTCGCCGGTAC
>JAPOGE010000098.1 GCA_028283345.1 Candidatus Poseidoniales archaeon
GGGGATGGATGGGTAGATACCTACGATGATTGCCCCGAGGTCTACGGTGAATCAAACATCGGCGAGTACAATGGTTGTCCGTGGCCGACCGATTACCCCCCCGCCCCGACCAATCTCAATGCAACCGCTCCAGACGGTGATTCCGGCATCACCCTGAACCTGACTTGGGATGGCGCGGTGCGCTGGGACCTCAGCCATTACACACTCTATATTTCGTATGATGAAGAGGAACCTGTGGGTATCGAGAATTGGAGTAAAGTCGAGGATATCCCAATTTGGCAGAATTCGTATGTACTGGTGGTCAATCCACATCAGCAGACTTGGATTCTCTTGGTGGCAGAGGACCATACCGGGCGAACGAGTTTCGCCACATCAGAATCAGTGCATGGGACACCGAGAGATGAGGTGCCTACCGCTGCGGTCGAATCGATGTTCTCAGAGGTGGTTTTCGAGGGTGATGAGGTGAGAATACTGGTATATTGGACTGCGGTCACAGATTACGACCTCGACCATTATCTCATCTATGTCCGCCCCGCCGATGCCAGTCTCAACACCAGTTGGACGGCATGGAATCTGACCTTCCCGACCGCGCTGGTGCAATCCGACGCCTTGACCAATCTACGCATCAATCCGGAATACTCGACTCCACCAATCCCCCGAGAAGTGGAATTGTGGATAGTGATACTGCCGGTTGACGGCTCTGGTAATGTCCAGTATGAAGACGCCGTCAGATCATCCCTCACCCTGCCAGTAATATCCCATAAGACCGATTCGGGCGACGATGATGAGGATGAAGGTACCAGCATCAGCCTGTTTGAGGAATTGATGGGCTCCGATACACCGACGGTGATTACCCGTTCAGTAGGTCTGGGCGCGGTAATCATCGCCATCATCGCCCTGATAAAGAGCAATCTTCTCCTGCAAGTAGTCCCTGACGCCCTGCGCTGGGGCAAGTTGGCGAAACATCGTATACGTATGAGCTCCGAGACCGAGAAGGAATTGACCTACCTGCAATCGGTGGTGACAGCTTATCATGAGGATGCCGAGGAATTGCTGTCCGAACTCGACCGTATCGAGTCCGAGATCACCTCCCGTTTCATCAATAAGGAAATCAAGGCCGAGACCAAGGACGTGGTCATCTCCCTCATCAAGGACCTGCGTGAAATGGACGACCGCGAGTGGGCCAAGGTTGCTCACGACCAGACCTGGTTCGGTTTCGCCGAGGCCAGCACCACCGTTGAGCGAGAGAGAATGCTCGAAGAGGAGGTGGCGTTCCGTGAGCATGTTGATGATGAGGAAGAGCCGGAAGATGATGGCGAGAGGTTATTCCCACCTGACTCAAGAGAATCCAGAGATGATACGCTCAAATGGCTGCGTAAGGAAGTGGCTGACGACTCCCACCCTGAGATAATCAAGGAACAACTGAAGGAAAAGGGTTGGAACCTCGGGCAGATCCAATGGATGCTCGAACAAGTTTGATGAACTTCGGTCATGGCTGAGTGGTGGGGTCCCACCCTGACAAATAATCATCCTCAAGTTCCGCCAGCGCTTCTACTTCGCCGGACAGGTCGACTTCAATACTGCCGAAATTCTCGATTATCCTTGATTCATTGCTCGATTTAGGAATAGTGATACAACCTTGGTCAAGACACCACTTGATGGCAACCTGAGCCGGACTGCAGCCGAGTCGGGTGGCGATTTCACCTAGGGCCGGGTCATTCACCTTGTGACCTCGGGCCAGTGGCGAATAGGCCATCGGCACTGCCCCGACCGCTTCACTAGCGGCACGCAACTCTACACGTTGTAGCCAAGGATGAATCTCGATCTGGTTGACTGCGGGGCCATATCTGGCATTTTCCATCAGTTCGCTCAGATGGTGGCTGCCGTAATTGGATACCCCGATGGCCATTGTCTGTCCAGTCTCGAGCAGATCTTCCATCGCTCGCCAGACCCCGGGGCGATGTTCGCGGTCCTCTGGTGGCGCATGCACCAGATAGAGGTCGACATAGTCGATGTCGAGTCTCTTCATACTGGCTGCAAAAGCGTTGATGGTAGCGTCGTATCCGAGTGCATCACCACGGCGCAATTTTGTGGTGACGAATATCTCCTCGCGCCCGAGTTCGCTTGCTCTCACAGTAGCGCCAACCGCTCGCTCGTTCTCATATACGGCTGCGGTATCGAGATGCCTGTAGCCATTTTCCAGTGCCCACGCGCAGGCCTTGCCACACTCGTCATCTTCCTTCATCAGGAAAACCCCGAGCCCTAATTGAGGGATTTCGACCGGAAATGCCGAACCCCCCTCGGGGGTGCGATGGCTGATGGTCAGAACCGGGGATTTTGTCGGACCGTTTTTGGGGGATTGCATCGTCGATTCCTCAGGTGCCACAGGTGGACTGGGCCTGGATTGGGGGCTGCTTTCTCGGTCTTGAAGTGCCCGATGGGTGTTTCTGGATTCACAATTGTTGCTCCGAAGGTTTCATCACCCTAGTAATTATGGCGCAAGCATGGAAAACCGCAAAAACATTCTGATAATCGCTTTTGTATTCGTACTTGCAAGCATCACGCCTGCAGTTCTGGCCGGTGGTGGTGGGGCACCCTCTACAACCCAAGTATCCATCACCGGATATGCCTTCAGCTCAAACGATGTCACCATCAACATTGCTGATTCTGTCGAGTGGACGAATCAGGACTCAGCCACCCATACCGTGACCGATACCGGTGGCCCAGAGTCGTATGATTCCGGGGATATGGTAAATGGTAATACTTTCACATTCACCTTTAACATCCCGGGGGATTATCCTTACGCATGTAATAAACATCCGAGCACTATGACCGGCGTGGTACATGTAATCGACCCTGGGGCCGGAAGTGGAGACAATAACTCCGGAAATGAAACTGGCGATAATGGCACGTCTAATGTTACGATGATGATATGGATGCCCGATGGAACATCTTTGCTCACCTCGTTCGATATAGATAATACCTCAAATGCATGGCAGGCTTCGGTGATTGGCTTCAATGCACTCGTAATGAGTTACAATACTTACGATACCGACCCAGATGGAATCTTCCTCATCTCGATCGGTGGACTTTCCTCGGATGTCCCTTTCGGCAACTCGTCCTACTGGTATTGGTCACTTTATCTGATGAATGCGACTGGCGTATACGTTGAATCGCTGGTCGGAGTTTCTTCAGTGAATGTATCCGATGGCATGAATTTCGCCTGGGTTGCGACCAACGGCAGTTGGGGTCCGATGGAAGGTAGTGTTCAAGCAATGCTTGAAGGCTTGAATTCCCCCGTTTCGGGATGTATGGACGTGGACGCTACGAATTTCAACCCAGAGGCGACCGTGGATGATGACTCGTGCACCTATGGAAGTGGTGGCAATGAAACCGCAGGATGTACTAATTCAGCGGCTATGAACTATATGGCTGAAGCAGATGTCGACGATGACTCCTGCCTGTATGATGACGATGGCGATGGGGTATCAAATGGCGACGAGATTGACGGTTGCACAGATTCAGCCGCAACCAACTACAACTCCGCAGCTACCGAGATGGACAATACTTGCACCTACGACACCGATGGCGATGAGATTGCCGGTTGCACCGATGCCAGTGCCGAAAACTTCAGCCCAACCGCAACCGATGATGACGGCACCTGCACCTTTGCTGACCCGACAGACAATGGCACCAGCCCCCCGGATGCCGATAACATGACTGAATGTGAAGTGTGGGAATACTGGAATCCAAGTTTGATTGACGATTCAAAACCAGGTAAGGGGTGCCCGGACTACACTGGAGATGCTGGGTCGTCCAATACTGATGGCTCAAGTGATGAAGGCACCACCACCGCTCCACCCGAAGACAAGGAAGCAGAAACCGATAATCCACTCGACGCTTTGGCGACCGTGGTTCCCGGTGGGATGGTCGGTGTCGGAGCAATCGGTGGCATTGCCCTACTAACTGTGGGCTATCTGATATTCGGCCGCAAGTAAGGATTCATTCGCCGCCACTCATATCTAATATGAAAACGGGGTTGCAGTACCATGCAAGCGCCGCAGGAACAGTTCGCCACCCAGCCACAACAGCAAGCAGTAGCCCAACCGCAAGCAATAGCCCAGCCGCAAGCAGTAGCCCAGCCACAACAGCAGGCATTTGTACAACCACAGCAGATGATGGTTGCTCAGCCGGCGACGACGATAGTCGCCCCCGGGGGAAGCCAACCTTCGGTATTGGTGGCATACCTACTGTGGTTCTTGCTCGGTTTTTTAGGTATTCACCATCTTTACATGGGTCGAGGAATAGGAGTTTGGCTGATTGCCCTGATTACCTTTCAAGGCCTTTCCGTATGGTGGTTCATCGACTTATTCCTCATCCCTGGTTCGTGTGCCAAGAACCGCAGTGGCGGTGTGGTAGTCGTCACCCAATAGGCTGACGACAACAAAAAACACTCGCCCTTCAACACCTTCCGTACCTCTCTGGTCCGCCGCACCAATAGTTCTCATCTCGCTAAAAGCATCAAAAAGTCGAGCGGGTCTGACGGGGGGTGAGGGCTGGACTGAGGTGCGTAGCACCGAGGGAAGTGCGAAGTACAGAAATAAGCAGCAATCCCGAGTCAGGCCTGCGCTACAAGCATCAAAATGCAGAGCGGGTCTGACGGGGTTCGAACCCGCGGCCACCTGGTTAAGAGCCAGGTGCTCTACCTGACTAAGCTACAGACCCAGCCATGCGACCCACCAACCCTCTATGAGCGTGACGGTATCAAAAGTAGTCGCTTGGGCATCAAGATTATGCCGGCTGGAAAGGAAAGCCGGTCAAGCCAGTCTACCATCGGGTTTCTTGAGTATGCGAACCCCTGATTCAGCCGCGAGATAAATCGCATCACACATATTGTTGAACAGGCCGACCTGTGCAACACCAGCACAATTCAGCAGGGCTCGCTCTAGGGCGACCGGGTCGGAAATAGTTGCTCCAGTGTGACAATCTAGAATCACATTGCCATTATCGGTGACGAAAACCCCCCCACCTTTCGCAACGGGAAAATCGATTCCATCCAGAACTGCATCGCCGAGTTCGGGTCTGCGCCGGAGACTGATTTCACCGCCACATCCATGCTCGGAAAGAACTGTCTTGATTTGCCGTGTCGTCTCTGACCACGAGAATGGTATGATTTCTATAGGCAGGGGGAATGCACCGAGTTTTTTGACTTCCTTACTGCCGTCAGCGACGACGACCATGGCGGCGGCAGATTGGGCGACGATCTTCTCTCGCAGCAATGCTCCACCCCCACCTTTGATGAGTTGGAATTCCGGGTTGAACTCGTCGGCGCCATCAATGACGACATCAAGCCCCGCCAGTTCTCCCAATTCGGCCAGCGGTATACCGACTTCTTGCGCCAGTTTCTCGGTCGCGATACTGGTGGGCACGCCGATTATTTCCAGTCCCTCTTCGGCGATTCTACGGCCGAGTTCAATCACCGTGAAGGCCACGGTCGAGCCGGTGCCAAGGCCGACTTTCATGCCACTCGAAACGACTTCGCAGGCGGCGATTCCCGCCGCTCGCTTGAGAGCTTCGGCCGTATCCATCTCGGTGCCTCCAATGTGTTCTGGTCGTCCGACCTCAATAGGCATTACCACCCTGCCAGATGGCTGTTTTAGTAAACTTCGGTGGGGAAGGTTATGATAACTTAGGTGAGGTGTGCGTTACGCCATGCGATACAATCAGCGCACCACTGTGAGTTTCGGGATGCTGGCTATTTTTGTTATAGCCAGTTTATCCCCCTTGCTGAGCGGAGCTATTGGAACTGAGTTAGGTGGCAATAATGGAAAATCATACACTCCGGTCGGTCAGACTGTGGAGATCAGCATCCCAGTATATCCCAATGGGTCGTCAAGCATCTTGAAGGTTGAAGTACCGGGCGGCGAGGCTCTTCAGGAATTGGATTTGGAACTACAGCCGCGACCATTGCCGATAGTCGAGGAATTCACATGGGATACATCGGCGCATTTCAATGCCACTACAGCATCCTTCGACAATGTCGATTACAATAAGACTGGCCTGACGATTCTCCCAAGTGGAATCGAGTGGGATTTCGAAAATGCAAACCATGGCTGGACATTATCCACAGCCGGCGGATGGCTTCGTGGATCTGATACAACCGCAGGCTCCCATATGAGTGGCGGATCAGGCTCCTACGTGAGTGGCGGAGTTCATGGTGGTACAAGCGCTATTTACACCTATCAAGGTGATTACCCCAATTATATGGGCTCAACCTACTGGGCGACCAGCCCGACCTTTGACTGCTCTTCGTGTTCTGGAACCTGGAGTCTGTCTTATTGGAAGCGTCTGGGGGTTGAATCCTCGAGTTTTGACCACGCCTATGTACAGTTCAAGAATGCTCAAGGAAATTGGGTCAGCCTTTGGTCCAACAGTGGCACCATCAACGACGGCTCATACAGTCTGTCGACTCACAATATAAGCTCCTACATCTACAACAACCCCTCGGCTCAGGTGCGCTTTGGTCTGGGAACCACCGATTTCTCGGTGACATATACCGGGTGGAATATCGACGATGTTTCGATATTGCCAGTGGGTGGTGTCAGCGGCGGCTTCGCAAACTGGACCT
>JAPOGE010000099.1 GCA_028283345.1 Candidatus Poseidoniales archaeon
TGCCAATCTATGGCGGTGGGATGTCCTACGGTTCGGTCTCGCTGAACGTGATGTTATCGCGGGCACGCAATTCGGTGAAATGGAATACTTACATGTCGACGGGAGAAGGTGGTTATCCAGAGGAGCTCTACCAATACAAGGAGAATATCATCACCCAGGTGGCGACCGGATATTTCGGCGTCGAAGAGCGCTCGATCAAAGCCTCGCCGATAATCGAATTCAAGTATGCCCAAGGCGCCAAGCCCGGGCTTGGCGGTCATCTATTGGCAGCCAAGTCCGGAGGTGATGTCGCAAAGTTGCGCGGCAGTGTACCCTTCGTAAACCTGTTCAGCCCGTTCCCATTCCACTCGACCTACTCGGTTGAAGACCACATGAAACACATCGATTGGGTGCAGACCATCAATCCCGAGGCACTGATTGCGGTCAAGGTGAGTACCCCTAAAGATGTCGATATGGTTGCCGTCGGCTCATACTATGCCGGTGCCCACATCATCCACCTCGATGGCTCATACGGCGGCACCGGAGCGGCGCCGGAAATCGCCAAGAAAAATATCGCGATGCCGATAGAGTTGGCGGTACCCAAAGTGCATAAATTCCTTATCAAAGAGGGTGTAAGGGAAAATGTCACCCTCATCGCCAGCGGCGGAGTACGCACCGCTGACGATGTCGCCAAGGTCATCGCCCTGGGGGCTGACGGCGTGGTTTTCGGCACCAGTGATCTGGTGGCGATGGGTTGTACCCGATGTGCGAACTGTGAAGGCGGGCCGAGCGGACGCGGTTGCCCCTGGGGATTGACCACCACAGATGTCGAATTGCAGGAATGGTTGCAGCCGGACTGGGCTGAGAAACGGCTCGACAATTACTACATCGCGGTGCAGTGGCGACTGCGCGACATCATGCGCAAACTCGGCCTCTCACATATCTCGGAATTACGTGGCCGGACCGACCTGCTGCGCTATGTGAACGGAGATGAGCCGTGATGCCACCATTGAATCCGAAGGCGATTCTTGACGCCCGTCGGCGCTTGACCCGCTCTCTACCGAAAATCGAGATGAATGATGAAGACGCCGCCGAAGGCGGTTGCGGAGTCATCGGTCTGGCCTGTGAGATTCCCGTTGCCGGGCGACATTTACACGACTCGCTCGCACAGATGCGCAACCGCGGCAACGGCAAGGGCGGTGGAGTCGCCATGGTCGGACTCGACCCGGCACATTTCTCGACCACTACCGAGGTCCTGGAAAACTCCTTCTTGGTCGCCATCGCCTATGTCGATGGCGCCCACCGCGCCGCGGTCGAAGAGAAATATATCCATTCGGCTTACGAGGTCGACCATATTCACGAAGTCCCGACTATGGAAAACTGGGAAGAGGAATTGAGTGCCCTTGAGGTCAGGCCACCCGATGTGGTCTGTTACTTTGTCCACCCGAAGGCCAGCGGGCTGGAAGCGATGGTAGCCGAGAGCGGGCTATCACCGAATGATTTCAAGGATGATGATGCGATGGCGCAGGAATACGTGTTCCGCAACACCCACAGATTGAACGTCGAATTCTATGCCCGGAACGGCCGTGCCGATGCCTTTGTCCTGTCGCACGGCCGCGATATGCTGATTCTGAAGATCGTCGGCTATGCCGAGGACGTCATCAAGTATTACCACCTCGATGATGTGACCGCCCATGTCTGGATCGGTCATCATCGCTATCCGACCCGGGGTCGGATAACCCACCCCGGTGGCGCCCACCCTTTCGGCCAAGGCATCGATGTGGCATTGGTGCACAACGGCGACTTCTCAAATTATGTCTCAGTGACCGATTATCTCGCCCAGCGAGGGATGGAACCGCTGTTCTTCACCGATACCGAGGTCGCAGCGCTGGCCTTCGACCTCCACCACCGCGTCTATGACTACCCGATGGAGTATCTCATCGAGTCGCTGGCGCCGACCTCGGAACTCGACTTCGTCATGTTGCCAGAGGAAAAACAGCAGATTTACCAGCAGATTCAGCAGACCCACATCCACGGTTCTCCCGATGGCCCCTGGTTCTTCATCATCGCCCAGGCTCAAGCCAAGGGTCACCACCGTCTCATCGGCATCACCGACACCAGCATGCTGCGACCGCAGGTATTCTCATACCAGCGCGGCGAGGTTGGAATCGCCTTCTGCGCCTCTGAGAAGCAGGTCATCGATGCGGTGCTCAACAGTTTGGCATCGGATGACAAGCGTTTCTGGCGTCACTGCGACAAATACTGGAATGCCCGCGGCGGCTCATATACCGACGGCGGCGCGTTCCTGTTAGACGTGGTCAAACAGGATGATGGCACATTTGCCTTATCGATGAGCGATAAGTTCGGCCGCACCGTGAATACCTCCCCCAAGGGGGATTATTCATTGGTCTCTGCCGCGCTCGACTCAGGCGCCGAACTACCATTCAGCGCCAACCCTGACGACATATTCCAGCACGCGGTCGAATCCCTGCAGACCATGGGTTGGGGTGAGGCACTGGCGATGGTTTCAGAAATCGCCGGAGAATGCTCGCGCCGCGATGCGGTGAAAATCCTCCAACGTCTCCTCGACCGCCGTTATCCGACCGGTACATTGCGACGCAGTCGCTGGCTCGACATCGTCGAGCATGCACTCATCAGCGTGCTGATGAGTTCGACCTCAGCGCCATGTGGTGATTTCGTCGGCCAGAAGACCCTCGGGCATCGTCCCGAGCCGCTCAAACCAGGTCAGGCAATCGTCGTCGATGCCCGCCCATATCCAATCGAGGGGGTCGAATCCCTGGCCCGAGAATTGGTCGCATTACACGGCGAGGGCTGGCGCCATTTCCACATCATCAACTGTCGAGGACATCGTTTCATCGGCAATGGCATGGGTGAAGACACCGATGATGTCAGCATCGACGTCTACCAGAGCGCCGGCGATTATCTGGCCAGCGGCAATGATGGTATGACCATTCACATGCACGGTAACGGCCAGGACCAGATTGCCCAGATCCATAAGCGTGGCACTACCGTGATGCACGGTGATGTCGGCCAGTGCTACGGTTATGGCGCCAAGGGCGGACGACTTTTCATCCTTGGAAATGCCGCTGGCAGGCCGATGATCAACAGCGTCGGCGGACCGAAATTGGTGGTCAATGGCACCGCTCTGGATTATCTGGCTGAGTCTTTCATGGCCGGTGACCCATTGGATAAGTCGAACCCGGGTGGCTTTGTCATCATCAATGGGATTGAGTTCTCCGAAAGTGGGGAAATCACCGAACTCGAGACGCCATATCCGGGGGGTAACCTGTTCAGCCTCTCCAGCGGTGGGGCGATTTATGTGCGCGACCCACACCACAGACTCTCATCCAGCCAATTGAACGGGGGGGAGTTTTGTGACCTCGGTGAAGAGGATTGGGCTCTGGTCGAAGACATGCTGGTCGAGAATCAACATCACTTCGGCATCCCATTGGCTCGTCTATTGACGGTCGATGGTGAAATGTGGGCGCCTTCTGCGGTTTATCGTAAGATAATTCCACTGAAGAATAAGGCGCTGTCGGTCGAAACCTCATGGGCTGGGGAACACCGGTGAAGGCGGTTTTTCGCCTACCATTCATTTTATCGCCCGACGGCGTGTGGCTCGGTTCCCGCAATGATGAACCCCTTTAAGCGCCGATATGGTGAATGACGGGCGAACTGAGCGGGACCTTCATAATAGAAAGTCCCAGTATTCGCTTTCAAACTGGCTTTCGTCGCGAGCGCGACATACATACTGCTTCTTATTGTCCGGTCGCTCTAGCAACGTAGTGGACTCTGGAGGAAGAATGCAGGGAAAAAGCCCCTTACAGGGGCTTCAAAGGTATGATTCAAAGACCCTCAACCTCCCGCACCAATCCAGCGTGAGTTGCTGCCGTGTTCGGGGATTGGGGTAGATGGCGAAAACCGGGATGATGGAGCAGTTCCACCGAATCAAATCCGAGCACCCCGGCACCATCTTGTTCTTCCGCATGGGAGACTTCTACGAATTATTCCACGAAGATGCAGAAATCGCCGCTGAAGCACTCGGGCTGACGCTCACCAGCCGCGACAAGAAATCCGATGACCCGATTCCGATGGCCGGATTCCCGTGGCATTCATTGGATTCACATCTGCGCAAAATGCTCGCCAAGGGCTTCAAAGTGACGGTCTGCGAACAAGAGGAGAGCCTTCAGCCGGGAGCCAAATTACTCGAGCGGGTCGTGACCCGTGTGTATACCCCGGGTAGCCTATACGAAGAATCACTCATCGGCACCGACCAGACCTCTATCTTGGCCAGTCTGCTGGTCGAGGGTGATGTCTTGGCACTCGCCGGTATCGATTCATCGACCGGCAATGTCAGTGCCTGCGAATTCACTGGAGATGACCGCTGGTCGAGGTTGCTCGATGAAGTGCTGCGACTCGCTCCCGATGAATTGATAATGTCACGTCGAGAAGCCGCGCACGAGATTGTCGGGCAGTTGATTTCACAACTAGATGGAGTGACGGTTTCGCAACACGAGGTGCCGCCGAAAGCGCGCTTGGCGGCGCTCAGGAAACAACTCGAGGTCGCCGACCTGGGACATATCGATCTCGACCGCAATCCTTTGGCCCTGCAGGCTGCCGGACTGGCTGCAGATTATCTGTGCACTCTTCATGTCACCGACTCGATTCCCCTGCGCAAGGTCGATATCATCGAGGAGAGCGATGGCTTGCTGCTCGACCAGACGACACTGCGAAATCTTGAATTGACCTCTACTTCATCAGGTAAATATCAAGGTTCACTTCTCCACTCTATAGATTCAACTAAGACTGCGATGGGGCGCAGAATGCTGAAGACATGGCTGCTTCGACCGTTGCGCGACCTCGCCACCATCGGTGCTAGGCAAGATGCGGTTGCACATCTGGTTCGCGCCTCGCGTCGATTGCGTGAAGTGCGCACATCTCTCAAGGGTCTGCGTGATATGGAACGACTGTCGATGCAACTTTCCTATGGTCGAGCAAATGGCCGTGACCTGGCCGCCATCGGTGCATGTCTCGACCGCATGCCCGGTCTTGAGAATCTCCTGTGCGAGGGTCAGGATGCCTTGTTGGGTGAACTGGCGAGTGGGCTATCACAGTTGGAGGAGGTGCGATTCTCCCTCCAAGAAGCCCTGCGACAAGAGCAACCGTTATCGATTAAAGAGGGTAAATTGTTCAAACCCGGCTACAATTCGGAATTGGATGACCTGCTGGGTAGAGCCACAGAGGGTACGGATTGGCTCGCTTCGTACCAGCAGAGCGAACGCGCCAGGCTCGACATTCCCTCCCTCAAGGTCAGATATAATCGCCAGATTGGCTGGTATATCGAAGTCACCAATGCCCATTCTGGTAAAGTCCCCGAAGAATACCAGCGAAAACAGCAGATGACCAATGCCAGTCGCTATGTCACCGATTCCCTGCGAGAGTGGGAGGAAGTAATACTCAACGCCGATAGCAAAGCCAACCAGATGGAATATCGAATGTTCTGCGAATTGCGCGATACGGTGAAACAGCACGCCTTGACCTTGGCGGCGATCGCCGAGAGGATTTCTTGCATCGATGTTCTTTGCAGCTTCGCTCATACCGCCAGAGAGCGGAGTTGGAGCCGGCCTCGGTTATTGTCTGGCGATGAGCGCTTGGAACTTGTCAACGCTCGCCATCCGGTACTTGAGCGGCAAGCCGGATTTGTTCCCAATCAGGTGAAATTTTCTCCTAAACGTCGTTTTCTGCTGATGACAGGACCGAATATGGGTGGTAAGTCAACCTATCTTCGCACCACCGCCCTGCTCACCATATTAGCGCAATCCGGCTCGTTCATACCGGCTGAGAAAGCCAAGATCTCACTGGTTGACCGGATCTTCACCCGGGTCGGAGCCAGCGATGACCTTGGTCGAGGCCGGTCGACCTTCATGATGGAGATGATTGAGGTGGCGCACATCTTGCGTCGTGCTTCGCGCTCCAGTCTGGTACTGCTCGATGAGATCGGGCGCGGCACCTCGACCTTCGATGGCCTTTCAATCGCCTGGGCCGTATGTGAGGATATCACCAAGAGAATCGGTTGTCGAACTCTGTTCGCCACCCATTATCACCAGTTGGTCGGCCTTGAGGGGCAGGCACCAGGATTGGTCAATATCCATGTGCAGGTAGCAAATGCCGGCAACGAACTTCGCTTCCTGCACACCGTTGCCGATGGGCCGTGTGATGATTCCTACGGTGTTCAGGTCGCGGCTTTGGCCGGATTACCCAAGGAGGTCGTCGAACGTGCCCATGACCTGTTGACCTTCCTTGAGCATCAGGCCGAAGGCGCCAGGGCCGGCGAGTCGGGTCAGCCACTGCCGCGCCACGTCGGTCAGCGCAGTCTATTCGGCTACATGTTGCCGGTCGGCGGCGAAGCGATGAGTGAACAGGTCGCAACTACCATCGCATTGCCAGCGCACGAAAGAAAGGCGCTGGAGCGTCTCAAAAAGGTCGATCCGGATATGTTGGCGCCGCGCGAAGCCCTCGATATTCTGTACGAGTTACGCGATGTTTTACAGGCACGGC
>JAPOGE010000009.1 GCA_028283345.1 Candidatus Poseidoniales archaeon
GAAGACGATGATGACGACCTCTTCTGAGAAGGTGCGACGGGCCGGGCTTGAACCGGCGACTTCCAGATCTTCAGTCTGGCACTCTCCCTGCTGAGTTACTGTCCCCTCTAAGGGCGACGGAATCCGCTCGACATTTCAAGTCTTGCGTAAATGATGCCCGGTAGGTTACTGCGGAGAATCAGAATATATCTTCGTTATCGTCGGCGGAATCACCGAACAGGTCATCATCACTCGCCTTATCCTTGGCTGCGGTTTTCTTACCCTTGGCCGGTTTCGCCGGGGTTTTCTTTGTCTTTGAATCGGGTTTTTCCTTCTTTTCCTCTGTTTCCTGAGCGGCTTCTTTCTTTGTGGTTGCGGCATCCAGAGCAGATTTGGAAGCGGCTTCCTGCGCCGCCTTACTGACGAGTTGCTGCTCCTTTTCACGCGCCGCCAATTCATCTTCAGAAAGTCCAGCCGATACGGCCAAGACTCGGCGTCGCTCTTCCAGAGCCTTGCGCTCAAGTTGGCGCTGACGACTCTTCTCGCGCTGTTGATACATGTACATGGCGTCGTGTTCGAGCAAAGGTGAATCTGAGATTATCGTGACGTCGAGCCAATCGCCATCCTCGATGAGGAATTCCGCCAGCGGCTCAAAGTTGAGGTCACTCTTCTTTATCTGGGTGTAGTGCAGGGCATTTCCGGTACGATGGGAGATTCCTGAGAAGTGGCAGTAGAATGTTTTCGTGCCGAGGCTGGTTCTCACCAGATCGAACATCTCACCATAATCCTCGGAGGTTCTCATACAACCGTGTCCACGCGAATGGATGTGAGCGATATTGAGCACCGGAATCGTTCCCTCGACATGGTTGACCACCTCGAGTACTTCTTCCAGAGAACCCCACAGGTTCTGACTGCCGCTGGTCTCAACTCCGACATTCACCGGGGTTCCATCCGCCAGCCACGGAAAAACCGGGTATTCGACCTCATCTTCCCACAATTCCTTTGCTCGCTCGACGATGCCGGCGAAGACGTTGGCAACCTGTTCATTGGCGTCATTGCCGCGCTCATATTCGCCGTAGCCGCCGACGTGACAGGTGATGTGTCTGGCATTGATGGTCTTCCCGGCCTGAAGAGCGGCTTCATACTTGGCGAGGGTGCGGGTGCGCTGCAACTTATCGCCGAGTAGTTCCGCGTAGTAAGGGCCGTGAATATTCATCTCGAAATCGGCTTTATCAGCCAACACTCCAGCCTGCCAATATTGCTCAAAATGCTGTGGTGCGACCATGCGAACGGTCTGTAATTCCATGGTATCCAGTCCCAGAGCGATGATGTCGTCGATGCCCTCGACAACCGTTCTCCCCTTGCACGATAACGGCACGCCCGCTGGTCCTAATCTCACTGGCATGAGCACATCCCCCCTCGGCGGCCGTTGCGCCCAATGTATATCCCTTGAAAACAATATGCTGTCACATTCTCAGATAATCGTCGCAAAACGTCCATTTTCCTCGCTCCGATAACTACTATTGTAACCCGTCCGCCTTTAACTGTGCGCCATGGCCATTAGCAGTATTCAAGGGGGGGTTGTGTATCGCTCGGCCATGGGTGTGGTCGATATTGCGGTCGCGGCTTTTCTCGCCGGCCAGCCGGTCTGCCTGTTTGATTCTGAGTTCCGCGAGGGTGAGACCGACCTCCTGTTCGCGGCCGGCATGGTAAAGCCCGAGGATATCCGACAATTGCGAAAAGATTGCGGCGGCCTGCTCTTCCTCGCCATAGGTCACGAGGTGGGCGAGCGTTTTGGACTACCCTTTCTGCAGGATTTACACACCGATAAGGGGCTGGTTGAGAACCATCCGATTCTTTCTGTACTGGTCACCGATGACCTCCAATACGATTCTCGCAGTGCCTTCACCCTGTCGCTCAACCACCGCCAGACCTTCACTGGAATCACCGATGCCGACCGCTGCCTTACCACTCGCCGCTTCGCCGAACTATACCAGGAGTTGGTCGATGCTGAGGCCGATGAGGTGACCAGTCATTCCGCCTTGGGGGCTGAATTTCGTACCCCTGGACACATTCCCGTATGCCGTGAATCCCCCGGGGGTCTCGGCACGCGTGAAGGGCATACCGAATTGGCGGTTGGCTTAGCCCGCTTGGCCGGTGTGCCGCCGGTGGTCATCGGTGCTGAGATGTTGCAACCCGAAGGCGATTCTGCACTTTTGGTCGAAGCGGCGCGCCGGTGGGCGAATGAGCGCGATATTCCCTTCTTGTGCGGTGACGACCTCAAACAAGTACTCGCCGCCGCGGATAAATAGCAGAGGTCCTAAGGCGGGTTGAGGATGATGAAGCGAGTACTTGCAGTCGGGGTGTTCGACCTGTTGCACGCAGGCCACCTGCATTATTTGGAGCAGGCCAAGTCTTTGGGTGACCATCTGACGGTGGTCGTCGCTCATGACGATACGGTGCGGCAACGCAAACACGAGCCGGTCACATCGCAGGAATTGCGCCGCCGCATGGTCGGTGGGATGAAGCCGGTGGATGTTGCGGTGGTGGGAAACCCGCCGGAGAAATCGATTTATGACATCCTTCCAGAAATCAATCCCGATATCATCGCCTTGGGCTTTGACCAGGAGCATGCCGAGGATGGTATCCGCAGGTCGTTGGCTGAACTTGGTCTATCCCATATCGAAATTCGCCGGGTGGAAGGATTTACCGAAGACCTGGATGGGACACGGAAGATCATCGCCAGAATCATCGAACTACGCGACGCGGAGTGATTCGGTGTTCACCGGTATCGTGCAGGGCATCGCCAAGGTGAGCGAGCATGTAATCGGTGCGGGCAGCAGCAAACTGGTGCTTGAATTTCCCGCCTCGGCCCTGGATGGGGCAAGCCCGGGGGTGAGTATCGCCATCGACGGCATCTGTCTGACCGTGGTCGAGATATTTGGCAATTCATCGAGTTTTGATGTGGTCGGTGAAACCATCGCCAGAACCACGCTTGGTGAGTGTGTGGCTGGAGGATATGTGAACTACGAGAGGGCGGCGAAATACGGTGGTGAGATCGGTGGGCATGAGATGTCCGGCCATATCAGCACGACAGCAGAAATAGTCGAGATAAGCAACCCTGATGGCAATCATGTACTCACCCTGGAAGTCGCTCCAGAATGGATGCGCTATATCCTCGCCAAGGGGTTCATCGGCCTTGATGGAGCCTCCCTCACCGTCGCCACGGTAAACCCTGCTGGTACCTTCACGGTGTGGTTGATTCCCGAGACTCTGGCGCGAACCTGCTTCTCGCGGCGTCAGGTCGGCGATATGATCAACATTGAGATAGATGCAAAAACTCAGGCGATAGTCGAGACGGTAGAGAGATATATGGAGGCGAGGGAATGAGTATTCAAATCGCCATCGTCTGCGGCTCATTCCATAAGGCCGAGGTCGGAAGAATGCTCGCGTTTGCCAAATCTGCCGCGGCAGAAAATAATCTGGAGGTAGTAGAGGTGTTATGGGTTCCGGGTTGCATGGAGATTCCATTGGCTATCGACCGGGTGCTGAGCCGAGAAGACATCTCTGCCGCATCTTGCCTGGGAATCATCGAGAAGGGTGAGACCCAACACGGATTGGCGATGGGTCAAGCCGTGCTCAAGACGATAATCGAATTACAATTGATACACGATAAGCCGGTCGGATTGGGAATCATCGGCCCCGGAGCTGAAGCACATCACATCGAGGCTCGGCTGGAGAAACATGCGACCGCTTCGATCACCGCGCTTCGGGCAATGTTATGACGTGGTTCTAGTCACCTGTGGGTTGAGTAAACATTGAAAGAGGGGCGCACAAACACCATATCCCGGAGGCTGTGGAATGAGTGATATCGAAACTGATAATCTTGTTGAGCGGGTAATTATCATCGGCAGTGGCCCAGCCGGCTATACCGCGGGATTGTATACCGCCAGAGCCATGCTGGAACCGCTGATGTTCGCAGGCTATATGTCAGGTGGCCAACTGATGCTGACCAGCGATGTAGAGAATTATCCCGGCTATCCACAAGGGGTCGGTGGGCCGGAGATGATGATGGAATTGCGTGAGCAGGCCGAGCGTTTCGGGCTGCGGGTCGAAGACAAGAATGTCGAGAGAATCGATGCAACTGAGCGGCCATTCAAGGTCTACGTCGAAGGCGAGGAATTCCTCGCTGATGCTTTGATAATCTGCACTGGAGCCGAGGCCATTTGGCTCGATGCTGAAAACGAAGAGGCGCAGAAGGGCCGGGGGATCTCTACCTGCGCCACCTGTGATGGCGCATTCTTTCGCGACCAGGAGATAATGGTCGTCGGTGGCGGTGATTCGGCGATGGAGGAAGCGACCTTCCTGACCCGCTTCGCCACCAAGGTCACCATAGTTCATCGCCGAGAAGTCTTCCGCGCCAGCAAAGTAATGCTCGAGAGAGCAAAACAACATCCCAAGATTGAGATCAAGACCTTCCGCAGTGTCAAGGCATGGCTCTCCGACGACAGCGGCTTGACCGGAGCGATACTCGAGGACCCGAGAGATGGCTCGACCGAAGAGTTGGCGATTACCGGCGCCTTCATCGCCATCGGCCATACGCCGATCACCTCATTTCTCGACGGGCAGATTGAGACCGACCAAGAGGGCTACATCCTGCACAAGGAATTCACCATGACCAGCGTCGAGGGAGTTTTCGCCGCCGGCGACGTCGTCGATAGCCGTTACCGTCAGGCCGTCACCGCCGCTGGGCAGGGTTGTCAGGCGGCTATGGACGCTGAGCGCTGGCTTGAGGAACTCGAACATTGAACCCAACCAGCCGCTATCATTAACAGACATAGCAAGAGAGCAATTGATGACCGCCTACCTTGTGGGAAGTGTATGGGCGCTGAACTTTCGGATTCCGACAAGCGTCGCTATGCCCGTCATCTCACTCTCCCCGAGGTCGGATTAGAGGGGCAGGCTAAGTTGCGTGATTCCTCGGTCTGCGTAATCGGTGCCGGTGGATTGGGTAGCCCGGTGCTGATGTATCTGGCCGCGGCGGGTGTGGGTCGTATCGGCATCGTCGACGACGACGAAGTCGACGAATCTAATCTGCAACGGCAAGTGGTTCATTCCAGTGCCCAGATCGGGCTTTCCAAAGTTGCCAGCGCGCAGACCAGATTGGAGGCACTCAACCCTTCGATATGCATCGAGCCGCACATCACCCGGCTGAGCACTGGAAACGCCTTCGATATCATCGGTGGTTATGATCTGGTCATCGATGGAAGTGACAATTTGCCGACCCGTTATCTGATCAACGACGCCTGTGAGATTTTGTCAATCCCGTGGGTCTATGCCTCGATTTACCGATTTGAGGGACAGGTATCGTTATTCAATTATGGTGATGGACCGAATTATCGTGACCTCTTTCCCAACCCGCCTCCACCTGAACTTGTGCCATCCTGTGCTCAAGGAGGGGTTTTAGGGGTATTGCCGGGGGTGATAGGCAGTCTACAGGCTAATGAGGCAATCAAATATCTGCTCGGAATAGGCAAGCCACTTTCGGGTATTCTACTGGTCTATGATGCGCTTGAGACGCGTTTCCGGGGATTGCAGATAAGTCGTGACCCGAAGCGAAAGAAAATCACCGAATTGAGTGATGTCGAGGCATTCTGTGCCTCGGCAAATGCCTCGGCCAAGGCCCCAGCCAAAGTCTCGGCGTCAGGTACGCAGGTTGATGAACTGAGAGCCGATGAGGTTGGTATGATGTTCCACGAGGTCTCGGCGAGTGAAGCAGCAGAGCGAATGAGCGGAGGCTGGGCACCATTTGTTTTGGATGTCCGAACCAAAGTCGAGGCTGAACTGGCGACAATCGCCGGCGTCTCGGCACTGATTCCACACGATGCCGTCGAGCAAGAGATCGAGCAGATTCCCACTCAAGGGGATATTCTCGTGTACTGCCACCGCGGTGGTCGCTCAGCGATGGCGGCGGTGATGTTGGCTGCTGCGGGTGTCGAGGCCAACAGGTTGTATAATTTGACCGGCGGAATAGATGCATGGTCACTTGAAGTAGATTCAAATGTCCCTCGTTACTGAGACACCAAAGCACATCCATGAGGCAAAAACACCGAGAACATTCATGACTACGTTATTTGACGAGACCAGTGAGGGGTTAGCCAATGCCGCAGATTATCATCTCTGATGAGAATGAGGGGCGACGCAATTTACTCGCCAATACCCTCGAGCGCGAAGGATTCGATGTGACCCGTGGCTCGACCCTGCGACAGACCGAAGCCACCGCATTGGCGACCATGCCGGAAGTGGTGGTCATCGATGATGAGTGGAAATCAGGCGATGCCTTGGATGCCGCTCAGCGTATGATGTCGGACCCGGAATTCGCCTTCAAATGCCGCATCGTGATGCTGACCAGGAATATCAGCCAAGAGAACATGATTGCCGCAGCCAAGGCTGGAATCCATGAGGTCCTCGGCAAGCCGCTGAATATGAACAAGCTGATTGAACAGTTGTGGAAGCATAGCAAGAAGCAGTTCGTTCCACCACCTGCAAAAGTCGACCGCGGCGGCACTACCGAAGGGGGATTCAGCCTTTCGCTCGATTCGGAAGATGGCTCCATCGTTTTGCCAATGCTGGCAAATCTACTCGGACCGGATACGATTGACGAAGAATTTGTCAGTAAACTAACCCAGAGCCTCAGTGATGCCAATATCGAATTCGGCCAGGACCTGGAAAACTCTACCCTTGCCGAGGTGCTGAAAATCGCTCTCAACCAACTTGTGATGGGGGATGGATATGTCAGCGATGATGAAGAGGTGACGTATGACTCGGTGAAATCAGTCGAAAAATTGGGTTCGGGCGCAACCCAATCAGAGAAAAGTAAGCGCTTGGTAAAAGGCGGAACGATGGAAGAAATACTGCAGAATCAAGCCGATGCCATCGCCGCTGATGTCGAAAAGAGAATGGATGAAATTTTCAACGAAATTCCCGAAAAAATCACTTTTCCCAAACCTGAAGAGTACATCCCGGTCGAGCCTGAGGTGCTGAAGATGACCAAGTTAGCAGTAGATTATACCCATGATTTGTTGTGGTCTCTCGGCCGCCCCGATGCGGTAGTCGACATCACTCTGATGACGCAGATTGAGAATGCGACCGAAATGATGGGCGATGTCCTTACCAGCATCACGGAAATCGATATGGGGGATGAGGAAGAGCAAACCGAGGCCGACCCCTCCGAAGAAGAGTGAGAAAGAGTGAGGGTTGAGGATGGGCGAGGCCAGGCCGGTGCGTTTGAATCTGGCGTTCTGGGCTTTGGCATGCGCTTTTCTGGTCGATTTTCTCGGTTATGCATTCATCGTGCCAATCCTACCCGAATGGCGCACCCAGTTCGACCTCTCGAATACCCAGGCGACCGCGTTGGTGAGTCTGTGGGCGGTACCACTTTTCATCCTCGGGCCATTCACCGGGCGTCTCACCGATCGTTATGGACCTGGGAGGGTAATTCTGGTTTCGGTCATAATGCTGACCTTAGCCTCCTTGCTGTACCTTATTGCAACCAGAGAAATATTCGGTAATGGATTCTTGATTCTAGCCGTGGCTCGTCTCCTGCACGGATTATCCGGGGCGGCAATCATCACCTCCGGATTTGCCGCCAGCTCGACATTGTGGCCGAATAATTTCGGTGAACAGGTGGGAAAACTGGTCGGCGTGGCGACAATCGGCGGGCTGCTCGGGCCTGCAATCGGCGGTTTTGCCTTTGAATTGGGGCAGGATATGGCCTTCATTGTGCTGGCCGCATTGACCGGACTGGCAATTCCCATCGTCGCCCTAGCCTGGCGAGATATCGATGGTGGTAAGGGGGCTAGCAGGGAGGGCGCGCAGGCGATTGAGAGGGTTCCACTGCGGATGTTCTTCGATAACCCGATGCTGTTCAGAATCGGCATTCTGGTTTTTCTTTCCACTTTGGCAACCGGGGCACTGGAAGCCGGAGTGCCGTTGTTCCTCTCCGATGAACCGTTGTCGATGTCGGTTGGATGGATCGGTGCCACAATCCTGCTGTTGGTCGTTCTCCAAGGTGGTGGTGGTTGGTGGTGGGGGCGCTTGGTCGACAAACGCGGCCCGGTCCGTTACATGCTGGTAGGTTGGAGTGGGGTGAGTATCGCATTGATAGCGGCGGCGGTGATTATTTTTCTCAATCCCGCGAATCTTGGCATGATGATAATTGTCGTCGGATTCATGGCGATGTTCCAATTCTCGGTCGCCGCCGCTCAGGTTCCGGTCTTACCGATGATAGATACCGCAACCTGCCAAGCCTATGGCCGAGGTGGTGCCGGCCTTGCTTTTGGTGCGGCTGGCACTGTATGGGCGGCCGGTGCCATAGTTGGACCTATGATGATCGGCCCGGTGCTCGACCTGACCGGTTCATGGGCACTGACATTCGGACTATTGGCGATTCCCTGCACCATCGGTTTGGTAATCACCATGCTCAACCGCGAGATTCTGGAAGAATGCTATTTCGCCGAAATGGAGAATCGTTCATCCGATGAATAAACCCTCTGGGTGAGGAAATCATATTATCGCCAACACCTTCAACGGTTCATGGAGACCTTGGTCATTGCAACCATTCTGCTCATCGGCCATGCCCTGATGGGGGCGGTCGATGGTATGTACCTGCATGATCTGAAGTACGCTCTGCACAAGCATGTGGATTCCTTCACCGAACATATCGCCCATACCCTGCGGGTAATGGCGCTGATTCCTCTGGTCTTGCTTCTTTTCGTCCTCAATACCGGCGGTATGCTGCTGTGGCTGGCGGTGTTTATCCTCATCCTCGACATTCTGTTCCAGTCCTGGGATATCTCGCTCGAGCGAAAAAGTCGGGAACGCTTTGGCGGACTTAGTACCGCAGAGTATCAGATTCACATCTTGTCGACTTTATTCTACGGTGCTGCACTCGCTCTGGCCCTGATAGCCAAGCCGGCGTCGGCCTGGGAGTGGGCAAGCCCACTGATTCTCGATACCCCGCATCCGACCTTTGTGTCGACCATCGGTTGGGTGATGTTCATCGGTGCCATCCTAGCCGGCTTGCTACACCTGTACTACCTGCATCCGAAATTCCGCTCCGCAGAACCTTAATCATCGCAGAGCAGGAGAATCGCTTCGAGGACATGCTCGACATCGGGAATGGTATAATCCTCGAGCGGTGGTGAGAATGGCACCGGGGTATCCAAGGCGCCGATGACCATCGGAGCTGATTCCATAATGTAGAATGTCTCCTCGAGAATTCGACTTTGAATGGTATGACCGAGGCCTCCGTGCCACTGACCTTCCTGTAGCACGATGAGACGGCCACAGCGTTTGACACTGTCAATACAGGTAATTGCATCGAAGGGAATCAGGGTTCGCAGATCAATCACCTCGACCTCGACACCCTCTTCACTGGCACTCTGTGCCGCTTTCATGGCGACGTGGGTCATCGCACCCCAGGTGACTATTGTCAGGTCTCTTCCACCTCGGATGACTTGGGCGCGGCCAATCGAATGGCGTTGCCCGTCGTCACCTCTCTGTTCGATTGCCGCATTCACCGAATCCACCTCGACGATCTGGCTGATATCATCACCCCACGCGGTCACGCCGGTGCGCAGGCCGTAGAGCCCGATGTGCTCTAGGAAAATCACCGGGTCATCTGTGGCTGCGGCTTCGACCAGCAGGTCGTAAGCATCTTGCGGAGTCGAAGGAGCGCAGACGATAATTCCCGGGTCGTTGGCAAACCAAGACTCAATCATATTGGCATGGAATGGACCCGAGCGGGTCTTGCCACCGAGAGGAATACGTACAGTGAGGGGAACTTCTGCTCCCCAGCGCCAGCGTAGCATCGAGGCGTTATTGACCAAGGCGTTGAAGCCGAGGGCGGCGAAACCGCCGAATTGGATCTCCGCCATCGGGCGCATCCCGACCAGGGCGGCGCCGGTCGCGGCGTGAATAATCAACGCCTCTGACAATGGCATGTCGAGAAGCAGATTCTCATGCCCGGCATTCTTCAATGGAATATTCATGCCGAAAGCACCGGCGATCTCCATATCCTCGCCCATGAAGATGGTCTGATCACCATAGCGTTCAGCGATTTTCACCATCGCCTGCTGAATCGCCCGAGAATAGGTCCAGGTGCCTTTTTCGGAGCCGAATTCATGTCGGCACTCACCGACTTTGAGTGGTGATTCGCCATCGCCGCTTGCGGGGGTGGTCTCGCCATAATATCTCGACAGATGGTCACTGTGGGTTTCGGCATCACCGAGGCTGGTAACACCCTTGGTCACAGTTTCAGCCTCGGGCCAGGCCATCTGTTCAACCGCGACCAGAGCGGCGTCGGTTGTGGCCTGTTCCTCGGCTTCGATTCCCGCCAGTTCCTTCTCCTTCACCCCAAGGCCTGTGAGGGTTTTTCGGTGGTTGGTAATCGGGTCGTTCTTGGCCCAATAGGCTAGAAGTTCACGGTCGACATAGCCGGGCGGATTGCCTGATTCGGCTCCGAGATAAAGGTCATCGTGATGGTGGGCATGACCACATCCTCGCATCGTCTCGACGTGCAACAGGGTGGCGCCACCTCCTGATAGAGAAAACTCCCTTGCGGTTGCAGTGCTGGCAAACCACGAGGCTGGGTCGGAACCGTCGATGGTTGAAGCGGGAATACCCATCGCCACCGCTTTATCGGCCCACAATTCGACCGCAGATTGATTGCTGGTAGGTGTATCCAGGGCGATTTGGTTATTCTGCAGAATATACATTATCGGCAAACCGCGTGCCCCGGCGAAATTCACCGATTCCCACCATTCGCCACTACTGCTCGCGCCCTCGCCGATACAGGCGACGTGGAAGCGCTCAGTGTTGGATAACTTTGCCGCTAAAGCAATGCCGGTCATCGTCGCCGAAGCGATAGGTAGCGGGGCGGTCGGAGGTAAAACTCCACGGTTCCAGCAACCTACGTGCAGGTCACGCCCGCCGGCGTTCAGTTCGGGCCAACCGCCATGCTGATTAGAACCCGACTTGCCCAATTGCGCAGCCATGATTCCGGTGACGCTATCGCCCATCGCCAGACACAGTCCGACATCGCGAATCATCGGCCCGACGATATCGCCATCATAACCGGCGCCGGGGCGGGCATCATCGGCAGACTCCAAGTCGCGCTCGAGAGCACTGGCTACGGCGACCACCGCTTCCTGCCAGGTCGAGCGGAAACCCTTACCACCGAATTTGCCACCATCGGGGGTGGAAAGCCCCTCCATGAACAGTTCCTTGAGGTGCTCATCCATCGACCGGGTGCGTAACATCAGGCGCTGCCACTCAAGCCGCATCTCGGTGGTCACCGACATGTAGTGTGCCAAACGGCGCATACAGAGGCGTAAATCTATCAGGAAATGTTGCGCCCTGCGATTTAGATGTAGATTGTAATCTCGACGCGGAATCACCTCTTCAGAACCATCTTCACCCAGCCCGATCGAATCCAATCGCGCCGCCAGTCCCATCTCGATGGTATCGCATAATCGGTTTGAGAACTCCTGCCATGACTCACCGTTGAAGGTCTCGTCCAAGCCTCCTTCAGCGAGATGGTCCCAAGCCGCCGAAACGACTTGCATATGCCCATCATGGCGCTCGATAATGAATCGCAGCACCTCGTTTTTTGCCGCAGTGACGGATAAAGATTGAGTGAAAACAAGCGCTTTCTCCGGTCTCCATTCAATGCCGTGAATATGAGGTAGGTCACTACGTTCCACCCTCTTCCACCAAAATGACCGAAGGGTATTGCCTGTATAAGTGCGAAGGCCATCGAAGGCCACTACGAATCGCTATGACGCTCGGCCTTCGCGTTATATGTTTCTCATAACAAAGGCGTAAACAAATAATAATCCGAGGGTAAGGGTAACTACGATGATCACGGTCTTGCCGATGCCCATGCCCCGATTTCGACCGCGCCGCCTCTCACCACTCTCTCTGCCCAAGCGCATCACCCCTCGCACCAGTGTGAAGACGGTAAGGAAGATTATGCCGAAGAGTTCCATCAGCACCCAATCCATGTCGTCGCTGAACTGCTTGCATTGCTGCGATAATTCCTCATAGGTCAGGGCCTCGCTGCAGTTTTCGGCCCAGATGGCCATAGCGGCATTGTACTGCATCGTTTCAAAGATGATTCCGGCAATTCCGATTGCCGTCAGAACAAAGAAATCCTTCGCCCTCCACCTGCCGGCCATGAAACTGCGATGAATAAGGTGGATATTGACCTCACCCCGCGCCGTGGTATCTGTTGCAGGTGAGTTTATTATTGCGGGTTGTGGAGATAATTGAGCGTTGGCTTGCCAAACGGTATTGAGGGAAGATAACGGCGTGACCACTATGTCGGGGGCGGAAGGAGAAAGTTCGACCGCCGCGAGCAGAGAACTCGGGATGCTGGAATTACTGCACTGGAATGCTCTCTTGATAACCGGTTCCCTATTCATCGCCCTGGTTTCAATAGCCACTTTCGTCCGCTCCTCGGGAGTGACCAATGCCTGGGTCAGCGTTGCCCTGCTGGTATTGGCGGTCGGCTGTCTCATCACCGCCGCTGATTTCTTCGTTGAAGGGGCTAAGGGACTGGCGCGCAGGATGGGGATTGCCGAAGTGATAATCGGTCTATCTATCGTCTCTATAGGTACTTCATTGCCGGAAATACTGGTTTCCACCACGGCCTCTTGGAATTCCACCGGTGATGCTGAGTTGGCAGATTTCGCCATCGGTAATATCTACGGCTCGGTGTTGGTACAGATCACCCTGATACTCGGTCTGGTGGTGTTATTACACCCGCTGAGGATTCGCCCATCGTGGTTGCGAAGAGATGGGATGTTGATGCTTGCCGCAGTGCTGTTGCTGACCTTTTTCGTGTGGACCGGCTCTACCCTTGAGCGCTGGGAGGGAATTGTCCTATGTCTGAGTTATGTGGCATACATCGCTTGGTTGTTGACTCATCGCGAGTTGATTCGGGAGGAGGAGGCCGAGGTCATCGAAGAAGTGAAACAGGTCGAAGTCGGTTGGAGTACCGCCACCTACGGCGTCATGATAGTAATTGGATTGGGTTTTGCCGTATATGCCGCGAGTGAACTCATCGATGTCTCGACCAAACTAGCCTACGCGATGAACGTACCACATTCGGTTATTGGCTCAACCCTGACCGCGATTGGAACCTCCCTTCCCGAGTTGGTGGTTGGCTTGATGGCCGCCAAACGGTCACAGGGAGTGGCGATCGGTACTCTCATCGGCTCAAACATCACCGACCCATTACTGTCGATAGGTCTGGCCGCGGCGATCAGACCGATGGTTCTGGCCGAGCCAAGTGGATTGATTCTCAATGTGATTGCACCGGTGACGATTCTGGCTGTGGCTCTGTGCCTGCTATTCATGTATACGGGTTTCAACTTCGACCGCTTTGAGGGTGCCATCCTTTGTGGATTCTATATGCTGTTCATGCTACTGCTCTATCTGTTACGCCAGGGCGCTCTCGACCCGTGGTGGTAATCGACAAATCACGATTTCGATTTAGGCAATGCTCTTGACTACGAGTGGTGTGAGCACAGCATGGTCGACCTCGCTCTATCGGAGATGCAGGTGATGCTGCGCGAATTGGCGATGGAATTCGCCGCGGCTGAGATTCGCCCGAATGCGGCTGATTGGGATGCACAATCCGAGTATCCGGTTGAGACCATCAGGGCGGCCAATGAGTTGGGGTTGCTCAACCTCCACATCCCCGAGGATTACGGTGGTGCGGGATTGGGATGTATGGAAGAGGTGGTAGTCAACGAAGCCCTGGGTTGGGCTGATCCCGGGTTCGCCACCGCCTCATATGCCACCTCGCTCGCCTGCGCCCCAATAATCACCGGAGGAACCGATGAACAGAAGGAACAATTTCTGCGCCGAGTCAGTGAGGGGGGATTGGCCTCCTATGCGATAACCGAGCCTGGCGCCGGCTCCGACGTTCAGGGGATAAAGACCCGGGCCGTTGCCGAAGGTGATGAATACGTCATCAACGGTTCCAAGATGTTCATCACCGGCGCTGGCCATGCCGACTGGTTCTTCGTCCTCGGTTATACCGACCCGACCGCGGGATACAAGGGGATGTCAGGTTTCATCGTCGAGGCCGACCGTGACGGAGTGGAATTGGGCAAGAAGGAGTCCAACATGGGGCAACGTTGCTCGGATACCCGCGCCGTCACCTTCACCGACGTGCGAATCCCCGACAGTAATATCGTCGGAGGAACCGATGGTGCCGGATGGTTCAATGCGATGGCGGCATTTGATTTGAGTCGCCCCAATATCGCCGCCCATGCGGTAGGCCTGGCACAATCGGCCTATGAGCACGCTCTGCAATATGCCGATGAGCGGCAAACCTTCGGTAAGAAACTGCACCAGCACCAAGCTCTGCAATTCATGCTCGCCGATATGAAAACCAAGATTGAGGCGGCCCGGCTACTGACTTGGAAAGCCGCCTTCCTAGCCGATGTAGGCGAGAAGAATACCGAGGCAGCAGCACACGCCAAGCGCTTTGCCGCCGATACCGCGATGGAAGTGACGACAGATGCAGTGCAGATTTTCGGTGGTTACGGATACTCGGAGGAATATCCGGTGGCGCGCTTGATGCGCGGTGCCAAGGTGATGCAGATATACGAGGGTAGCAGTCAGATTCAGCGGATGATAATCGGTCGAGAAATCACTCGCAATCTGTGATTCGGTGTTGTGATGGAAAAGGCGATACCAGCGATAATCTTGGCCGCTGGAGCAAGTCAACGCCTCGGCCGAGACAAGGCTCTGCTCGAGGTCGAAGGCGAACCCTTGGTCACTCTGGTCGCCAAGAGATTGGCCGCAGGAGGGGTTTCTCCGATTGTCATAGTCACCCATGCCGAATCGGCATTTGCCTGCCTGGGTGCGGCACCCGAATGCAAAGTAGCGATTAACAAATCACCAGAAGAGGGGCGCACGGGGAGTATTCAAGTCGGACTGCTCGCATTGGGTAAGGATTTGGGTCGCCTACCCAAAGCGGTGCTGATAGTCCCCGTCGACCGACCGGGGTGGTCATTGTCGACCTTGGCAAAAGTGCTCGCCACAGAAGGTTGTGTGTGTCCAGAAAAGGATGGTGGGGGCGGTCATCCCCTGCGTATCAGCGAAGCCGAAGTCGAGGCAATAATGGCCGCACCCAGCGACATGTCGTTGCGGCAATTAACCAAACCACAACGCATTCCCGTCGAAGATGAATTCATCCATCTGAATATCGACAGCCCTGAGGATATGGCGGAACTGAAGCGCTGGGCGAGCCAGTCCGACGGTTTATCTCGGTAATCGGCGTCGCACTTTCATGTCCCAGCGGGTACTCGATTGGATTGGCCGGCGCCTGTCGGCTGGCTTTCGCGTCGCCAGCGCAACCGTGCTCTCCGCCAAGGGTTCGGTTCCCGGCAAGCCAGGGGCGAAGTTGGCGCTTACCGATGCCGATGACCGTTACGGCACCATCGGCGGGGCTGGATTGGAGATGAAGGTCATCGAGCGCTTGGTCGAAATCCTCGACTCGGATATTTCCGGTGGTGAAGTCATCACCTACGGCTTGAACAAGGGGGCCAAGGGCTATCAGGTCACACCTTTGGACAGCCTCTGTGGGGGGCAGGTTACGTTGTCGTTGGAAGTAGTGGAACCTCTACCGCATCTATTGCTGATGGGAGGTGGTCATGTCGCCGCCGCCATCGCCGAGGTCTGTGTCGCCATGGGCTGGGGCCACAGCGTCCAGGATAGCCGTGAAACCTATGCCGAAGCCCTATCATTCCCGTCGGCGCGCGAGCATCACGCCAATAGCGTCAGTGAATTCTTCGCCGGTGAGGATGGGAAAAGTATCGCCCGTTTCAGCAATATTCTCCTCCTCGGTCATGATTGGTCGGAAGATGAGGAACGCTTGACCAGCCTGTTAGCCATCGCCGACCCACGTCAGGGTCGCCCACAGATCGGCGTCATCGGCAGTCGCTCAAAGTGGCAGGCCTACTACGCCACCTGTAGCGAAAAGGGTATCGAGAAATCGCTGATAGATGCGGTGCGATGCCCGATCGGGTTGGCTATCGGTGCCGAATCTCCCGAAGAGATAGCCATAGCCGTGGTCGGCCAGATCATCGCCGACAGGAAGGGTGTCGACCCGAGCCAAGGCTCTTGGCGGGCCAATAATCCTTGAACTACAACCTATTGGCGAAAAACCCGGTCGCGATAATAGCGTAGTTCCTCAACCGATTCGCGGATATCATCCAAGGCCAGATGCGAGCCTTGTTTGTGGTAGCGATCTAACTCGGGATACCAACGCTGTGCCAATTCCTTGATGGTCGAGACATCGATCATTCGGTAGTGCAGGTGCTCGACCACCTCGGGCATCTCCTTCTCCATGAATTTACGGTCGTTCCAGACGCTGTTTCCACATAATGGGGCAATGCCAGCCTCAACATATTCGGCGATGAAGGCCACGGTTTGACGTCCTGCTTCAGCATGGTTGATTCCGCTCGCCCTGACCCTCTCGACCAAGCCACTGCGGGTGTGGTGGGTGGTATTCCACTCGTCCATGGCATCGAGTAGTTCATCGGCGACCTTGATTGCCAGATTCGGGCCTTCGGCGATGATATTCAACTCGCCATCGGTGATGATGGTGGCGATTTCGATTATCGAACGGGTCTCGATTTCCAGCCCGGTCATCTCCAAGTCGATCCAAACCATCAGGTCATTATTCTCGCCCATGTCGGCGTTGCTGCCCCGGCACTCGATAAATACCGCCTCGGATTTGTCCAATACCACCTGCTCTGGCCTTTGTCAATCCCCCAGCCATGCGCCCAGCTGATGCAGCACGAGCATTACGAGTTCGATGGCTCAAAACTCAGGATGATGCGTCCGTATTGGTCGAATCCGACCACCGGGGTGAAGCCTTCGGTATCGGTCTGCGCCAATGATTGCCTGATATTCTGCAATACCTCCGGTGGCAGGTCGATATCGAAACCCATAGTGGTCGACACCCGGCCCGATTCCAGCACTTCCTGAACATCTTGAACTTCGCCGACCGTATCGGCTTGCACTTCGAGTTCACCAACCGGATCAGCATCCTCTTCTCTCAACTCATCTTCAAGTTGTGAATATCCATCACTCTCAACCAGTCCCGCTACTTCGATATCGACCTCCGATTCGTCCCCCGGGACTTCTTCTGCGCTAACCTCAGTGATTTCTTCTGAGTAATCCTTTGCTTGAATTTCTGGTTCGTGGGGTGCGGTAAGTTCTGCTTTCACCGCCCCTTCATCGACACCCCAGATGCGGAAGTACAACACCGCCTGGGCGAATGCTGCCAACCCCCCGACTATCAGGGCGATTCCGGCGAAGGTGCTGTCGACATCGGTGAACAGCACTAGGAAGGTACCCAGCGAAGTGCCGACCAGACTGGTGATTCGCCGCCATGAATTCTCAAAGTCGGCCGCGGCCTGCATGCCGCAATAGAGGATAATCAGCAAGGCGGCGCCGATATCGGTAAGGTCCCACAGCGCCCAGATGATTCCGACCACTCCATAGGTAGCGCCGAATATTATCATCATATCATTCCACTTCCAATAATCCTCGCCATCCTCTGACCAACCCCAGTTCGGATACCACTTTATCGCCGCGAGATAGGACATCACCGAACCCTCGATTATCAACAGCCAGCCGGCCAAGTCATTGCCTTGGATCTCGGCCACCCGCTCGATATTCCACAGCGCGATGGCGTGCAGTGCTGGAGTTAGTAAGAGCAGAGTCCGATCCTTTTTGTCCCACGCCTCCCAGGTCACCCATATTGCTACGAACAAAGTCGAGAGACCGTATACCTCATCGAATGAAAGTAGTAGGAATGTCAGCCCCCAGATCCGTAATGCCGCAGATAATTTCTCTCTCCCCTCAGTGGTGGCACAACGAATCATCGAAGGTTGTTTGGAGAAGATTGCCGTTCCGGCGACGTTGGTCATCAATCCTTGATTCAAATCCTCGATGGAAATGACCTCCTTGGCCCATTTGAACAGCAGACCCCTGGTAGAGGTAATCCACAGTGCAAATACCACCAGGCCGGTGCCGAAGCAGGTGATGCTGAATAATTCAAAGCCGTTGTAGCCTTCAGATTCAAAGCCGATGAGGAATGAAAAGAAGTACGCGACCGGGGCGAAGGCAAAGCCTTCCATCCGTCCAGCACCCCAACCGAACAGTAGCAGGATGGTCGTTACCACGCAGAGTAGCCAAGCGTCTTCGATGAGGATGAGATCAAGGCCGAAGAATAAGACGATACCGGGATAGATGAACGGCAGGGTTTCGATATTCTCCTCTCCGCGCTTGCGCAGTTGCACATCTCCAGCCGATTTACCCAAAGCAAGAGCGGCATAGATGACCCACATCAAGCCGACGAAACGAAGGTATTGTGTACCGAATAAATACTCGGTGCCCAGCAATATCTCTCCGACCGAGCCCAGAGGCTCAAGGATGGTGTGGATGAAATTACCCGATTGCGTAAGATTGCCCGGGAAGAATAACCACATCAGGGGCAGGGCATAGATTGCCAATCTGCTGCGATGGATGATGGCCCGCCACAACACGATTGCGAATAATGCTGTCAGCGCCAGACCCCCTGAAGAATCCAACATCCCCAGCATCACCAATCCTAGGAGGGTCATATCATCGGCCTTTTTCGATAATTCCTCACGCGGTGCTAGACCTCTCTTCAGCAATACGAAGTGGACTATGATGGGACCACTGAGAATGATGATGTCGAATAATAGCGAGGCAACATTGAAATCAATCTCCGCCAGTTTCACACTCATCGGCAGGGCGATGGCGAACATCGCCCATACACCTACGGCTCGGTCCTTGCTCGCTGCCCCATCGACATTCAGCACCTCACGGACAATTATCCCTACGGGTAGGGCGAACAGCAGCATCCACAGTGGATATGCATCCAGTGAATTGCTCTTTATCGAGACCATCGCGGTGGTGAATAGAATCAGCGGCCCGAGTAAACTGAATCTGGCGATACTGCCCCAGGTTGCGCTCATCAATTCAGCATTGGATTCATCTTCACTCAATTCCTCATCGACCGACCACGTACCGGTGGTGGGGTCGAAAGATGCCGATTTGCCGGCATTCCGCGAAATCATCTTCAGCAGTATTCCGATATCCAGTTCGGCCTTCGACATGCGATTGCCGATGACAAAATATGCCACCGCAATCAACGCCAGCAGCAGATTGAAACCCATCATCTGTTCCTCGATTGCGGCCAGCGGCGTATCGCTCAATGATAGACGTCCCAATGCCGCTAAAAGCACTGTCAGGGATAGGCTGGTGGCGATGGTGATGGACATGTCCCTGCGGGCGGAAAAACTCCCTTCTTCATCGAATTCCAACTGCTCGATTATCACCGAGGCCAAGAGGTATAGTGCAACTATCCACGGCATCAACGAGTCATCACCGATGATGGTCGCTGGTGAGCCGACGACGCAGAATAGCGCGAATCTGAAGACATTGCGATTCAGTTTCTTGGTTCGAGATGCCCACTCTCCAGATACAATGATGACGACGGCGATGACCAGGTCGAAATTATCGGGGAATGATGACCACATGTTGAGATTCTCAACGTCGTTGAACCAAGTCATCCAACCGACGATGAAGAAGGCCGCGGCAAATAGGGAAAAAGTCCAGTTCGCCACCCACTCACGGGTCTTTTCATTCCACAGCAGATATGGTACCATCACCAGACAAATGCTCCAGGGTATGACGTTAGAGGTATCCGGCAAGAAGATGAGTGACGCAGCCAGACCGATTGGCATCCACGGGATTCGGTTATCGTGGACGGCCGGGAAATAGGCTACCAGAATGGTGATCCAAATCATCGAGGGGAGGGTCAAGAAGGTATTTTCCGGCGCGAACTTGAAAGGCCCTAGATGCAGAGTCATGTCTGTGGTCACAGCGTAGAACATCGCCATCATCGCAGCGATGATCAGTCCGATGCTGGCCTTCTCGACCATTTTCCTATCGAGCCGGGGTGAAGCCGCGAGCAGACCTTGCACGATGACTATGAAGACCATCAGGGATAGTGCTCCACCGGCGCTGGCACCACTCGGAGCATCGTGGACAATCTCGTAGATCAGGGTGAGAAAAGAGGCGACGTTGGCGGTGATGGCAAAGACCAGCCCATTATTACTCTCGACCGCCAACAACATCGAGATTGCACAAAGAGACACCATGGCGATGCCGATTTCGTAACTTACGTAGCCTTCCGACCAGTTTACCCAAGGGCCAAGTCCGACCAAAAGTAGTGCAAATGGCGTAACGCAGGCTACGAACCAACTGACCGTATTCATATTTCGAGAATCGGCTTCCATCGGTTTGAGGTATAGCCATTGCAGCGCCGCCAGCAGGGCCGCGGCTGCCGCCTGGGCGTAAATCGTGTTGGCATTCGGGTACCAACCGGTGGCTTCCATTCCGGTGAAAGGTCGGTCGGGGCTGACGAAAAATGTTATGTCCACGCTTGCGGTCAAAGCCACCGCGTAGCGAATTCCCCAGAATAAACCGATTGAGGCGAAGAAGAAACTCATCGCCAACATGTAGTCGTGCAGGTCGGTGATAACCCCATGCCGACGGCGTTGCAGGTCAACCACAGAAAAGAAGATTATCGCCGAAACCAGGCCGCCGATTCCGAGTAGGGCAAAGCGGTTGTTTGAATCCCCTTGGGCGAAGGCGATGGTGAATAATCCCCCCCATATTGCCAGTAAGGCAATTCCCCAGAGCCAGAGTTGCCCCAATCGTTGGAATCCGTAAGACGGCCCTTGGCCAACCCGGTCTGGAATAACTATTTCCAAACCCGATGCATCGGTCACCTGTGAACTCACTTTTTCGGCCATTCTACGCGGTGGCGGGTTGCTCATAACATCGGTTATTCATAGTCGGCACTTAAATTGCCGACCGGCCTGGTCGTGGAGAGAGCCAAAACTAAGCCTCTTGAAATCCATGGTCTTTTCACCTACCTAAGACCCGATGGGTCTTTGGCGAAGCATCAAGAAGGGTATTCCACTACGAAGGTAATGGTGAGGTTGGTTGGCCGCAGATGAACACGTTTCAATGATTCCCGCCGCATCGAAGGTCGGATGGTCGGCCGAGGTCAACGGCCGTGGATTTGGCGATGAAATCGAATCGGGTGCTATTCTACTGGATGTTCTGCGCGACCAAGTTGGGACACTTGGGGTGAAACGCGGCTGTGATATGGGCACCTGCGGATGCTGCACCGTCATCATCGATGGCGTGGCACGGCTGTCATGTTTGACATTGGCTGGTGAAGCAGAAGGTTGTGAAATCACCACGGTCGAGGGTTTGGCCACCGGTCATCACCTCGCACCGATTCAGGAAATGTTCTCCGAATGCGGCGGTAGTCAATGCGGTTTCTGTACCCCTGGATTCTTGCTTACCAGTGCCGCTCTGCTGGCGAAAAATGACTCACCGAGCGATAGTGAAGTGAAATCAGCCATCGATGGCAACCTGTGTCGCTGCACCGGATACCAACAAATTGTCGAGTCGATTCAGGCCGCGGCTGAGATTCTGCGTTCTGACGCCAAGAGCAAAGATGGCACTGCAGCGCAAATGGACCCCCATCCCGGATTAGGAGCGGGAGACGCCGGTGAGTAATGAGGTGGGGTAATGGGCGATGAGCAGATGAAAGGATACCGGCAACAACCGGGAAAACTTCCGTTCAAGAAACCGGGCAGTGGCGGAGGAAAGCCATTCAGTGAGTTACGCGACCTGGATTTTATTCCTGAGAGCCTCGATGGCCGACTGGCGCAACCGCACGGTGAAAACCGCCACGATTATTTGTTGACCGGTAGCAGTATCGGTCGTAGGACGCCAATGATCGATGACCGATGGAAGGTGACCGGTCAGGCCAAGTATGGTGATGATATTCGCCTTTCTGGAGAGTTGATCGGACGTATTCTGCGCTCACCACATCACTATGCCAAGATTCGAGCAATCGATACCTCCGTCGCAGAGGCCCTGCCCGGGGTGGAATACGTATTGTGTGGTCAGGGCCACAAAACGTTATTCGGAGTTCTTCCCGTGACCAAGGATGAACATGCTCTGGCGGTGGAAAAGGTTCGCCACGTCGGTGATCTGGTCGCCGCGGTGGCGGCGGTCGACGAGGCTACGGCCCTGGAGGCACTGCGGTTGATCAAGGTCGATTACGAAGTGCTCGAACCAGTTCACGATATGCGCAAAGCCATCGATGATTCAGAGCATCCGATTCACGACCGCGGCAAATACCACATCGGCGAATCCAATGTCCAAAAGCGGGTATTCCAGGAATTCGGAAATATCAGTGCAATGAAAGATTCACTCGCCACCTCGGCGGCAAAGTGGAAATTCGCCGGCGTCAATCATGGCTTCACCGAACCCCATGCAGTAGTCGCCCATTGGGACCCCAGCGGTCGCTTGACGCTCTATACCCCGCAACAGGTTCCACATTACCTCCATCGCGCCCTGGCCGATGTGCTAGATGTACCGATGCATCAGATCAATGTCTATCGCACCTTTGTCGGGGGTGGATTCGGGGGTAAATCCGACCCCTTCCCACACGAGATGTGCGCGGCGATTATGGCTCGGGAAACCGGAAAACCGGTGCGTATCACCTTCGACCGCGAAGAGGTGTTCTGGACCAATCGAGGGCGCCATCCCTCGCTCTTGGAAATGGTTCTTCACGCCGATCAGCAGGGGCGTATATCGGGTATCGAGACCGATGCACTGATCGACGGTGGCGCGTTCGCATCATTTGGCCATGTGACGACTTATTACAACGGAGTTCTACACACCGCACCCTATGAGATCGGTGCCTTCCACTATACCGGTGCACGGGTATGGACGAACAAGCCGGCCTCGGGGGCGATGCGGGGCCATGGGGCGGTGAATAGCCGTTGTGCGGTGGAATCCGGTATCGACGACCTATGTGACCGATTACAGGTCGACCCGATAACCTTCCGTCTAGCAAATCTATTGCCCCCCCACTCAACCACCATCACCGGATTCCGGGTGACCAGCATAGGAATGCGAGAATGTCTTGAGCGGGTTAGAGATGCCAGTGGCTGGGTGGAGAAATTCCGCAAGATGCCGCTCGGGCGAGGCATCGGTATCGGTTGCGGCTTCTTCATCTCGGGCAGTGGCTTGCCAATCCATTGGGACCCGAATAAATTCCCCCATGCCACAGTTCATCTGAAGGTCGACATGGATGGAGGGGTGGTCGTCCATACCGGAGCCGCAGAAATCGGTCAAGGCTCAGACACCGTGGTGGCGCAGAGTGTCGCCGAGGTTCTCGGCCTGCCGATAGAGATGATTCGAATCAAGAGCCGAGAGACCGACACCTCGCCGGTCGACCTCGGCTCATACAGTAGTCGTGTCACCTTCATGAATGCCAATGCCGCCATATCCGCGGCGATGGTCATCCGCGCTGACCTGCTCGCCGCGGCGGCGGAGATTACTGCTGCCGATGAGAAAATGTTGGTGATCGGCGACCGCCGAATCTACGTTAAGCGTGACCCGGCGGTCGGAGTGTCATATCTCGAGGCATTACACAAGGCCCTTGAGGACCGCGGCGCTTTGGTCTCATCGGGCTCCTACCGCACCCCACCGATGGGCAAATCCCACAAGGGTGCTGCCGCCGGCCTCGCCCCGGCCTACTCATTTTCAGCATATGTCGCCGAAGTCGAGGTCGACATGGAGACCGGTCAGAGCAAGGTCATCGAGGTGTGGGCGGCGCACGACTGCGGCCGCGCCCTGAACCCATTGGCGGTTGAAGGGCAGATTATCGGCTCGTGCCATATGGGTCTGGGGCAGGTCCTCAGTGAGGAGATGGTGTATGGGCGAACCGGACATCTTCGTAATGCCAATTTGCTCGAATACAAAATCCCCACCGTCCACGAGATGCCGAAGGTCACGCCAATCATCGTCGAGTCGAACGACCCGGAGGGCCCGTTCGGGGCGAAAGAGGCCGGTGAAGGGCCACTCCTGCCAATTCTACCGGCGGTCGTCAATGCAATTTACGATGCTTCGGGGATTCGCGTCAATGAATTACCGGTCACCCCGGATAGATTATTCCGGTCAATCGAGAAGAAAATCAAGGCCGAAGAGGTTGACAATGCCCTACAACTTCCCAATCCAAACCTTCAGTACAGTGATTTACAGAATGTCGTCGAGGCTCGTGCTCTAGACCACGGGAAGCGTGATGATGAACGTCAACTCGACGTTGAGCGTGAGCCTTACCACAACGGTGCGCTGTTTGGATTAGACCCGGCGATTGCACCGGAGGAACAGACCACTGACTGGGTGATTTCCCTCACCCCGGACGAGGATTATCTGGCCGACCCGAGACTCGCTGGCTCAGCTTGGAAACATACCGAGCGCCGCCACATGGGAGGTGAAAATTGATGCGCACCCCTCCTTTCAACCTCCACTTACCGACCACGGTTAGCGAAGCGGTGCAGATTTCAGCCGAATTACGCGCCGAGGGGCGTGAAACCGATTGGATTGCTGGAGGTACCGACCTCCTGCCGAACTACAAATGGCATCTCAATACCAAGAGCGATGTGATTTCGCTCGCCCGCATCGAGGGGATCACCTCCGTTTCGATGACTGAAATCGGTGCCATGGCACGCTTGTCGGAAATTGCTGACGGTGGTGAAGCCCATCCTCTGATCGCCGCTGCCGCGAGAAAAGTTGCCAGCAGTCTGATTCGCAACAGCGCCACTCTTGGCGGCAATATCTGCCTTGACACCCGCTGTTTCTGGTTTAATCAGGGTGAGGATTGGCGTTCCAGCATCGATTGGTGTCTCAAGTGTGATTGTGGCACCGGCGCCGACTGCCGAGTGATTGTCAATCAAAACGAATTATGTGTAGCCACCTATCAAGCCGACCTGGCTCCGAATTTGATGGTACTGGGTGCGGCCATTCATCTGGCTGGACCTGAAGGGGAGCGAAGTTTGCCGATATGTGAATTCTTCAAACTCGACGGCATGACTCGCAATGTCCTGCGAGAAGGTGAGATGGTGGTGAAGGTGACACTGCCGGATGAGGTTGGGCAATGGCAGGGTGAATATCAGAAATTGCGGTTGCGAGAATCTTGGGATTTTCCCGAGGCCGGAGTTGCCGCGGCGTGGCGCCTTGGCGGTGATGGCACACTCGCCGAACTGAAGGTTGCGACCACCGCGCTCGAATCGATTCCACGACTTCACGACCAAGAAGTCGCCCCTATCATCGCTGCCGGGTGGAGCGGCGAGGAGAGTATAACAGCCCTTGCAAAGGCGATACAACAGACCGTTAAGCCTGTGAACAATACCGCCTTCCCCCCAAATTACCGGAAGAAGATGACGCGGGTGATGTGCGAGCGGGCATTAGCGCAACTGAGTATAAATTGAGGTGAAAAAATGACCCGAATCGTCCTATGTCTTTGCACTTTGATGGCATTTTCGTTCATCCCTTCCTCGACCATGGCACAGCCGGACGAGATTCCCGAAACCGGCTGGGCTGTCGGCTGGGAGGAAGAATTCGGTGAAGGACCGTGGATGCTCAGTGAAAGTGGCACTTTGACACTCGAGTTCTGGGCCGAAAACTATGACCCCTATCCACTTGAACTGAATCTAGAATATGAGGCCGACCTTAATGCGTCAATCGATTTACCCGAGTTGATCAATATCGGCGCACAATCAAATATCACGACCACGATTGATATCGAGAATGTCACCGTCTTGGATTTTCTAGCCGGTAGCACCGGTGATTTCACGATAACCGCAACCAGGGCCAATCCAATCGATGGAGGCGATGTTACCATCGACCCAGCAAATTCTCAACTTGAGGGCGAATTGGTAATCCCCAGAATCGCCGATCTGAAGGTAGAATTGCAAGCCTTGGGATTCAAGGTGAGCGCCGGTACTACCGCGCTGATGGAAGTCATGCTCATCAACAATGGAAATATTCGCGATAAAGTGGTCTCCCCAACCTTGATTGCCAACGGTTGCCCACAATTGAGTCTCATCGGAATCGGTGACCTCGACGGCCTGTTGGTGGACTCGATTCACGACGGTGCCAAGAATCCACAAACCACCGAAGAAATCACCCTCTCACCGGCCAACAGTCATCCTACCAAGACCTGCACCATCGAGATTGCAGTGGTTTCGGATGGGGGCGGGGGAACCTCGATTTCTACTCAGGAGGTTGATATCAAAGCCTCCCAATCCTCATCGGGTGAAGGTTCCTCATCGTCTTCAGATGGCAATGGCTCCGGCACTGATCCGCCCGATGGAGGAGATGTCGATGATGGCTCTACGATCAGCACGGATTTCCTGCCAGCACCCGGAATCACTGTATCCGTGATGGCGATTGCAGTTGCGGCAATAATGCGACGACCGAAATCGCAATCGTAAAAATAGAATTTTTCAGTTATTTCCACCGGTGATAATCAATCACGTTCCCAAGGGAACGAAATACTTGTGATTGTTCAAAATCGGGGAACATATATCAATGGCTTGAGAATCGCAGGAGCGTTGTCTGGTCGTTTGGTGGCAATACTCGCATTAGAGGGAATAGAATGGCAGAGGACAACGACAGCAAGATTAGTCTTGAGACGTGGCTCTTGGTAGGCTTTGCCGCTGCCATACTGATGTCGACAATTCTCATCGTTGCCGTCAGTGCTGGGAAGAACCCGGTTTACAGTGCATACATCACCGATGCCGAAGGAGATTATCAGTATCAGCAACTCAATCTGATGGCCTATGACCTCGGCGCCGATGGAGCGGGTTATACCATCGCCAACACGATGTCGACACCGATGTTGGTAAACGATTGGCGTGAGCCTCATCGAACATTACTGGTGATGATATCACCTGAGAAGCCTTTTGATGATGCTGAGGCGAGCGCAATCCATGATTTCGTGACCCAGCGCGGCGGTAAGGTGATTCTGGCTTCCGATTCTGCCAATGCCCAGAGAGTCGCGGAAAAATTTGGGGTTTCGTACTTCACCGCTCCTGTGCTCGACGATATGAACCACTACGAAACCCACGTGCCGAATGAGCCGACCAATAAGCAGAGCACCGACATGAGAAATGTTTGGGCACTTGCATCGGTGAATATTGATGTCCGAGATATGAATGCTGCTGCTCGTACCATCGGATGTAGTTCGGAAATGCTGGCAACTTCCGGCTCGCCGCTGAGTTTAATGCATCAGTGCCGAACCCCGGTATTGTTCAGAAAGACGACGGCGATGCAGATTCTGCAGGAAAACGACCCGCTCTACCCTGAACAGACTCGTAATGCATATGTCCTTGCCCACGCCTCGACCTCTTCCTTCCTCGATGAGATGGGCACCGCCAACCTCGACACCGGGAACGGACAACTCGGAGAGGGCGAAACCGAATTAATCGTCAGGATTGATTATCCTGGCATCAAGACCACCGACAAGGTTCTAGGTGAGCGTGAAGGAGAGATAAGTGTTACAGGTAGCATTGTTTTCGTCGCCAATGACGATGTATTTGCCAATTACCTGTGGGACCGGGATACCGCCGAGAGAACCGGCCATCCCGACCATTGCGTAGAGGAATTCTACGCTGACCGCAAAGGATCGTGCTGGAATGGCGGTGCTGATGGCCTGAATCCTGCGACCGATACGACCTGGAAGGGTAATAGCGCATTCTTCAGCGCCCTCATCAGCGATATGATGGAGCACGATAATGACGAAATTTCGAATACGGTTCGCCTCTTCAATGACGAATTCTACATTGTTTTTGACGAGAGTCGTCACGTGACCGGAGCACTTTCGGCGCCGTTCACCGAGGCGATGGGAGCAATTGTCCTGCTAACTTCAGATATTTGGCTGAAGTGGCTTATCGTGCTCAATCTCATGGCCTTACTCAGCATCGCCATCATGGTGGTGCCGGAGAAGGAGAATTGGCGGCACGTTTTCGACCTGACCAGATTCAGGGAGCGACCGACCAAAATCGACCCTAGCAAATACCAGATGCGGGTGCGAGAGGCGATGTTGAACAAGGTACGTTTGTTTTACGACCTATCGCGCGACCAAATGGTATTGAAAACTCCATCCGAGGTACTCTCGATGATTCGAGACCCTCGTTTAGTGGAGCTGGCGCAAAGCCAGAGCCGCACCTACGATGATGCTGAATTGAGGGAACTCATGCAGATGATACGTCGTTGGGGCAAGTAGAAAAAAATATGATAAGGAGGAAATGAATAATGCAACCCCCAGCCCAACCAGTGAATAACCCCGCAGCAGCGCCGGCACCGGCCGCCCCAATTCCAGCCCCGGCAGCCCCTGCAGCCCCGGAAGCCCCGGCAGCCCCGACACCGGCAGCCCCGGCACCGGCACCTGCTGCAGCAGCCCAGCCAAAACACCAGAGTACACCAGAGATACGAGAGCGATTGAACGCCGTCGGCGCCATCGCCTCGGCCATCAACGCCGAAGTGCAGAAGGTGATCATCGGTAAGTCGCACGTTATCGATAACGTGTTGGTAGACATCCTTGCAGACGGTAATCTGCTGTTTGATGATTATCCCGGACTTGCCAAGACCTTGATGACCAACACCTTCGCCGATGCTCTCGGTTGTGACTTCAAGCGGGTCCAATTCACTCCGGACTTGCTACCAGCAGATATCACCGGTACGAACATTTACGATGCCAAGAAGGGTGAGTTTACTTTCAAACCCGGCCCGTTGTTCTGTAACCTGTTATTGGCTGACGAGATCAACCGTGCGCCGCCTAAGACTCAGGCAGCTTTGCTCGAAGCGATGCAAGAAAGGCAGGTGACCATCGGTACCGTAACCCACAAACTGCCAGCACCGTTCATCGTAATGGCAACCCAGAATCCGGTCGAGCAAGAGGGTACATACCCTCTACCCGAGGCTCAGTTGGACCGTTTCATGCTCAAGATGAGCGTAGGCTATCCCGACCGTGCCGATGAAGACGAGATTCTGTCCCGACGTATCACCCGCCGAAAGGATGCGGTCGATGTCGAGGTCATCACTGACCCACAGCGAGTAATCGCCATGCAACAGGCTTGTGAAGACGTTTACGTCGACCCAGCTCTACGCATGTACATGGTAGAAGTAGTTTCGCGAACCCGTGAGGACCCACGCGTACTGGTGGGTGCTTCACCCCGTGGTTCGCTGGCACTGCTCAAGACTGGCCGAGCCGTAGCAGCAATGCGCGGTCGCGACTTCGTCACTCCCGACGATGTCAAGTCGATAGCAGCACTAGCGCTATCCCACCGGCTGATTCTCAAGCCCGAGCATCAGATCAAGGGATTGGAGTGCGAAGAGATTATTCAGACCATCCTGCGCGAGGTCCCGGTACCTACTGTTTGAGAATCAGTCAACACGTACCGATAGGTGGTGAATCAAAATGTGGAGTCGTAAGTCGGCGATGCTGGGAAGCCTTGCTGTCGCCCTTTACCTCCTTGGGCTGACCTTGCGAAATTCACAATTGGTCACCGTGGCTGTGGTCATCTTTGTATTCTTGACCTATGCCGCACTATTCACCAATCACGCCGACGTGGCGAGTAGCGGCAGGCGCGCCGAAGAGTGGGAAGGAGAGGAAGGGGCCACCCTCTCCAGTGTCACCGCAATGCGCAAATTATCCGCCGCCAGAATCTTTGAGGATGGCGATTTTCAAGTCACGTTACGGTGTCAGAATCACAGTTCGATACCGAAGGTCCTCGAGGTGCGCGACCGCGTGCCTGAGGTAATGCGTATCAAGGAAGGAGCCAACTACATCTTGATGGAATTGGGCCCCAACCGCGAGACGCATATCGAGTATACCGTCGAATGTCCGCTTCGGGGCTTCTACAGCATTGGTCCCGTAACCATCAGGATACAGGATACCTTTGGACTATTCCATAAGGAAAAAGAACTGCACGTATACAGTGATTTCTTGGTTTTCCCGAAGATGGAAGACCTGAAGGATACCTTCGTCAAGAGTAAGGTGCCAAAGATTTTCACTGGTGCGGTAAACATTCGTCAGCCTGGTCCAGGGAGTGAATTCTACAGTCTTCGCACATATATCGATGGTGACTCATTCCGGTCAATAAACTGGAATGCTTATGCTCGTTCCGGCAATCTGATGGTCAATGAAAGAGAGCGAGACGCGGTCAGCGACATCATACTGATCGTCGATAGTCGGGCGGTCAGTGAAACCGGGCCGGTCTCGCGCAATGCCCTGGTCTATTCTACTCGTGCCGCCGCCAGCCTAGCGAGATATTTCCTATCCCGGCGCGATTCAGTCGGCCTGATCGTCTACGGCGACGAGGTCATAAGCGTCGACCGAGATACCGGGAAAAAACAATTATATGTCCTACTGACAAAATTGTCGGGAGCGATGGCACGTGGCAATATCCCGCTTCAAGTAGTCGTCAACCGTATCTTGCCGCACATCAACAAAGGTAGCCCGATCATCGTTCTCTCAAATCTTGAGGATGACCCAACCGCCATCAATGCTCTACGAGATTTCCGCGCCCGTAACTTCGACGTAACCGTACTTTCCCCCTCGAGTCTGGAGTTCGAATTCGATGCTCGTCGCATCGGCAGGACCGGTTACGACGTTCTCAAGACCGAGCGTGACATTCTAATCAGCGAATTACGCAGTCTTGGTGTCAATATCATGGATTGGGAGCCCGACATGCTGCTCTCGACCGCCCTTGCGGGCGCAAGGGGTTTCTGAGGTGAATATGATGGCAGCACCACCACCACCGGCAGCACCGGCAGCACCGGCAGCACCGGCAGCACCGGCAGCACCGGCAGCACCGGCTCAGAGTTCAGCGATGAACCCACCGAGCAGGAGAATCGGTGGTAAAGGTAAATCGGGTGACACCTCACATCTCTACGAAGGGAAAACCGTCCGTGCAGCAGCTCCGAGCCGGAGGAAATTGGCCGGAAAGATGTCTTCTGCTGGTGGAGAAATCCCCGCTGATGCGATTCCCGAAGTTCAAATTCCTTCATTTATCGAAAGTCTACTCGGTGGACCTTTGGTGCCGAAGGTGAAATTCCTTCCCGCCGACAAGATGGTGCAAACCCTGCAGTTGGCTGCCTACGCTCTCTTGGTCGCATTGGGTATTCTAACCTATATCGTCACTCCGCCACAGGGAACGATGTGGTACTGGATTTTCGATAGTGCCGGAATCGCAGAGTTGATTCAGACCCTGCTCGTTGCGACTTCAGTAGGTGCGGGATTCTGGGGGACCTTCCGCCGTGACCCGCGTTGGTTGCTGAGTTCATACATTCTGTTCATCGTCTCCGCCCTTAGATTTGCCAGCAGTAAGGTGAGTTTATCCAACGACTGGTTCGGCTTCGCCGATAGTCCCACCATGCTGACGATTCTAGTTGTAATGTATGCGGTCATTCTGGTGATGTATTTTGAATTGACCAATGGGGTCATCCGCTTCAGCATGCTCGATACCAGCATCAGGACGAATGAGGTCTATGTCATGAACGTCAAGCGGGTAATCGGTAAATACCATCGCAGTCTGTTGATGAATCCGCTTGTAGCCGGAGGACTTGCATTCATGGTCCTTTCGGTTAATATGATACTGCCAATATTCGTGCGGCCGTTCAGCGCTGAAACCGCGCTGAGGATGGAGGCTAGTGTTGAGTTGATATCGGTATATGGAGTTGCTTTGGGCTCGCTGATAGTATTCTTGGTCGTCGGGGCGATATTCGCGGCAAATATCCCACTGCGAATCGAGCGTTGGCGAGAAAATAGGGAATAGGTTGCGAAGCGCCAGATGATAAGGCTTGAGAAGTCAAACCTCAGCAGTTGACTTGGGGGGACTATACCTTGCGCATGGGATTCGGCGAGCATCTGCGGGTTACTCTATTTGGTGAGAGCCATGGAATCTGTGTAGGAGCATTGGTCGAGGGTCTGCCCAGTGGGCTGGTGGTCGATGAGCAGGCAATTCAAACCGCCCTGAGTCGTCGTCGACCTGGTGGCTCACTGGCATCGTCGCGCCGAGAGCCAGACCGATGTGAGATACTCTCGGGCACCCATGAGGGGAGAACCACCGGATGGCCAGTACTGCTCTTGATACGAAATTCCGACGCCCAATCTTCAGATTATTCTTTCCTGCCCCATCATCCCCGCCCCGGTCATGCCGACCTGCCGGTGATGGAGAGAACCGGGGGGCATGCGGATTCCCGAGGTGGTGGGAGTACCTCCGGACGTCTGACCGCAGGGATAGTCGCGGCAGCAGCACTTTGCGGTTCACTTATGGATTCATGGGGCTGGAAAGTCGAGGCTCATACTTCTTCAATCGGTGAAATAACCGCCAAACCACTGGCTGATTGCCAGCCGCCAGATGGCGCTGACTGGGAGCGCACCAGATGTCGCGACCCCGAGGCCGCAGTGCGAATGGTTTCACTGGTCGAGGAACTTCGTCAGCAATCCGACTCTATCGGCAGCAGTGTCGAAATGAGAATTTCATCTCTTCCCATGGGTTTGGGCGAACCTTGGTATGACGGCCTTGAGCCGGCTCTCGCGCGCGCCCTGATGGCGATACCTGCTGCCCGTGCGGTCGAGTTCGGGAGAGGGGTGCAAGCGGCGAGAATGCGCGGTAGCGAACATAACGACGCCTGGCAATACACCGACGCTGGCCCGCGGCCACAAGGAGATGGTGCAGATGGTGCATTAGGAGGTTTTTCGACCGGTGCACCATTGCAATTGAAGGTCACTTTCAAGCCACCGAGCAGCATCGGTAGGGAACAGGTCACCCTCAATCTGGAATCAGGCGAACAGGAGTCTCTGACCATCGTCGGCAGGCACGACCCGGTCATCGCGCCGAGGGCTGCTGCAGTGGTCGAAGCCACCGGTATTCTGGTGGTTTGCGATTTGGCCCTTCGCGGGGGTTGGAGGCCATGAGTTTCATCGTTCACAAATTCGGTGGTTCCTGTCTGAAGAGTGAATCCGACCTGGTGCGAATTGCCGAGATAGTCAACGATTCACCGCCGCGTGTGGTGGTGGTGATTTCAGCCTTCTACGGGGTCACAAACATGTTGCTGGAGGCGATTGATGAATGTGAGAGTAGCGCTGCTTTTGTCAGCGAAATACGGGCCATTCATCGCAATATCTCTCTTTCTACCGCCGCAGTCGTCGAAACCGAGGAATTTGTGCAGTTATTGACTCGATTGCAATATGACCTCAAGTCATCACAATCCTCGCACGATGACCTCAAGGTAGAACATCGAATACTCGCATATGGAGAGAAACTCGCCACCCTTGTTGTCGCCGAATATCTGCGTCGTGCCGGAGCCAGAGCCGAAGCGGTATCGGCCGAAGATATCGGAATCGTCATTATCGGCGAGGGGCGACAACGAAGAATAGACTTGGCCGCGACCTCGCCCGGTCTCTTGAATGTCATTAAAAAAAAGGTAATTCCAGTAATCACCGGATGGTATGGCAGCAATGAGGTCGGAGAGGTCGCGGTTCTTGAGCGAGGTGGTAGCGACGTTACCGCGGCGGCGATTGCCAAAATCCTGCAAGCCAATAAGGTGGTATTGTGGAAAGATGTTGAAGGGGTTTTATCGGTGCCTCCCAGGCTGGGCCTCAAAGGTCTTAGGATCCCATATCTCGGATATAGTGAAGCGAGTGAACTAGCTCGTCTCGGGTCGACCATACTCCATCCACAATGCATCGAACCGGTTGCTAAAGTCGGCATCCCGATTGAATTACGCCCGCTTCATGGCTCAGGGAACGGCACCGTCATCGGCCCTGACCTTCAACTTGAGCAACCTCAGGTGAAAGCGATTGTATGTGCATATCCTGTGCGGATGGTAACCATCAGAAGCCCGATTCACCGCCGGGCGTCGAGTTTTACTCTCGAAGTGTTGAAAATCCTGGAACGGCACGATGTGGAGGCGTGGTATCTACATGCTCTACCCGGTAGCATCGAGTTGATAATTGACGATGATGGGTTCACTCGTCCCATGGATGACATGGAACGGTCCGGATTCCATGCGGAGGTGGGTGAAGTTTCTGCAGTGATTTCGGTAATAGGAAGTGGTTTCGCAAACTGGTCCGATGGCTTCAAACAATTGATGCTTGAACAGGAGCGGTGGAAAGAAGGCTTGAAATTCATCAATGGTGAAGGCCATTCTCTGCACGTCCTCGCCGATAAGAACGAACTCGATGAAATCATTGAGTTTCTTTCCCACACCTTTGGCCTGATCGAATCGGAGATACACAATTGATTACTACGAGGTTTCTTCAATTTTTTCGATTATCGGGTTTTTCACCTTGGTGAAAATCACCTTCTCGACATCATCATCTTTTTCGTAGAGATTCTGTAACCGCTCTATGGTCGGAGTGCTCACCGAGGGTACGAATACCGCGATGGCAGGTCCTGAACCGGAGATGCCCGCAGCTCTGGCTCCGAACATCATCGCTTCGTTGGATAATCGACGTCCTGCCAAATCGTCCAGAACCCCGGCCATAGAACGACCATTTGCGGTCATCGCCACCAGCTCCTCGCCGTTCTCGAGTGCCGAAAGGGCACGTTGGAAACCCTGTTGATGCCATAGAAAAGCCTCGGCATCCGGTCGCTCAGAGCGTTTTCCTCTCAGTAATAATATAACCGTCCAGTCATCTGCCTTCAGGCCACTTCCTTCGAGCAGAACACCCTCGGCTGCGGGTACATTAGGGTCGATGATCTTCCAACCCTCGGTTGCGGCAGCCCATGCATCGTCTTTACTGCCGGTAATGCTCACCCCGGCCGCTAATTGTGCGGTTCCGGCCATATCGATGAGATCGGTAATGGCAATCTCTTGTTCTGTTGCGTTAGCGAGGGCGCGCAGCGCTGCCACCGCCACCGCAGCGCTGGATTTCAGTCCTTGACGTGAAGGTACTCTCGAGCGAATCGTCCAGTACACCTGTTCGACCGGCAAAATGTACCCAGCCCCCCGCCAAGCCTCGACCACCGCGGCGAGCAGACCATCCGGGTCATCAGGTGGGGTGTTTGGCACATCGTCCCGCACCATCGCCACGGTATTCAGGTCTAGAGCTATACTGGAGCCCAAACCTAGGGCTGCGGCGTGAAGTAAACTGCACGCGCCGTGTGCCTTACCCTTACCCAACACTACCATTCGCTTCACCTTTCGACTACTTTGGCTGATATTTCCGCTCCAACATGTCTGCCGATAGTGTCTATTCTCGCTAATATGTAGTCGTTGGCCTTAAGTTCAGTAACCGGCACTGGTAATCCGCTCGGAGAAACCAACCTTACGGTCTCCGCTTGCTGTGCACACAGCGAGGCTGTATGAGCATTTTCATCCTTCATCTTCAATAATAATAGTGGTCGATTTTCAATCTTCACCCTTCCCACGGTAAGGGGTCGGGTCTCTCCCGCAGAATTGCAAACCAGCAACTCATCACCGGCAGAAACCTCAGAAAGATAGCATGTCTTGCCATCGGCTCGCATGCAATACGAGTGAATTGCTCCGGCATTGACCCTGAATGGACGCGGTGGAACATAACCGCTGACGATGGTCTCACCATGAACCAGCACCATCATGCTGGAACTGGAGCCGACCAGAATACCTTCTCCTTGGTTGAGAAGAGCGACGAAGTCGACGCAGGCTCGATCCCCCGTCGAACCTTCCTCTATCGAGGTGATCATCACCGCTGAAAGTTGCCCCTGCTCGATAGTCTCAGCACGGTTGATACGGTCATCTACACGCTCCAATCTCTGTGCTTTGCAAATCGCCGCGGCCTGCCACAATTTCTCATCATCACCCAACAGGATAGCATCGACACCGATATCGAGGGCGAATGCCGCACCTGGAATCAATTGCGAATCATCTAATCTCACCGCGATTGAGGTCGGGGTTCCGTCAGCATCTGCGATGAGGTTCTCCAGTGGAATCAGGGTCCAGTCTCGGAACTCGACCAGAAGCCAATTCACCGAGCCTACGGCGCTGCGCGCGGCGGCCTGGCCGTCCGGGTCATCGATGTGAAAATGGGCGCCAATCAGGTTACCGTCACGGTCGAATAAACGACTCCCATCGGTGGTGATATCGTCGCCGAATCGAATATCTACGGCTGAGGAAAAATCGCTCGAATCGATATGGCATTGAGTATCAGAATCCTCAACCTCAAGCCATAATTGCATCTTTTCACCTCAATTTTTCCGCTGCTTCTCTAGGCCCAACACCACATTGCACAACCTCATGCAAGGCATTTGCAAAGGCTGCGGGGTCGTGATGTGAGAATACTTGCCGTCCCATACATACACCAGCCCCTCCGGCTAGGATGGATTGCTTGACCATTTTCAGAAGTCCTAAGATATCGTCATCTTTTTCGCCGCCGGCGACCAAGACTGGAATCGGCACACCCGAGGTTACGATTTCAAAGGATTCCATCGACCCGGTCCACTGTGTCTTGACCACATCACAACCGAGTTCCCAACCCAATCTCACCGCATGGGCGACACCGTTGGTGGCATCGCCTTCGGTCTGGAGATTCGCCCCCTTGGCATACATCATTCCGAGCAATGGCACCCCCTGTCGCTGACATTGCTCACTGACATAACCCATTCGAGTAATCATTTCAGCCTCGTGTAAAGAGCCGACATTCACTTGCACACTTACCGCAATCGCCCCGCGCGACAGTGCCTCCTCGACACTTCCGACGACCACCTTGTCATCACTGCGCTCACCTCCATGGATTGTTGAAACCGAGAGATGGGCGACCAACGGTGGTCCTGAAAGGGTGGAAAAATGACTTACCACACCTTTTTGCGCGATGACGGCATCAGCATTACCCTCACCTAAGGAGCGGTATAATGACGCCATATCCTCAAGCCCGCTCAGAGGATAATGCGAAGCCCCGTGGTCGAGCGGAACCCAGACACCACGGCCATTAGGTAGCAGTTTTCCCAAGCGTGCCTCTTTCTCACCCATAGCGCTCACACCGTTGCGAGGCAATTACCCCTCATCAAACCATGTAGTAATACGATACAAAGACATGATTAAAAAGTTACCGTAATTTCGGCCACATGATGGTTGCCGCGATGCTCTCTATGAAGGGAATAGAAAGGTACTATGAAATGTCGTCAGAGACCGTCAAGGCCCTCGACGGAATCAATCTTGAGATTGAGGAAGGAGAGAGGGTTCTCCTCCTCGGTCCCTCTGGTTCTGGAAAAACGACCCTACTGAATTGCATCGCCGCTCTGGACAATCCGACGGCAGGAGAATACAGTTTCAATGGAAACGAAGTACCTCGAGGTCACGCAGAGAAAATGACCTCCTTTCGACGAGACAATATTGGTTATGTCTTCCAATTCTACAATCTCCTCCAGGATCTCACCGCACTTGAGAACATCCTGCTCATCCAAGAGTTATCGGGTGGGCGCGACGGGGGGCGTGCGAGAGAGTTGCTGAGATTGGTTGGCCTTGAGGGCGAAGTCGACCGCTTCCCAGCAGAGATGAGTGGTGGACAGCAGCAACGTGTAGCAATTGCTCGAAGTCTTGCTAAGGCCCCGAAACTCCTTCTCGGTGACGAGTTGACTGGAAATCTGGACTCCAAGACGACCGCGATGGTGATGGAAGTACTCGTCAAGGCATGCGAATCAGAGAACATCACCACGGTGATGGTCACTCACGATGAATCATTGTCGAAGTATGCGACCAGAGTCGTGCGATTGGATAGTGGAATAGTCACGTCGGATGAGAAAATGGATTTGTGATGATGGGGGGTAAATAGGTGTCGATGCTCCTGACAAAGAGACTGATGCGCAGCCTATGGCGCACCAAACTGCGCCTTTCCGCAGTTGTACTGATGATCGCTGTCGGAGTGTTCGCCGGCATCTCCTTCGGTGCTTATGGGACTGCCGCGACCACGATGTATGATGACATCTATTCCGATGAAGAAGGCCGAATCAATCTCGCTGATGTAGTGGTGGAGAATCCAGGTAGGGTCTGGAACGGCTCGACTTCAGAAGGTCTATGTCAGGCGATCAGGGATGAATGGTCGAACCCCGAACTGGAATTGGAATTCTGTGAACCTAGGCTCACCTTGGAGGGATTGATGTTCAATCAACTGGATAATGGGTCTGAGGACATGGTCCACGCGGTGTGGTATGGAATCGACGAAGGCAAGGTCGACAGGGTGTGGATGCCAGAGCATGATTGCTGCTCGGGTCGCCTAGCTGCCGCATCCGACGAGATCGTGCTCGATGCACACGCGGCTTCTGGAATGGGAATCGATGTTGGTGAAAGCATCTCGATTGCTGCAGGTGCAGGAAGGATGAATTTTACTGTCGTCGGCATCGGCCTGTATTCCAATCACCTGTACTTCGCTGAGGAGGGTGCGCTTTACCCCGCCTCTGCAGGCACTTTCGCAACCGGATACCTTTCTGCAAGCGGTCTGGAGGTATTGGCCAACCGAAGTGCAGGTTCTTCAAACAGAATACTGATCGACGTCAAAGGAACACCACCCTATGATCTCCAATCGACCGATGCGGTCGAGGGGGTGGAGTTGAACGCGGTGAAGGCTTGGATTTTGGAGATTGTGAGCGCGAAATCCGACGACCCGATCTCGGTGTATGACCAATCTGGCATCTACTCTGTCGAATTGCTCCGCGCCGATGCTGAGGGTGTAAACAAGATGTATCCCTACGTGACCGGTATGATTGCTGTGGTAGCAGGCATCACCATCTTCCTCAGTCTGCAAAGACTGATTCAATCTCAAGCCAAGGAGATTGCTGTTCTTAGGACCTTAGGGGTTCCCCGCAGGTCCATCATGCCAGGATACATCCTCGCACCAATGATCATCGGTTCTGTCGGTGTGGCCATTGGTACGACTCTTGGCGTGTGGGTCGGTGCACCAGCCATGCTTGGCATGTACGAGGACATCATGGGAATCCCAATAATCGGTTATTCAGTTCCCCCATCCCTCGTCATCCTCAATGTGGTGATCGTAATGGTCATCGTCCTGCTCTCGGGAATCCGCCCCGCTTGGCAGGCAGCACAGATGCAGCCCTTGGAAGTGATGCTAGGTCAGCACGAGGTCAGGTTGTCCTCGAGAAGGATTCAGAGATGGACGGCCAGAATGCCCGCTACCGTTGGCCTCACTATCCGTTCAAGCATCCGCAAACCGGTTCGCTTGGCATTCACATTCCTCGCAGTAGGACTCTCGATGTTGATCTTCGGGTCGATGCTTCTGATGATGGGCTCGTTTGATGTTATGTTCGGGGCTGAGAGAGAAACCTGGGATGCTCGAGTGAATGCACCAGAGGGTGGCGAGGATGAGATTATCCAATGGGCACAGAGCAAAGGTGTCTCCTACGAACTGTTATTGCAGTATCCCGGAAGTCCGGCAGAGAGTGATTCACGCCTGCTCTCGGTGAATGGATTGGACCAATTCTCCTCGACCGATTCCCCTACCGGTATGATTCATGTCAAACTCAAAGAGGGGTCATTCCCCGTCGCGAATGCCACAGTCACTCAAGTCCTGATCGATGAAGGGTCAAGTGAATTCCTTGGTTGGAAGATTGGAGATCAGCCGACCATGATGTTTGGGTCCATCTCTAAGGAGGTCAAGGTTACGGGGATAACCAAGGGTGAGATATTCCGCACGGTCTACCTACATCGGTCAGATCTGTCTGCAGAGGTCGGACTGAATGCGACTTCTGTGCTGCTCGACCTGCCTGAAGGGGTCGAGGTCGATTCGGAACTCGGAGCGATTTCAGAGGGGATTACTCTGATGGCGGATCAGAACAAAGCATATGATGAGATTATGGATAAACAGATACAGTTCCTCATCGCGGTCGAGGGGCTTGGGATTCTGATGGCA